>DASYRI010000115.1:0-9095 GCA_036004545.1 Gemmatimonadales bacterium
AACCTGGATCTGCCGCGTTCAGAGCGCGGTGTCCTGCCGGTTAGACGAGGTTGCAGCGGACCAAGCAGGATTCGAACCCACAGCACGCGGTTTTGGAGGCCGCCGCCCTTACCATTCGGGCCTTTGGTCCAGGACTGCAAATGGCGCCGGTGGGATTTGAACCCACGTCCTTCGGCTTATGAGGCCGACGAGCTACCGCTGCTCCACGGCGCTGCGATCGTCCCGCCGGGACTTGAACCCGGAACCTCCGCTGTATCAGAGCGGCGCGCTGACCATTGCGCTACGGGACATTGGCCCGGTAGGTGTCGAACCTACTGCCTCCCGCGTGTCGAGCGGGCGCTCTGCCGTTGAGCTACGGGTCATCGGCTCGGTGGGACTCGAACCCGCACTCTTCCGGATATAAGCAGGCTGCGCTAACCGTTACGCTACGAGCCATCATCAGGCGGGAGGGATTCGAACCCTCTTCCCGGGGGTCACAACCCCGTGCCCCTGCCGATCGGGCCGCGCGCCTGTTCAGATCTCCGGGAGGGATTCGATCCGTCCGGCCCGGAGGGCCGGCGCCGGGCGAAGCCCGGCGAGGAAGAGCGAGGCCGCGAAGCGGACGCAACTCAACCCGCGGCCTCCACGCTGGCGACGTGGCGCTCTGCCCACTGAGCTAACCGCGCAACACGGAACGGGCAGGGATCGAACCTGCGAGGGACTCTCGCCCCACGGCGCCTTAGCAGAGCGCTGCCTTGCCTCTCGGCCACCGTTCCAGAGACGACGGCAGGATTCGAACCTGCGATCGATGGGTTGCAGCCATCTGCCTTGCCGCTTGGCCACGCCGTCCTACGGAGCGCCTGGGATTCGAACCCAGACAGCGGTCATCCCGCCTTACCGGTTTTCGGGACCGGCGCCTTGCCGTTCGGCCAACGCTCCTCACCGCACTCCATCGAGACGGCTGGATTCGAACCAGCGTTCTCCTGCATCCGAGGCAGGCGGGGACTCCGGGCTCCCCCACATCTCGTTGCGCTTCACTCCCCGCGTGGGACTCGAACCCACAGCCTCCCGCTCAGGACGCGGGCGCCCGTCCACTTGAGCTTCCGGGGATCACTCGAACGGGATTCGAACCCGTGGCCTCCGGTTCCGCAAACCGGCGCTCTGTCCATCTGAGCTATCGAGCAGTTCACTTCACCTCGCTGAGGATCCCGGTCGCAGGGTGAACATAGAGCTCACCCTTCCGCATCGGGTACGTCTCACCCCACCGTGGCTGATCGTACACCTTGCCGTCGACGACCCTCACGTGCAACTCGACCTCCCACCGCACGTGGTCCCGCACGTGCTGCTGGACCGCGTTCGTCGGTCGCAGATTCTGTGAGATCTCGCTGTTACACGTCGTTCCAGGGTCGCCCGACCTGGCTCCGCAGATACCGCTTCAGCGGCTCCAGGTTCTCGTTCAGCTCCTTGCCCCATCCGTAGGGGCGCTTCATGCCCTCCTTCGTCGGACGGTCCTCCAGCGGGGTGTTCTTGTACCACCCCTTCATCGGCCGGCTCTTCCCGCCGTCGCCACCGTGTCGAGACCGCTCGACGATGATCTTCGCCATGTCCCTGCGCACGCTTCTTCTCCTGTTGGAGTCACTAGTGTCCTGGCATGCGGTCCTCCTGGGTTATGGTCGTCTCTTTGCTGCAGCGGTGTCAGCGGGGCTTGAACCCGCGTATCCGGCGTGACAGGCCGGCGCCTTGTCCACTAGGCCATGACACCTCAAAGCTCGGTGAGGGAGTCGATCCGTCCGGCCCGGAGGGCTGGGCCGTGCTCAGCCAGGCGAGCGGATCGAGGCCGCGAAGCGGCCGCAGGTCAACCCGCAACCTCCCGAGAGACAGTCGGGCGCGCTGGCCGTTGCGCTACGGCTCCAAAGTTGAGCTCGAGCAACCGGCAATGGCACGGCGAACGGATGATGCCCCCACCCGGGAGTCGCGTGATCTCGTGTGAGAACGCCATCCGCCCGCCGGCCATCGCCAACGGCCCGCGCTTGTTGTGACACACATGCTTCCATCGGTTGTCAAAGAGCCGGGCTGTCCCTCTCAAAACGCCGATCGCCCCACCCGGCGTCGTGCGCGCAGGTGGGGCGATCTCTCATCCCCATGGGGAGAGGAGCTGGGCCAGGGACCTCACGGTCCCGGATCGTTCCCTCCCGCCTGCACGCTGTTGTTCTTCCGGTACAACGAGTCCAGTCTCAATTCACCCGGTCCACCCAACTGGGCGGTTCGACCGCCAATTCCGGTGCTCTGGCCGGCAACTTTAGGCGTCCGATGGAGTTGGAACGCCATGCTATCGCGCCCTGGCCTCGCGGCCGGACACACTCCGCCCTTTTCGGCCACGGCTATGGCTTCAGGCACGGCCGTTGGACCGCTGCCGGTAAGACGAGAAGGGGAAAGCGCTTTGACGTTCATTGAACCGTTCGTTCTCCATTCGAGCGAGTCGAGGCACCGCATCCCGAAAACAAGAAGTCGCGTCTCCATGGTCTTCGGCAGAGAGCCGTCGGCTCTGCTGCTTCGGCCGAGCGCCCTGGCGCCATTCGCGCCGAACGTCGAACCGGGGACCTGTGGGACGCGACTCCCGTCGAGCGGCGAACACGTTAGCAAATCCGCCTGATCCGCGCAAGGGCCAGGGGGCCAGGGAGCCGGGGAGCTAAGGAGCCAGGGGGCCCGGGCGTGCAACCCTTTTGGGGCTGAACCCGTCTATGATCTGGTCCCCGTCCAGCCATCGCCTCTCTGCCAGGAGCTCCCCATGATCCACCGGGTTTCCTTCGGCCGATTCCTCGGGGCCTCGGCCCTCGTCGCCCTCATCGCGTCCCCGGCCGCCGCCCAGCGGCGACTCACCGAGCGGGCGGGGGAGTCTCGGCTGGATTGCTCCCGGGACCGGGGTGACTGGGATTACGAGCGGGTCTGCAACATCACCGAGACCACGATTCCCGCTACCGGCGGCAGCCTCAACATAGACGGCCGAATCAACGGCGGGGTAACCGTCATCGGCTCGAGCCGGCGGGACGTGCTGGTCCGCGCCATGATCCAGGCCAACGCCCGAAGCGAGTCGCGGGCCCGGGAGATCGCCGAGGCGGTCCGGGTCCATACCGACGGCGGCCGGATCTACGCCGAGGGGCCCGACACCAGGAACCGGGAATGGTGGTCGGTGGAGTACGAGGTGCACGTCCCGGCGCGCTCCGACCTCGATCTGCGCGCCCACAACGGCGGAATCGCCGTCGTCGGCGTGAGCGGGACCCTCCGGATGGAGACGCTCAACGGCGGCATTCATCTCGAGTCGGTGGACGGAGACGTGGTGGCGGAGACGACCAACGGCGGGCTCCACGTGGACCTCGACGGCGATCGCTGGGAAGGCAAGGGGCTGGATGCCACGACCACGAACGGCGGCGTTCACCTCCGGGTGCCGAGCGGCTACTCGGCCCACCTCGAGACCGGGACGGTGAATGGAGGCGTGGACATTGAGTTCCCGGTGACGGTGCAGGGAAAGATCGGGCGACGGATCACCACGGATCTCGGCAAGGGCGGAGCGACAATCCGGCTGATTACCACGAACGGGGGGGTGGACGTTCGCAGGAGGTAGCGAGTAGCGAACAATGGAGTAGCGAGTAGCGAGTAGCGAGAAGGGCCCTTCCCCCTCCCCCCCTCGCTCCTCGCTACTCCCTGTTTCCGGGGGTCTGCCAACCCTTTCCGGCCCGGTTGCGTCCAAACCTAAGAACCTTAGGTTAGACCGGAACCGCTCTCCGGAGCCCTCATGCCAGCCCCCGCCCCCGCCCCCGCCCCCGACCTCGACCTCCTCCGCGGTACCCTCGACCTCCTCCTCCTCAAGACCCTGAGCTGGGGCCCGATGCACGGCCTCGGCGTGGTCCGGTGGATCGAGGACGTCACCCACCAGCGCCTCCAGATCGAAGAGGGGGCGCTGTACCCCGCGCTGCACCGGCTGGAGGAGCGCGGCTGGCTCGAAGCCGAGTGGGGCTACACCGACAAGGGTCGGCGGGCCAAGTACTACCAGCTTACGCCGGCCGGCCGGCGGCAGCTGGCCGCCGAAGTGACCAAGTGGTCCCGGTACAGCGAGGCGGTGCGGCTGGTACTCACGACGGACGGGGCGCGATGAGCGCCCGCTGGGAGGGGCTCCGGCGGGTCTTCCGGTTGCCGCTCGGGCGGCGGGCCGTGAAGGACGAGGTGGGCGCCGAGCTGCGGTTCCACCTCGAGGAGCGGATCGAGGAGCTGGTCGCTTCCGGCCTGCCGAGGGCAGAGGCGGAGCGCGAGGCGCGCACCCGGTTCGGCGACCTGCCGAGGATCGGCGCGGAAGTCGAGCGGATCGACCTGCGGATGGTGCGGCGGCGCTCGGTGGCGGAATCGTTCGAGGCGCTGGCGCGCGACGCGCGCTACGCGCTCCGCGCGTTGCGGAAGAGCCCCGGGTTCACCGCCATTGCCATCCTGACGCTCGGCCTCGGCATCGGCGCCAACACCGCGATCTTCAGCGCGGTGAACAGAGTCCTGCTCCGCCCGCTCGACGTGCCGGGGCTCGATCGCCTGTTCGTCGTCCAGCAGAATGCGCCGGGGCTCAAGCTCATGGGCGGCCAGCTCACCCCCGGGCAGGCGGAGGAGTTCGCGGCCCGGGCCGAGCCGTTCGAGGTGTTCGCGGGCGTCTCCGGGACCAGCTTCAATCTCACCGGAGCCGGCGAGCCAGAGCGCCTTGGAGCGGCGCAGACGATGGGGAGGTTCTTCGAGCTCTTTTCGCTTACGCCGGCCGTCGGCCGGTTCTACCACGACGAGGATTCCCGGAACGGCAATACCCGGGTGGCGGTGCTCAGCAACGGGTTCTGGCACAGCTGGGCAGGCGGGGATCCGGCCGTCGTCGGGCGTTCGATCGAGCTGAACGGACAATCGTACCGGGTGATCGGCGTGCTGCCCGCGAGCTTCCGCTACCGGCGGAGCGCCCAGGTGTTCGTGCCGCTGGAAATCACTCCCCGTATGCGCCAGCAGGGGCCGTGGATGATCACCGCGCTGGGCCGGCTCAAGCCCGGCATCACGCCCGAGCAGCTGACCGCCCGGCTGGACCGCGTCACGGCCGAGTGGCAGGCCGATCCGCAGAAGGCCGCCCCGCCGGAGCTGAAATGGTTCCTCTCCGGCAAGTCGCTGATCTCGGTCCAGGCAGGAGAGCTGCAACCCATCCTCCGCGTGCTCATGGCGGCGGTGGCGCTGGTGCTGCTGATCGCCTGCGCGAACGTGGCGAACCTCCAGCTGGTCCGGGCCGCGAGCCGGGAACGTGAGCTGGCGGTGCGGGCCGCGATGGGCGCCGGGAAATGGCCGATCATGCGGCAGCTGATCGTGGAGAACGCGCTGATCGCCGCCGCGGGCGGTGGGCTGGGCGTCGGGCTCGGCGCGGTCGCGCTCCGCGCCCTGCACGGCATGGACCCGACGCAGCTCCCCGCGCTCAACGACCTGCGGCTCGACCCGCGGGTCCTCGCCTTCGCCGTCGGGGTCACCCTGCTCTCGGTCGTGCTCTTCGGCGTGGCCCCCACGCTGCGGGTGGCCCGGACCAATCTGCACGGCGTGCTGCGCGAGGCATCGCGGGGCCCTTCCGGGGGCCCGGGCAAGCATCGCCTGCTCCGGCTCAGCGTCATGGGCCAGGTGGCGGTGTCGCTCATGCTGCTGCTCGGCGCCGGACTGCTGATCCGGAGTCTTGCCCGACTGCTCGCCACCGATCCCGGCTTCAAGACCTCGCGGGTGCTGACGTTCCGGGTGACGCTGCCGGCTGGGATCTTCGCGCAGGAGGCCCAGAAGACCGCCTTCTTCGAGCAGCTCACTGCGCGCCTGGCGGCGATTCCCGGTGTGGAGCTGGCGGGCGCCATCAGCGATTTGCCGTTCGGGGAAGGCCGGAACAGCAGCCCGTTCAGGATCGAGGGGAAGCCGGTCGCGCCGGGCGAGCCGGAGCGCCACGCCGACATGCGCTTCGTGCAGGGGGACTACTTCAGGACGATGGGCATCCCGCTCCTCCGAGGGCGCTCCTTCGGACGCGACGACCGGCGCGGCAGCCCGCGGGTCGCGGTGATCGACGCCTCGCTCGCCCGGCAGTACTTCGTCTCGGAGGACCCGGTCGGTCAGACCGTCAATCAGGGACCTTCCGCCACCATCGTGGGCGTGGTCGGGGCGGTGAAGCACGGCGACCTCGGGGAGCCCGACAAGCCGACGATCTACTACCCCTACGGCCAGGCTCCCTGGTACTCGGGGCTCTATCTGACCCTTCGGACCTCGCTCGCGCCGGAGCTCGTCGTCGCACGCGCCAGGGCGGCCGTCGCCGAGCTCGATCCCATGCTGCCGCTCTACGAGATCCGTTCGATGCAGGACCGGGTGGACCAATCGCTCGGCGCGAGGCGGCTGGCGATGCTGGTGCTCACGGGGTTCGCGGCGCTCGCCCTGCTGCTCGCGCTGCTCGGCGTATACGGGGTGCTCAGCTACAGCACCAGCCGGCGCACCCACGAGCTCGGCATCCGCCTCGCGCTGGGTGCGGTGCCGAAGGATATGATACGCATGGTGCTCGGCAACGGCCTCGCGCTCGCCGGGGCGGGCATTGTCGTGGGGCTCGCGGGATTCCTGGCGGCGGCGCGCTTGCTCTCGACCATCCTGTACGGCGTCACGGCGCACGATCCGGCGACGATCGCGGCCGGGGCCGGGCTCCTGGCCATCAGCGCCGCCGTGGCCGCGTACCTGCCGGCCCGGCGGGCGGCGCGGGTGGATCCGGTGCGGGCGTTGCGTGAAGAGTAGGGGGTAGCTCTACCCGCCTTGCCGCGGCGGACACTTCTCCGACCCGTACGAGCAGAAGACGCAGCAGTCGCCCGGCTTCGGCCGGAGCAGGCGGCCGCAGCCGCCGCACTCGTAGAAGTGGACGCACGCGTCGGTCGGCATCACCTCCGACTTCGCGAAGCCGCAGTACGGACAGGTGATCGTGGCATTCAGCGTCTGCATGCGTCAAGGTCTCACGGAACGCTCCGGTGCCCCGGAGTCGTTCGGGACAACCGTGGCGCGAAAGCCGGTGAGCCGGGTCAGGTGCGCGGCGATATCAACTGGCGTCACCTTGTGAGGGTTGTAGCGGATGACGCCGAGGCTGTCCTCGAGTGTCACCCTGGCACTGTAGACGCCGGCCAGCCGATTCAGCGCGAGCCGCGCCGTGACCGGGCAGCTTCCGCACGTCATTCCCAAGATGTGGAGCCGCACCGTCGCGGTATCGGGCGCCTGCGTGGTGAATCGGGCGGCCTGGGCGCCCGCCGCCTGGACTCCTCCGCCGCAGATGGGGCAGAGCAGGGAGCCGCCGGTGATTGCGGCCGCAAGGACCATCCCGGCTTTCGATGACATCGACATGTTCAACCTCCTACCGAAGAACCAGCGGTGACCACCACGGAAATGTAAGGAGCGGAATCGCGATGATGGTCGCGAGCCACAGCGTCAGTTTCATCCTCCGGCGAGCCACCGGCGAGGCGCAGAGGCCCCCGGGCTCGCAGGCTCGCCGCTCCTCCCGCCGTACCACCACGAAGCCGAAGCCGAGGGACGCCACCGTCCCCGCGACGAAGAAGGGCCGGAGCGGCTGGAACGTGGCGGCGAGCCCGGCGCCACTCAGGCCAAGGGCCACGGCGACCAGTGGCCCGGCGCAGCAAAGCGCGGAGGTCACGGCCGCGACCACGCCGCCTCCGGCTGCCAGGAACGTCTTAGTGCTCGAGGTCGCCATGATCTTCCATCGCCTCCAGGATCGGACACTCGTCAGTGGGCCGCCGCGCGGCACACGCGGAGGCGAGCCGCTCCAGGGTGCGGCTGATGCGCCTGAGGTCGCGGATCTTCCGATCGACGAGTTCGATCTTCTCGCGGGTTCGGCGCTCGACCGTGTCGCAGGCGTCGCGCCGCCTGATTCTGAGCGCAAGCAATTCCTGAATCTCCTTGAGGGAGAACCCCAGCTCCTGCGCGTGCTTGATGAATCGCAGGCGGCCCACCACGTCCTCGGCGTACTGGCGGTAGCCCGACCCCGTGCGCGGCGGCGTCGCGAGCAAGCCGCGGCGCTCGTAGTAGCGGACGGTCTGGATGTTCACGTGCGCCGCAGCGGCAACCTGGCCAATGGTCATCGGCATCCCCGCCATCTCCACGCTAGCCATGGTCCAGGATAACCCCTGTACCTGAGTACAGGGTCAAGGGCTCGCCTCCCCGCGAAGCAAGGAGCCGGCTGGAACGTGTCGCCTGGCCGGGGACCGGCCCAAAAACGCTGGAGTGCGTGTCGTTCCGGCTATCTTTCGCCGGCCGGCATTACACCCAGGTTCAGTTGCGCGGAAGCCTCGACGTCACCGTTCCCTTCTCGTCGAGGAACTCGAGGCTCGCCGCGCCGAGCGAATCCACTTTGAGCCGAAGCCGCGGACGGCCGTTGGGGTCGGAGAGGCTCAGCACCGCCGACTTGCCGGGATCGCGACCCAGGTAGATCCGGGTGGCGCGGAGCGGCACCCCGTTCCGCGGCCCCATCAGCCGCTGGAGCGCGGTGGCCTTCGCGGCGCTGTCGGTCAGCTTGTTGATCGAATCGCGCGCCATGATCAGGTCGTAGATGTCCCGCTCGTCCCGCTCCGCGATGGTGATGCCGGTGGTCTTCCGGCCGTTGTCGTCGGAGTAGCGAAGCGTCAGGGTCTCGTCCTGGTTGAACTGGTCGAACGACATCCCGGTCGAGGAGGCGTAGGTCCCGTCGGGGCGGCGCGCGCCGGTGAAGGTGAGCCCGCCGTTCTCGGTGCCCTCGTCGTTGAAGAAGATCAGCCCCGGGCGGGTCCCACCGGGGTAGCCGAACGGTTTCCCCTTGTAGATGGGGCCGATGGAGCGCGGCCGGTTGGAGATCACCAGCCGGAGCTTGCCGTCGGGCTCGACGATGTTGATCCGCTCGACGTCGATCTCGGTGAACTTCGTTTTCTCCGCGGCCTGCCGGAACGCGGCGATCGAGAGGGTGCCGAGCAGGGCGGTGGCCACGACCGCGTAGGCTTTGAGGAGACGGAGCTCGCGGCGGAGGGCGGAGGGCATAGGGGTTGGGGGTTAGGGGTTAGGGGTCAGGG
>DASYRI010000116.1:0-7775 GCA_036004545.1 Gemmatimonadales bacterium
GGGTCGGGAAAACCCATCTCGCCATCAGCCTGGCGATCGCCGCGGCACAGAGCGGCCGGCGGGTCTACTACGGCACCCTGGCCGATCTGATCACCTCGCTGGAGGAAGCCCAGCAGGCCGGGCGGCTCACCCAGCGGCTCAGGACCCTCGTGTTCCCCAGCCTCCTCGTCGTCGATGAGATCGGCTACCTCCCGATCAGCCGCACCGGGGCCACGCTCTTCTTCCAGCTCATGAGCCGGCGCTACGAGACCGGCGCCACGATCCTGACCTCCAATAAAGGCTTCGACGAGTGGGGCGGGGTCTTCGGCGATGACGTCATGGCCGGCCCTCAGCGACCCTGGGCTATCTCAGCCCAGCACCCTACGAGCTCCGCCATGCGGCCTGAATCATTGTCCACGAGAATGGGCCAAGGTCAGCTGCCTACCGCTGCGGCTCCTCGTAGAGCCCGAACTCATTGCCGACCGGATCGGTAAAGGCCGCGAATGCCCCCATGTTCGGCCCAATGTCCGTGCGCGGCGTGATCACCCTGCCGCCAGCCTTCTCAATCTGTTTCAATGACTCCGTGATGTTGTCCACCATGATGTAGGTCCGAGTGCGCTCATCGGGCGTCCGGTCGCCTTCCTTCACCCACGTCCCGCTCACGCCCCCCGTGTCATCGAAGGCAAGGTTTCCATCCCCACGTTCACGCACTTTCCAGCCGAAGATGTCCGCGTAGAAGCGCGCGGAATCCTCGGCGCGATTGGCCGGGATCTCGAGGTAACAGATCTTGCCGTGGGGCATCAGCGAATCCTCCGGTTCCGGTCCAGCGGCCTGACGTTTGAGTTCATCGGCCGTCGAAGACAGTCCGGTGCAACGAAGGGTTAGGCCGCAGATTCGTGCCGAGGCCGACTGCCCTGGTCATTGGCCGGCAAGCGGTTGCCAAAGCTCTACCTTGTTTCCTTCCGGATCGATGACCCAGCCAAACTTCCCGTACTCGGAATCGTCGATCTTCTCGAGAACGTTGCAGCCTTCTTCGCGCAAGACTTTGACCAGGGCGTGGAGATCTTCCACCCGGTAGTTGACCATGAAAGGTGCAGTGCTGGGCGCAAACTGGCCACTTTGCGCCGAAGCAATCAACCAGGCGGTTGTTCCGGCAACCGGCTTACCTTCACCGTCGGTCCAGGTGAAAGCCGCGCCACCCCATTCCTGGACATCGATTCCGAGGTGCCGCTTGTACCAAGCCTGTAGTGCCGGAGCGTCTTTGGCTTTGAAGAAGATGCCGCCAATGCCGGTGACTCGCTTCATAGAACCTCCGAGGTCGGGTGGTGGTGAGGGAGAGTGTGTTTTCTGCGGCCTGACGGCCTGCACTTCCCCGTCACCAGCAAGTGCGTCTTAGGGCGCGTGGGTTGGGAGACTTGCCGTTCACGAGCCCTCCGACAGCCAGGGGGTTGGGACCTACGACGGCGGCCTCACCTTGACCTCGCCGGGTGGGCCAAGATCGACAGCCCTGATGGTCTGCGCGCCCTGCGGTGATTGGGTGTCCGTGACGTGGACCCAGAGACGCCACCCCTTCTGGAACTGACCGAGTTGAGGGCGATCGAGCCGTCCAATGCCGCTTAGTTCCTTGATGGCTACGGAGCGAACTACGGTCGGCAGCGCGTCCGGGTCCGGCGCCGCGAGCCACTGCAGGGTCAGATCGGAGGAAGCGTGCTCGACGCCTCCGGTGCGGATGATGACCCGGTAGTACCCGGAGCGGGCTTCAGCAGTCCACTGGCCTCCCGTTGCGACAGCCGAGACTCTCGGGTCCACGAGCGCCGAGTCCTGGGCTGATGCTCTGTGGGTGCCGGCGGAGACAGCCGGCAAAAAGATGATGAGCGCCCTGGCGGTCATGCGAGTCGGTGTAGGGCCTCCCAGTACAAAGTGAAGGGTCGAGGGGTGCTACTCGGTCTTGACCGCGACCGACCCCTGCCCCGCCGCACCGAGCGCCCCCGCCAGCCGGAGCCGCTCGCGCTGGAAGAGCGGCAGGAGGCTGCGGGCGAGCGGCTCGCCGCCGCCCAGCGCCACCCGGCGTGAATCGCGGGCGACGCCGTTCTTCCGGAACTCGTAGTGGAGGTGGGGACCGCTGGCCAGACCGGTGGCGCCGACGTACCCGATGGTTTCCCCTTGCCGTACCCGCTCGCCGGCATGAAGCCCCGCGGCGAAGCCGCGCAGGTGGCCGTAGCGCGTGGTGATGCCGCTCAGGTGGCGCAATTCGATCAGGTTGCCGTAGCCGCCGGCGCGTCCGGCGCGAAGCACCGTCCCGTCGCCCGCGGCGAGCACCGGGGTGCCCGGCGCCGCGGAGTAATCGGTGCCCTCGTGCCGGCGCCAGATGCCCAGCACGGGATGGAACCGCGCGCGGGTGAATCTGGAGGAGATCCGGCGGAACTCGACCGGCGCCCGCAGGAACGCCCGCCGGAGCGACGTCCCGTCGGCGTCGAAGTATCGGGTCCCGCCGTCCTGGCTGTAGAAGCGATACGCGGCGAGATGCTTCCCGGAGACGAGCAGGTCCGCCCCGAGGACCGCCCCGCTCCGCGTTTCCCCTTCCTCGGAGACCTCCCGCTCGACCAGCACCGCGAACCGGTCACCGGGCTGGATATCGCGGTTGAAGTCCACCGACCACGCGTACACATCGGCGAGGTCCCAGGCGAGGCGGACCCGGTTGGCTGCGCTCAGCACGCTGTCGGGGATCAGGCCGTCGAGGCCCTCGTAGAGCGAGTTCCCGATCGGTCCCTCGAAGCGCACCGTCTCGGTCCTCCACACAACGGGGCGCCGCTCGGCCGTCCATCCCTCCGCCACGCGAAGGACCGCGAGCCGCTCCTTCGGGCCGGTCCGGACGCTCACGTGGCTCGGCATCTCCTCCCCGGCCAGCTTCCGGAATTCGAGCACCAGCCCGGCGCGGAGCCGCCGCGAGTCGAGGCCGGCCCGCTCGAGGATGCCTGCCAGATCGAACTCGGCGAGCCCCTGGCGGCCGAACACCTCGCTCAGGGTCTCGCCCCGGCGGAGCGTGTCGCTCACCAGGTGGGAGAATCCCGGCGCCGCCGTGGGAAGCGCCGCGAGCGGAGTGGAAGGGGGGAGCGCCCCCGTCCCAAAGCCGGAGCCGAGCCTTCGCCACGGCCATCGCCCGCTGAAGGCGAGAACCAGGCCGGCCGAGACGACCGCGAGCGCGAGGGAGGTCCGGAGCCGGCCCATCAGTCCATCTGCCGCCGGATGAAGGTGGGGATCTCCATGTCCGACACCTCGGGCATGCCGGTGGCGCTCTTGGACGGCGAAGGGGGCCTTGGAGTGACCGTGCGGGCCTGGGACGGACCGGCCGGCGCAGCACCCGCGGAACCGCTGCTCCCCGCCGCGCGCTTTTTCTCGGGGAACTGGAGCACCCCGGGCAACGTCACCCTGCCGGGCGGCAGCTCGCCGGTGATGGCGCGGTCGAACCCGGTGGCGATCACGGTGACCCGGATCTCGCCCTCGAGCAACGGCTCGGTGCAGGAGCCGAAGATGATCTCGGCCTGGTCCCCGGCGGCATCGTGGATGATTTCGCTGATCTGGGTCACTTCGCCCATCGTGATGTCGCTGCTGGTGATGTTGATCAGCACCCCGGCGGCGCCGGAGATCGAGATATTGTCGAGGAGCGGACTGGAGATCGCCTGCTGCGCCGCTTCCAGGGCCCGGTTCTCCCCTCGGCCGATCCCTGTCCCCATGAGCGCCGAGCCGCCGTTCTGCATCACGGTACGGACGTCGGCGAAGTCCACGTTGATGAGGCCGGTCCGGGTGATCAGGTCGGCGATGCCCTGGGTCGCGTTGAGGAGCACTTCGTCCGCCTTCATCAGCGCGTCCTCGAACTTGAAGCCCTTGCCGACCACGGCCATGAGCCGCTCGTTGGGCACGACGATCATCGTGTCCACGCCGTGGCGCATTTCCATGATCCCGGTATCCGCCTGCTTCATGCGCTTCTGGCCCTCGAAGAGGAACGGCTTGGTCACGATCCCCACGGTGAGCGCGCCGATGTTGCGCGCCATCTGGCAGATGATCGGCGCCGCCCCGGTGCCGGTTCCGCCCCCCATCCCGCAGGTCACGAAGACGAGGTCGGCGCCCTGCATGGCGGCCAGTACCTCGTCCCGGTTTTCCTCGATCGCCTGGCGGCCGATTTCCGGCCGGGCGCCCGCTCCCAGGCCGCGAGTGAGCTTTTTCCCGATCTGCACCTTCTGGTCCGACTTCGATTTCGTGAGTGCCTGCGCGTCGGTGTTGACCGAGATGAACTCCACGCCGTTCAGGCGCGCTTCGATCATCCGGTTGACCGCGTTGCCGCCGCCGCCGCCAACCCCGATCACCTTCATCCGGGCGTGCTGGGCGCCCTGCTCCTCAAGCTCAAAAATCATGAATCTTTCCCTCGCGTTCCTAGAAGAAGTCCTGGAGCCACCGTTTCACCGGACCGAGCACTTTCTCGACAGCCGGCGAGCGCCTTCCCGGCGCGAACCCTCCGCTGGCCATCACTTCCTTCGCCCCGTAGAGCATGAGCCCCACGGGCACCGCCATACGCGGTGTCTCGACGCTGTCCACCAGCCCGGTGAGTCCTTCGCCGGGCGTGCCGACCCGCACCGGGAGGGCGAACACCTCGCGGGCCAGCTCCACGATGCCGGGGGCCTGGGCGCCCCCGCCGGTCAGAATCAATCCGGCCGGAAGGCGCTGGCGGTACCCTGCCCTGGAGATCTCGTCGAGCACGAGCTCGAGGACTTCCTGGAGGCGCATGTGCATGATATGCGCCACTACCCGGCGGTGGGCGGTTCGGGGTCCCTGGCCGGGCGTCCCCGGCAGCTGGAAGACGTCGGTGTCCGGCACCAGCGGCTCAAACGCGGCGCCAAAGCGCTCCTTGAGCCGCTCGGCATCCTGCTGGGTGACCTGGAGACCGTGCACCAGGTCGTTGGTCACATGACCGCCTGCAAAGATCGAGCTCGCGGTGTGCCGAATCTTGCCACTGTGGAACACCGCGACATTGGTCGAACCGCCACCCAATTCGACGATTGCACAGCCCAGCTCCCGCTCGTCCGGTGTGAGCACGGCCAGGGAGGCCGCCACCGGCTCGAGCACGAACTCGCCCACGTGATACCCGGCCTTCTCGACGCACCTCCGGAGGTTCTGGATCGCGCTCGAGAGGACCGTGACAAGATAGACTTCCGCCTCCAGCCGGGAACCGCTCATGCCGATCGGCTCGGTGATCCCCTCCTGCTGGTCGACCAGGTAGTCCTGCGGGATGGCGTGGAGCAGCTCGTGGTCCCGGCCGAAGCTCACGTTGCTCGCCACGTCGTTCACCCGGGCCACGTCCCCGGTGCGGATCTCGCTCCCGGTGACCGAGACGACGCCGTGGGAGCTCCGGGCGGCGATGTGCTCGCCGGCCACCCCGCAGTACACGGTGCCGACCTCGACGCCGGCCATGAGCTGCGCCTCGCGCATCGCCTTTCCGATGGCGCGGGTGGTTTCCTCGATGTCCCGCACCACGCCACGGCGGACGCCGGCGCTCCGCTCCGCCGCGACGCCGAGGACCCGCAGCCGGGGAGCCCGGACGTTGCCGCGCACTTCCCCGATGACGCCGACCACGTGGGTCGAGCCGAGATCGAGGGCCGCCACCAGATGCTCGGAGTGCCCGCTCACGCGCTCGCTCCGCGAATCACCACGTGGGGAAGGAAGCGCGCGTCGAGCTCGCGCCAGCGGCGGCCCTGCCGGGCCAGCAGGTCCGCCACCAGCGACGCATCGCGGATCTCCGCGCTGGACGCGCCCGACCGGAAGAGGATCCGGCCCGCTTCCACCTCGATGGCCACGTCGGGCGGCACCCGCACGGCGCGCTCGATCCGCCCGTACAGCGCGGGCTCGACCTCCCGCACCCGCGCGAGCAGTCCCGCCAGGGCGGAGTCCGCCTCCGCAAGGGGCAAATCGGCCGCGGGCCGGGTGGGATCGAAGGGGAGTACCCGACCGGCAGCGTCAACCAGCACGAGCCTTCCGCCGCGATGGGCGAGGGCCACCGGCTCCGCTTCCCGGATCGTGACCCGGATCGTGCCGGGGAGCCGGCGCGCCACTCGAGCCTCGACGACCCCCAGCATGCCGCGCACCCGCTCGCGGAGGGGGTCGGTGCCGTCGAAGACGCTCCGCCCGGGGGCAATCGCCAGGGCGCGGGCGACCCCGGCCGCCGTCAGGTACCGGGCACCCACCAGCTCTACGCGGCGGACCCGGAAAAACGCGAAAGTCCTGAGCACCCGGAAACCGCCCACCAGGGCGAGGACCAGTCCCACCGCCCCGAGCCCCTGGACCAGCCGAGGCTTCATGCGCTCTCGAGGTGCTCACGCACCTCGGACCCGAGGCGGGTGATGTCACCCGCCCCGAGGGTGAGAAGGACGTCCCCGGGCCGGAGCAGCGCCGCGACCTGCCCGCCCAGCTCGCCGCGGGAGGGAAGGTACACGACCGCGCCGCCCTTCAGCCTGGCGGCCCGGGCCACGAGCTCGCCGGTCACGCCGGGGAGGGGCGCCTCCCGCGCGCCGTACACGTCGGTGATCACGGCCAGGTCCGCGGCGGCGAGCGCCTCGCCCATTGCGTCGGCGTGTTGCGCGGTGCGGGAGTAGAGGTGGGGCTGGAACGTGGCGACCAGCCGGCGGCCCGGGTACGCCTGGCGCGCGGCGGCGAGGGTGACCCGAAGCTCGGTGGGGTGATGGGCGTAGTCATCCACGATCGCGATGCCGCCGAATTCGCCCAGCCGCTCGAACCGGCGCCCCACGCCCCGGAACTCGGCCAGCGCCTCGAGGGCCCGCTCGGGATCGCCGCCCAGCGCCACCACCACCCCGAGGGCGGCGGTGGCGTTGCGAAGGTTGTGCTCCCCCGGCACCCGGAGCCGGAGCGAAGCGCTCCCGCGCCCCGGCAGGCTCACCGTGGCGCGGCTGCCGTCCGCGGTGGTTTCGATGGCGCGGAGGTCCAGATCCACCGCGCCCGGCCCGAACCGCCAGGTCCGCTCCGCGGGGAGGCGGCGCGCAACCCGCTCCGCTCCGGCGGAGTCGTTTCCCACCAGGGCCCGCTCGGACCTGCCCGCAAACGTCACGAACGCTCCTTCCAGCGCCTCGAGTGACCCGTAGCACTCGAGATGATCCGCCTCGACGTTGTTCACCACCGCGATGGTCGGCCTGAGCGTGAGGAAGGCCTGGTCGTACTCGTCCGCTTCCACCACGTAGAGATCGTCGCCCCCGAGGCGCGCGTTCCCGCCCCAGGCGGAGACCCGCCCGCCCGCGATGCCGGTCACCGGAATCCCCGCCGCGGCCACCGCCTCCGTCGCCATCACCGTCGTCGTGGTCTTGCCGTGAGTCCCGGCGATCCCGATGCAGCGCGCCTCGCCGATGAGCCCGGCCAGCGCCTCCTTGCGCGTGAACACCGGAATCGCACGGGAGCGGGCTTCCATCACCTCGACGTGGTCCGCCGGGATCGCAGCGCTCGCCACCACCGCGCGGGCATGGCCGACCTGATCCGCCGCGTGTCCGGCAAAGACCCGTGCCCCCGCCGCGACGAGATCACCGCACCCCGAAATGTCCGAATCGGATCCGCTCACCGGGACCCCCCGACGGAGCGCAATCAGCGCCAGCGCGCCCATCCCGGCCCCCCCGATCCCGACGAAATGCAGCGGCCGCCGGTCCGAGGGGAGAAAGAGGTTCATGGCCAATGGCGTAATCTAAAAGGGACTGCGACTTGAGGAAGGCCGAGCCTGCCCCGAGAGTACCCCGATACGCTCC
>DASYRI010000117.1:0-2160 GCA_036004545.1 Gemmatimonadales bacterium
GGAAACGGCGCAGATCGCCGTGCAGGCATCGCTCACCGGCCACCTGGTGCTCTCCACGCTGCACACCAACGACGCGCCCAATACGGTGACCCGGCTCGTGGACATGGGCATGGAGGCGTACAAGATCGCCTCGGCCCTCCGCGGCGTGCTGGCGCAGCGGCTCCTCCGGCGGCTCTGCCCGGCGTGCAAGGTGCGGCAGAGCGAGCCGCTGCCGGAGCGGGTCCGGAAATACTTCCCGGAGGGGAGTGGCGATCTCCACCAGGCGGTGGGGTGTGCCGACTGCGCCCACACCGGCTATCGCGGCCGCTTCTGCATCACCGAGATCCTGTGCATGAATCCGGAGATCGAGGCGCTGATCGGCCGGGGGGCGACGGCGGACCAGATCGCGGCGGCGGCGCGCCGGAACGGAATGAAATCGCTGTTCGAGAGCGGGCTCCGCCACGTGCTGGCGGCGACCACATCGGTGGAGGAGCTGCTCCGGGTGACGGAGCCGCCGACCGAGGACCCCGGTGAGGCGCCGTCGCCGCCGGGGGCAGCCGAGGCGCCGGGGCACAAGCAGAGCCCCAAGGAGCCGAAGCGGCAGGACGAGGAGCACCAGCGGGCCTCGACCCCGGCGCCGGTCCAGCGGAGCACGAGCCCGGCGGCGGTGTTCGTGCCGCCGGCGGCGCGGGCTGGTGGGGGGGAGGATGGGGTCGCGGCGCTCGACGCCTCGCCCGCCTTCGAGCTGCTCGAGGACCTGCCGCCGGTGCGCGCGGAGCTGACTCGCAAGGGCTCGATGGTGCTGCTGGTGGACGACGAGGACCACCTCCGGCGGGTGATGAAGGACCTGCTGGAGCGGCAGGGCTACACAGTGGTCGAAGCGCGGGACGGGGCGCAGGCGCTCCACGAGGTGGACCGCTGCGCCCCCGACATCATCATTCTCGACCTCAACCTCCCCGGCGTGGACGGTTACACCGTCCTGGCGCAGCTTCGCTCCCGCTCCGCCACCCGGCAGCTGCCGATCCTGGTGCTCACCGCCAAGGGGGACGAGGACAACGAGGTGCGCGTGCTCGAGCTCGGCGCCGATGATTTTCTCACCAAGCCGTTCCGGGCGAGGGCGCTCGCGGCGCGGCTGGAGGCGGCGCTCAGCCGACGGCGGGTTTCATCGGCCTAGGCGCGGACCACTCGCGGGGACTCTGCTGAGCCACTCCTCCCCGGCGCCGCGCGTCGCCTACGTGGACCTCCTCGTGCTGCGCGGGGCGGGGGAGAGCCTCGAGTTCCTCTGCCTCCGCCGGGGCCCCCGCGGCCGCTCCCCCGGGTCCTGGGAAGCCGTCCACGGGCACGTGGATCCGGGCGAGACGCCGGTCGCGACCGCGCTTCGCGAACTCGGCGAAGAGGCGGGCCTGCGGCCGGAGCGGCTCTACAACCTGAGCCGGGTGGAGCATTTCTATCGGCACGCCACCGGCGAGATCGTGCTGGTGCCGGTGTTCGCGGCGATCGTGGACGGCGCGGCCGAGGTGCTGCTGAGCGGCGAGCACGACGCCTTCGAGTGGCTCCGGCCGGAGGCGGCCAAGGCGCGGGTGACCTGGCCGCGCGTCCGCCGCGAGATCACCGACGCGGTGCGATTGTTGGGGCGAGGGAGCGCCGGCGTGATCGAGGATGTGCTGCGGGTGAAGTGAGTGCGGCTACGTCTCCCGCTTCGCCACCCGTTCCGTCACGTACGCCTCCGGCGGTGCGTTGGGCTTGACCCGGATGGATTTCGCGGGGATTCCCACGTTCACGTGGAAGGTCCGCACATCCTTGGTGGCCACCGCCAGCGCCCCGACCATCGCGTTCCGGGCCACCCGCACTCCGGCCAGCACCGTCGCGTGGTAGGTGATCCGCACGTCGTCCTCGAGCACGGTGCGGGCGTCGGTCACGTCCTTCTGGTCCACGATGCTGTGGGTGTGGCTGTAGACGTTGGCGTAGTCGGAGATGCTCACCCGGTTGCCCAGTGTCAGCCCCCCCCGGTCATCCAGCAGCACGTGGCGGTGGACCACGCAGTCGTCCCCCACCTCCAGATTGTAGCCGAAGCTGAACTCGACGTGCTGGAAGCATTTGAAGTTCTTCCCGCAGCGCGCGAAGATCCTCGGCGCAAGGAGCCGGCGGAGCTCGACGCCCAGCTCCACGTTCTGCCCGCCC
>DASYRI010000118.1:0-13367 GCA_036004545.1 Gemmatimonadales bacterium
CCCGCAACCGAATTTCGTCCCGGTCAGCTTGAGCGCATCGCGCAAAACCCAGAGCAGCGGCGTATCCGGTGCGACGTCCACGCTGACCTCTTTGCCATTCACTTTGAGCTGGGGCATCTGGCGGATCCTCGGCGGGCGGAGTGGTGCATCGGGCTCGGCGCTGGCGGCGTAGCCGCGCGCGCCCGACGAATCTGGCAGCGGAGTCGTCCGCTCGCCAGAGCGGCCCGGAGGATCCCCCCGCCGGCCCGGTGCGACCCCCGGCCCGCCCCGGGACCTCCCGGAACGGGACCTACTTGTGAATGGTGAGCGTGTAGGCGGCGGGATCGAGCAGGGAAAAGGTCACCTGGTCGGCGACCTGGTCAATCCGGGCGGTGTATTTCGCCGCCTGGCTCACGTCAGGCACCCGGAACTTGAACAGGTCGCCGTTCTGCACCCCGCCGAGGACGACGACCTTCGTCGTCCCCAATCCCGCCGAAGCGAACGAGACCTGCTGCCCGCTCCCCCCGAGGCCGGTCACCGACTCCACCGGCCCGCCCGAGATGGTGATCAGCACGGCGCCGGCGTTGGAGTTGCCCTGGAAGAAGGCGGCGGTGAGGGTACCGGCCGTGCTGGTCGGCTCGCTGCCGCCACAAGCCGCGAGGAGGAGCAGCGCGCCGGCCAGGCGCCGTGGCGACGGCCTCATGGCTTCCGCTCCGAAGCGGGCCGCGCCGGGGCGACGCCGCCCCCCGCCGCGGCGGGGCCCCGGACCCCCGCCTGGAGCACCGCAGCCGGCGCCGCCAGGCCGGCCCGCCGGTACATCGCGAGCAGGTCGCCCAGGTCGAAGACGCCGCTCCGGTTGCCCAGCTGGTCCAGGAAGTCCCGCTGGGTGTCGGTGAGCCTGGGGGTGCCGAGCAGGTCGCTCACTGCGTCCGCGAGCACGACCTGCACCAGGCCCACGAAGCGGGCTTCCAGGTCGTACCCCTTGGTCATGGTGAGCTCGAGCGTGGGCGCAGTCGCCACCGTGTCTCCGCGCCATCCGGCGAAGACGGAACCTGTGGGCGTGCTGGCCGTCAGCGTCACGTGGGTGCCGGTCTGCAGGTAGACCCCCTGCGAGACGTCGCCTGCCACCGAAGCGGCCACGGTGCCCGCTCCCACGGTCGCCAGGAGCAGGCGGCGTTCGTAATTGAATGTGGCGGAGAGGGTGTCCGGCTTTGCGGCACCGCTGGTGATCGTCTGCTCGCGCGGCCCGCCGCGGCTCCAGGCGATGAATCCGGCCCGGCTCTTCCCGCCGTCGATGAGCTGCACGCTGTCCACCCCGATCTGGAGGAGGTCGCCCGCGGGCACGACCTCCTCGTAGCGGGGCGTCGGCTGCCCGTTGACCCGGACCATCGCCCCGCCAACCGCCTCCACGACCGACGGCTCCCGCCGGGTGAACCGGAAGCGGACCACCCCACCGCCGAGCGCCTCGATCCGGTCGATGCCGAACCCGAGGTAGCCGCCGAAGTTGGTGCGCGCGGCCGGGCTGCTGAGCAACATGAACCGGGTGTTGTTCGTGCTCCCCGGATACGCGTCGCCCCGGTCCCCCCGGTTCCGGCTCCCCAGCGTGAGGAGCTGGTTCAGCCCGTCGGCTTGCATCAGCTGGACGCCCTGCGGCGCGCCGGCGTTCACGCTGTTCGTCAGGAGGCCCTGGTCCACCCTGGGCTGGTCAATCAGCCACAGCAGGAGCCCGGGCGACTTGGCGCAGAAGCCCAGCATCGGACAGGTGGGCGGCAGGATCGGGTTCATCTGCGCCGTGTCGCTCAGCACCGCCTGGCGGTTCTCCACCAGCACGTACTCCTCGGGTGCCGGCGAGGGGGCGTAGTAGATCGTATCGGTGAGGAGCCGCGGCCCGGTCGTGACCGTCCGGCTCCCGCCGAGCGTGTCCACCGTGGCCCAGCCCAGCTGGTTCAGGGACCAGGCGTCGTAGGAGGAGGGGCTGTAGGGGCGGGCGTAGTTCCCCGAGCCCATGAGCCCCCAGCCCCCGATCCCCTGGGTGCGCCCGCTCGTGTCGTAGAGGTCTGGCAGCCCGAAGGCGTGGCCGGTCTCGTGGGCCACGGTGCCCACCGCCATGATCGCGGACCCGTCGCACGAGGTGATGCCGCCCCGCTGGGACTGGATCGTGTAGTCGTTCACCTTGATGAACTGACCCGGCAGCGGCAGCCCGTTGGCCCCACGTCGTGGCGTCTTCGTCGTGTACGCCTCGCCGGTCCAGCCGGAGACGAAGAAGCGGTGGCTCCACACCCCGGTCGGCAACGGGACGTTCTGGCGGCACTCCCCGCCGACCTCCGGCTGGAGGAAGGTGACGAAGTCCACCACGCCGTCGTCGTCGCCGCTGTTGGGGAGCCCGTCGGGCCCGTCGTTGTCGAACCGGGACCAGACGGTGTCCCCGCCGGGCCGGTTGGAAATCGAATCGAGCGCCGCGATCAGCATGACCGCCATACGGTTGAGCGGCCGCGACGGGCAGCTCGTCTGGCCGTTCACCGTGATGGCGTTGCAGCCGTCGGTGTAGAACGCTGCGTTCGAGTCCACCCGCACCGGTGCGAAGACCACGCCGTCCATCGTGATCCGGTGGTGGGACATCTCCTCGTAAAAGGTCGAGACCGAATAGGGCCGGGACGACGTCCAACCGTCGGCCGGACACTCCACCGGCGACTGGCTGAAGAGGAGGCATTGATAGTCCGCCACCGGAAACTGGACCGGGACGTCCTTGTAGGCGATCGCGATGACGGGTACGTGGAACGCGCCGGTAACCGCCGAGGCAACGCCGCCCGGCGCCACCAGCAGCGGAGCGCGAAGGAGACGGCCGGGTATCGAGTTGAGCGCCCGGAGATCGCCGGCTCGAAGGAGTTCCATCCGCCGCCCGCGTACCTGGGCGGCGCGACGGCGCCAGGCGCCGGTCGGGCTGAAGTCAGCGGGCTCGATCAGCACCGGCACCGAGCCGCCCCCCTGCGCGTGGGCGCGGGCGGCCGGAAGGAGGAGGACGAGAGCGAGGATGTACCCGCTCTGCAGGGCGCCACGTCGCATACGTTCCAGGGGGAATCAGGGGGTAATCTAACGTTATGCCGCGGCAGGCCGGTGTGACCTGGCCCACCGGGGCGCCGGGGCGGCGGTCCGCCGGGCGAGACTCCGGGGGGCGCTTGTCGGGCGGCCCATGGGGGATTACCTTAAGCGATTACCGCTCATAGGGATGGAGGCGTTATCCCACTTCCGCTGATGCGAGGTCCAGTGTCGACCCCAACCCTGCAGACTGACGTCACGCTGTTCGAGAAGTGCCGTCTGTACAACAAGGCTGATGAGGTCAAGGCGGCGGGGCTGTATCCCTACTTCAAGCCGATCTCGGAATCCGAGGATACCGTCGTCGTCATCGAGGGCCGGCGGCGGATCATGCTCGGCTCGAACAACTACCTGGGCCTCACCCACCACCCCAAGGTGCTCGAGGCCGCCACCCGGGCGCTCCGCACCTACGGGTCGGGGTGCACCGGCAGCCGGTTCCTCAACGGCACGCTCGACCTCCACCTTCAGCTGGAGCGGGCGCTGGCCGAGTTCGTGGGCAAGGAAGACTGCATCGTCTTCTCGACCGGCTACAACGCCAATCTCGGCCTGATCTCGGGCCTCGTGGGCCGGGGCGACGTGGTCTTCCTCGACAAGCTCGACCACGCCTCGATCGTGGACGGCGCCAAGATGTCCTACGGCGAGACCGAGCGCTTCAATCACGGCGACCTCGCCGGTCTGGAGCGGAAGCTGCACCGGGTGCCGGTGGGCACCGGCAAGCTGGTGATCGTGGACGGCGTGTACTCCATGGAAGGGGACATCGCCGACGTCCCCGGCCTGGTCCGCGCCTGCCGCCGCTACGGCGCCGCGCTCGCGCTGGACGACGCCCACTCGATCGGCGTCCTCGGGCCCAGGGGCGACGGGACCGCCGCGCACTTCGGCTTGAACGACGAGGTGGACCTGATCGCGGGGACGTTCTCCAAGTCGTTGGCCTCGATCGGCGGCTTCGTGGCCGCCTCGGCGAAGATCATCGACTACCTGCGCCACACCGCCCGGCCGCTGATCTTCACCGCCGCGCTTCCACCCTCCAACACCGCGGGGGTGCTCGCCGCGCTCGAGGTGCTGCAGGCCGAGCCCGAGCGGCGCGATGCCCTGTGGGCCAACACCCGCCGGTTCCAGGCCGGCATGCGCACGCTCGGCTTCGAGACCGGGCCCTCCGAGACCCCGATCGTCCCGATCCTGATCGGTCCGCTCGACAAGACGTTCGTCATGTGGCGGCGGCTCTTCGACGCGGGGATCTTCACCAACCCGGTCGTGCCGCCGGCGGTTCCCCCCTCCCAGTGCCGGCTCCGGATGAGCCTCATCGCGACCCACACCGCCGAGCAGATTGATTTCTGCATCGAAACCATCGGCCGGGTCGGGAAGGAGCTGGGGGTCATCTGAGCGTAGCGGTCGCGGTCCGACCAGTCGGTACCGCCCGCGACCTCCGCCGCTTCATCCACTTCCCGTATCGCCTGCACGCGCGGGACCCGCTCTGGGTCCCGCCGTTGCGTCGGGACGTGGCGACCGCGCTGTCCCGCCGGGAAAATCCCTTCTTCGAGCACGCCGAGGCCGAGTACTTCCTCGCCGAGCGGGACGGGACGGTCGTGGGGCGGATCGCCGCGATCGCCAACCGGCTCCACAACGAGGTCCATCACGACAGGGTCGGCTTCTTCGGCTTCTTCGAGACGGGGGACGACGCCGCCGTGGCCGGCGCCCTGCTCGACGCCGCCGCGGCCTGGTTGCGCCAGCGGGGCTTCGACACGATGCGCGGCCCGGCCTCCTTCTCCACCAACGACGAGTGCGGGCTCCTGGTGGACGGCTTCGACACGCCGCCCGTGCTCATGATGCCGCATAACCCGCCGTGGTACCTCGCCCTGCTCGAGGGAGCCGGCTTCACCAAGGCGAAGGACCTCCTCGTCTACCAGCACGGGGACTCGAGCGGGAAGACGCCGCCGGTGCCGGAGCGGCTCACCCGCGCCAGCGCGCTCATCTGCCAGCGGCTCGGCATCACGCTTCGCCCGCTCCGGATGAAGGAGTTCTCCGCCGAGGTGGCGCGGGTGAAGGAGCTCTACAACCGGGCCTGGGAGAAGAACTGGGGATTCCTCCCCATGACCGATCACGAGATAGATCACCTGGCCGGCCAGTTCAAGCCCGTGGTGGTGCCCGATCTGGTCCCGTTCGTCGAGAAGGACGACGAGGTGATCGGCTTCGCGCTCGCCCTGCCCGACCTCAACACCTTCTTCCGCACCAACCGCTCGGGCCGGATGTTCCCGGTACTCCTGCGGATCCTCTGGGCGCTCAAGACCCATCGCGTCCACCGCTGCCGGATCGCGCTGCTCGGCGTGCTCCCCGAGTACCGCGGCCGGGGCATCGACGCGGTGCTGTATCACTGGATCTGGACCCGCGGGGGCGCCGTCGGTTACGGCTGGGGGGAGGCGGGCTGGATCCTCGAGGACAATCCGGCGATGAACGCGGGCCTGGTCAAGATGGGTTTCACGGTCTACAAGACCTACCGGCTCCTCGACCGCCCGCTATGAACGCGCTGGTGACCGGCGGCACCGGCTTCGTCGGCGGCCACCTGATCCGGGCGCTCCTCGCCCGAGGGGACACCGTCACCACGCTGGTGCGCTCGCCCGCGAAGGCCGCGGGGCTCGCGGAGCGCGGCGTACGTCTCGCGACCGGGTCGCTGGAAGACCCGGCCGCGCTCCGCGCGGCGGCCCGCGGGCAGGACGTGGTCTATCACGCCGCCGGGCTGGTTGCCGCCCGCGGCGAGGCCGGATTCCTGGCGGCCAACCGCGACGGGACTGCGCGGCTCGTGGCCGCCGCCGCGGAGGCCGGCGTCGGGCGCTTCGTCCTGGTCTCTTCGCTCGCCGCGGCCGGGCCCGCCACCCGGGGCGGCCGGCTCCGTGGCGACGAGACGCCGGGACCCGTCACCGCCTACGGCCGAAGCAAGCTCGCCGGCGAAGCGGCGGTGCGCGCGGGTCCCCTGCCCTGGACGATCGTCCGCCCGCCGCCGGTGTACGGCCCCCACGACACCGAGATGCTCCGGATCTTCCGGGCCGCGCGACTGGGCGTCGCGCCGGTATTCGGCGACGGCGCCCAGGAGCTCTCCTTGATCTACGGTCCGGACCTGGCCGAGGCGCTGGCGGCCGCGGGACGCAGCGAGTCGGCCATCGGCCGGATCTTCTACGCCTGCCACGCCGAGATCCTGACCAGCGCGTCGCTGCTGCGGGGAATCGCTTCGGCCCTGGGCCGGCGGGTCCGCCTCGTGCCGCTGCCGCGCTGGATCGCGGTCGTTGGCCTGGGAATCGCCTGGGCCACGGCGCGCCTGGCGGGCCGGACCACCCTCCTGACACCGGACAAGGCGAACGAGCTGTTCGCGCCGGCCTGGACCTGCGACCCGGTCCCACTCGAGGCGGCCACCGGATGGCGCGCCGCGCACGACCTGGCCGCCGGCGCGCGAGCGACCGCGGTGTGGTACCGCGACGCCGGCTGGTTGTGAGCTTCCGTCCGGTTGACAAGGTCCTCCTCGGATACGTCGCGATCACCTCGGGGGTGGCCGCAGCGCGGCTCCCCGGCAACCACGCCTGCGCCTGGGTGCTCCTCGCCAACGCGCTGGTCGTGCTCCTCGCCATCCTGGTGAACCGCCCGGCGCTGGGCCCCGTCGGACGGGCCCTCGCCGACCTCTACCCGCTCCCCGTGATGGTAGGGTGCTACGCCGCCCTCGACATCCTGGCGGCCCACGGGGGAATAGCCCCCCACGACGCCGCCGTGCAGCGCTGGGAAGCGGCGGTGTTCGGGGGCCAGCCGAGCCGGGAGTGGTGGCAGCGGGCGCCAAGCCGCTTCCTGAGCACGATGCTCCACGCCGCGTATCTCTCGTATTACGCCATCGTGCCGGCCGGGCCGGTCTGGTTTCTCTTGAGGGGAGAGCGGCGTAGTCTCGAGCGCGCGGTGCTCGCCGTCATCACCGCGTACGTCGTCTGCTACCTGGCGTTCATTCTCTTCCCCGTGGCGGGCCCGTACTACGCCTTTCCCCGCCCGGCGGCGTGGTTCCTGGACAACGCGCCGGCGCGGCTGGTGTATCGCCTGCTTGCCGGAGGCAGCTCCTTCGGCGCCGCGTTTCCGTCCTCCCACGTCGCTGCCGCGGTAGCCGCCACGATCGCCGCCGCGGCGGGCTCGCGGCGTCTCGGCCTCGTGCTCGCCGTGCCCACTGCCCTCCTCGCGATCGCGGTGGTCTACTGCCAGATGCACTATGCCGTGGATGCGGCGTCGGGCCTCGCCGTGGGGGGGATCGTGGCGGCGGGAGTTGTCGGGAGAGGGAGGAGCGGGCAGCGAGTAGAGGGAGTGGCGAGTAGCGAGTAGCGAGGAGGGCCGCCCCGCCCATCCCTTCTCGCTACTCCCTATTCGCTGATTCCTGCTACTGAGTAATGGTGATCTTGCCGTTCATCTTCATCGCCATGTGAGGCGTGCAGGTGAACCTGTAGACCCCGGCGGGCGCGTTCGCGAAGGAAACCGCGAGCGTCGCGTTGGGGTCCACGAGGAGTGCGCTGCTCAGCGGGCCGAGCTCATCCTTGAGCTGGGGATCAATGATCTCCTTGCCTCCCGCCGGAATGCTGTCTGCGAAGAATTGCACGTTGTGGGGCCCGCCGCTCACGTTGTGGAAGACCACCTGGTCGCCCACCTTGATGGTGAGATCGGCCGGAACGAACTTGTACGTCGTCCCCTCGAGTACCATGTTGACATCGTGGGTCGCGCCGGCCGCCGCCGGCGCCGGGGCGGGCGCGGCTGCCGTCGTCGTGTCCGACGCCGGAGCCCCCGCCTTCTTCTCTCCGCCGCACCCGGCCAACACGACGGACAGTCCGGCCACAACCGCAGTTTTCATCATCGCCTTCCAGCCTCCCAGCCTGGGTGGAATGGGTTGTTTGACCGCGCCGCAACGGGCGTTCCTCGAAACCGTCCGGCTTGTGAACAAGTTCACAAAATAGCGATGCACTCGCCCGCACGCTACGCCGCCGGCTCACGGGTATCTTTGGCTGATGCCAGCCGATGGGGTTGCCTCCCCCCCACCCTGCCGGGCCATGGGAGCGCAGTGCCACGAGCTCAGAGTCGTGCTGCGCGTCTCGGCCATGGAGGACGGCCCGTCCTCAGGAGATCACGAGGCGACCTGGCTTCTGGGCCACACGGAGCGGATCGTTTTCGGCCGGGTCTGGCGCCGGGCCGGTGAGCTCTTCGCCGAAGCCGTCCTCCAGGTGCCCTGCCGATTCCTGGCGGAGGAACCGGAGGGCCCCGGCCGCTGCCGGGCCTACGGCTATACCCGAACCGGCCTCACGGCCCCGACCCGGGCCCCCCAGCCGAGGCGCCTTGGCAACGACCGATTCCGAATCGTCGAGCGAGGCCGGCCGGTAACCCGGGTTCTGCCCCCGCCGGCCAGGGCGCCCCGGGAGCTCCCGATCCACGCTGGTAGTAATCCCTGCGTCGGGGCGCCCTGCCGGACCGCCGACAACCGGCGGGGTGCAGCTTGCTGTCGCGACCTGCAGATCGAGATCATGTGCGCCCCGCGGCAGCGTCGGCTCGAGGCTCTGGTGCGCTCCCGCAAGTCCCCCTATCTCTGTAAGGTGGAACGGGAGACGCCCCAGTCCCTGGGAGCGGAGTTGATTTCCGCCTGCGCCTTTCTGGTGGAGGACGGGATCCATTGCGCCCTCCACGGACGCCACCGCGCCGACGGGCGTCCGGCCAAGCCGGACCTCTGCAGTCACTGGCCGGAGGGGGAGGAGACGATGCATCCGGGGTGCGTGTTCGGGACGCAGGGCCTAGGGAGCTAGGGAGCTGGGGAGCTAGGAAACCTGGGAGCCCGAGCCTCATCCCCTGGCTCCTCGGCTCCCTAGGTCCCTAGCTCCCTAGCTCCCTAGCTCCCTAGCTCCCTAGCTCCCTAGCTCCCTGACCAAATGTGCAACATCCGCCCGCCCCCCGCGTCCTATGATCGGGAAGGTGGGCCAAAGCAGGGCAACGAAACGGGTTCGCATGGACGACCTGGAGCGGCTGTACAACACCCACTACGCCGCAGTGGTCCGCTTTCTGTACCGGAAGATCTGGGACGCGGACCGGGCCGAAGACCTTGCGCAGGAGGTCTTTATCCGGGCCATGGCTCACCGGCCCGAGAAGCCGCGCGCGTGGATCTTCGCGGTTGCGGCCAATCTGGCGCGGGATGAGGCCCGCGCAGCGATCCGGCGCAAGAAACACCTGACGCTCCTCAAGGACGATCCGGTGCCGCTCTCCACGCCGGAGCCGAGCGCGGAGGACTCCGTCGAGCACGACGAGCGGCTGGCCCAGGTGCACGGCGCGCTGGCGACGCTCACCGAGCGGGACCGCGAGGTGCTGCTCCTGTGGGACTCCGGACTCAGTTATCCGGAAATCGCCGCGCAGACCGGGCTGGCGGTGGGGGCGGTCGGAACCACGCTGGCGCGCGCCAGAAAGAGACTGATCGAGGCTTATGATAGGATGGAATACCAGGGTCATGCGGCACATTCCTGAAGACGAGCTCCATGCCTACCTGGACCAGGCGCTGAGCCGGTCGCAGTGCGTGGAGATCGAGACGCACCTGGCCGAGTGCGGAGCGTGCCGCGACGGGCGCGACGCCATTGCGGCAGTTCGCGACCGTACCACTGCCCTGCTGGGCGCCCTGACGCCCCGCCGCCTCATCGTGCCACCACCGCTCGCTCTGTTGGCCGAGCGGAAGGGCCGGTCCGCATTCCGTGCCCGGTGGCAGGAGCGGGTGAAGCGAGCTGGGCTCTGGGCGGCGGGTGTCGCGGCCGCCGTGGGGGCCGGCTGGGTGGCGCGGACCGCGCTGGATCCCCACCGCAATCAGTCCGCTCCGGTTACGGCCTCCCTCGCCCTGACGCCGGCCACTGTCGAGCCGAGGCTTGACCTGCCACCGGTGCAGTCCATTCCGATCCCGCCCCAGCCCACCCGCACCCTGGTCGCCCGATCCGCAGCTCGGCACGGCGACGAGGTCGTGCCCGCGCCATCCCTGCAGCTCGCGTCGCTGGTGTTACCCGCGCACTCCCTCATCCCCACCGAGACCAGCACATCGGCCGCGGCGGAAGACAGCCATTCGCCCTTCGAGCGGATCTGGCGGGTAGTGTCGTGGGAAGAGGCGCTCCAGCTCGCCGGGAGCGGGCTCCCCTACATCGAGGGCATGCCCGTGGTGGGCGTCCTGGTGCAGCCGGGCGCCCCGGGCGAGCGCCCGACCGTGATCGTCGCCCAGCAGTATGTCGGCGGCGACATCATCCAGAGTATCGAGGGACCGGTGGGGAAGGTGAACGAGCTGCTGCAACGGCAGTCGGGGACGGATATCCACGCGAGCGAGCCGGCCCGGACCCCGCCGGACTACGTGGACGGCCCGGCCGGCGTGCATCGCACGCTCCGCATCCTGGCCGTCACCGGGCGGCTGGCCGTGGATTCGCTGAACGCGCTGGCGAGAAGCGCCACGATTCGATAACATCAGACCCAACGACGCGAAGACGCAAAGACGCAAGGTGGTGAGCGGTCACCCTCCTGCGTCTTTGCGGCATTGTGTCGTTGCGCCTACCTCGGCCGCTTCCTTCGCTCCAGCTCCTCCGGCAGCGCGAAGTCGGCGAGCCTCTCCTCGTGGAAGAACTCCTCGTGGAAGCCGTGCTTCCGCTCTTCGGTCAGGGTAATCGTCGCGAGCCGCGGCGAGATCATCGGGAAGGTCCGGGCGAAAAACCCGTACGCCAGGAGGAAGAATCCGACGAAGCCGAGCAGCGGTCCGGCCTCGGGCCAGGACCAGGACGGTCCCGGCAGCGCGGTGACCGATGGCGTTACGAGCAGGTAGCGCTCGAGCCAGAGGGAGCAGAGGCTTACCGTCGCGAAGAGCCCGAGCAGGAAGGGCGACTTCTTCGCGGAGACGAAGAGGAGCCCCCAGAACGGGATCACGAACATGCCGAGGAGCACCGCGCGCCCCACCGGTAGCCACGGCCCCCACAGCCGCGCGAAGACGAACCCGGTTTCCTCCGGGAGATTCCCGTACCAGATCACCAGGAACTGGGCCCACATGAGGTAGGCCCAGAACACCGTGAATCCGAAACACATCTTGCCGAGGTCGTGGCGCTGCTTCGGGCTCACCAGGTCGGCGATGGCGAGCTGCCGCCTGCCGTAGAGCGTGAGCAGCGCGAGCAGCATGTGGGCGCCCAGGAAGGAGCCCATGAAATAAAAGCCGCCGAGGAGGTTGGAGTACCAGTGGGGCTGGAGGGCCATGATCGCGTCGAACGCGACCACGGTGGCGACCAGCGCGTAGAGGACGATGTACACCGGCGCCAGGCGGCGGATCCGGGCCTCCTGCGCCGCCCTGCCCGCCGGCCCCTCATCGTACCCGGCGGTCCACTGGTCGTACAGGGCGCGGCGGCCGTTCCGGACCGACGCCCGCGCCGCGGCCATGTCGGGCAGGAGGTCGGCATGGACCAGGAGCCAGCCCACGGTGAACAGCGTGGCGAGCCCGATGAAGACGCGCGCGAACATGAAGCCGTGGGAGAGCCAGACCGCCTTGCCGGGCGAGAGGCTGTCCATCTGCTCCTGCATCCTGCCGTAGATCGCGTGGTAGCCCAGCGTGAAGACCAGCACGCACCCCAGGAGCGAGATCACTCCGAAGAACACGGTGGCCTCGGCGAAGCGGAGGATCACCCCGGCCCACTTGGCGTTGGCCGCCTTGTACACCGCGGTGAGCGCGAGGCTCCCCGCGGTGAGCCCGGTGAAGAACAGCCAGTTCACGTGGAACGCCTGCCAGGCCCGCTCGCCGTCGCCCGCGCTGATGGCGACCACGAAGAGCGCGGCCCCGACCGCCGCCAGCAGCGCGCCGAGCTTGATGAAGAGGTTGTAGTGCCCGCTCACGCCCCGGCTCACCAGGCGCTGCCACAGATCGAGCTCCGTCATGGCCCGGCTCCCCCGCCTCCTGCCCCCGGCACCGGCGCCGGTGCGGCGCCGCGCTGGAGCCGGCGGAGGTAGTTCACCACCGCCCAGCGGTCGAGGGGCCGGTACAGCTTGTCGCCGTAGCGGGGCATGACCCCCCGGCCGTAGCGGATCATGGCGTAGAGGAAGCCGTCGGTGTACCCGATCGCCCTGGGGGTGAGCAGGGACGGCGCGCCGACCTTGGGCCCCACGGGCCCGTCGGCCGCGCCGGTGGTGCCGTGGCAGGGCGCGCAGAAGGTGTGGTACAGGGTGTCGCCCCGGACCAGCGTGGCCGCGGGGTCGGTGGGATTCACCAGCCGGTCGGCGGCGGCGGTGTTGCCGGACTTGAAGGCCGCCGAGTCCATCGGCTCGCTCCCCGTGATCGGCACCGTCCCCTCCACGGTCGTGCGCGGGATGCCGGCGCGGGAATACGGGTGGACCGCGCGCGAGGTGATCATGTGGTCGAACCACGGCACCGCCTTCATCAGGTCGTCGGGGGACCACCCGTTGTAGTAGGCGCTGCAGCCGCCGAGCACCAGCAGCGCGCCCGCCGCGAGGAGTCTACGCGCCATGAAGCGTGACCTCCTCGGAGCCCGCCGTGATGAACAGCTCGCGCACCCCCGGCGCCTGGTCCGGCGGACAGGGCACGAAGACCCCGATCCGGTCGTCGCTGAAGTCCGGATGGTAGGGCCGGCCCTTGAGCGACTTCGCGAGCGACAGCAGGATCATCCCCGCCACGGTGGAGAGCGCACCGTAGAGAATGGTGAGCTCGAAGGCCAGCACGACGTACGGGGGAACCGCCGCGATCGGCTTCCCGCCCACCAGGAGCGGCCAATCGTTCGACATCCAGATGGTCATCGCGAACCCCGCGGTACAGCCGGTGAGCCCGCCCACCAGGGTGAACAGCCGCACCCAGCTCACCGGCTGGGCCAGCTCGGTCTCGATCTCGTGGCTGGGCGACGCGGTGTAGACCGTGAGGTCGCGGAAGCCGCGTGCCTTGAGCCCGCGGATCGCGTCCACCGCCGCGTCCACGTGCACGAACGAGGCGAGGACGCCGGGCACCGTCTGCCTCGCCATCAGTGTCCGCCCCCGTGCTTCCGCGGGTAGGGAATCATCTCCTTGAGCTCCTGGATCGCCACGATCGGAAACGTCCGCGCGAACAGCAGGAAGTACATCAGGAACCAGCCGAAGGAGCCCATCAGGATCCCCCAGTCCGCCCAGGTGATGTAAGGCACCTGCCAGGCGTAGGGGAGGTAGTCGTTGCTCATCGAGCCGGCGATGATCACGAATCGCTCGAACCACATCCCGACGTTGATGAAGATCGAGACGATGAAGAGTGCTGTCAGATTGGTGCG
>DASYRI010000119.1:0-20845 GCA_036004545.1 Gemmatimonadales bacterium
GCGCCACGGCAAGGAAGCGCCGGCCGGCCGGCGCCGCGACCGGCTGAGGCAGCCGCTTCAGATGCTCGATGAGCGCGTCGAGATCGGTCTTGCCGGTGCGGGTGGCCGCCTTGGTGCGCAGCATCGCGAACCCGCCGCCCCCGGTCTGGAGAAAATCGGTGACGCCCAGCACGTAGGTCGCGTCCGGGCGGATCGCGCTCCCGTCCGCGCGCAGCATCTCGAGCACCCGCGCTCCCGGCGGCTTCTCCGGATCGTAGCGCACCGTGAGGCCGGAGACGTGGCCGTCCGGCCGCCCGCCCGCGAGAGCGTGCTCCAGCACCTCCTTGAGCGCGGCGCCGGTGAGCCGGACCGCCATGATGCTGTTGCCGAACGGCTGCAGCTCGAAGAGCACGCCGTAGGTGAGCGGACCCGGGTAGAGATCGCGGCGGATCCCGCCGTTGTTCATGAGCGCGAAGTCAATTCCCGGCGCGGCGGCGCGCTGCGCGTCGGCGATCAGGTTGCCAAGCGGGTATTCGCCCCGGAGCACCGGGAGCGAATCGCGCAGCGTGGCGACCACCGTCTTCGACAGCCGCTCGACCTCGGGGCGGTAGCGCGCCACGATCGCCTCGACCGAGGCGTCCGGCGTGACTCGATCCGCCCACACGGTCTCCACCCGCACCCGCCATTCCCGGGTGCCGTCGCTCTTCCCCACCCAGTCGGCGACGGCGTACGCGGTCCCGTAGCTCCGCGCCTGGACAATGGGGATCCCGTGGACGACGGTCTGCACCAGCGAGTGGGTGTGCCCCGAAACGATGAACTGGATCCGGGTGGAATCGAGCTCCCGGGCCAGATCCACGATCTCCCCCCGGCAGGGCAGCGAATCGCAGATCGCTCCCGCGTGCGCCACCAGGATGGTGAGGTCGGGCCGCTCGGCGTGCGCCGCCTCGAGCGCGTCCCGGAGCGCGCTTGCGCCGGTCCGGAACTCGAGCCCGGCCACCCGCTCCGCTTTCACGATGGTCTTGCTCTGGGGGGTGATGTAGCCTACCACCGCGATCCGCATCCCGCCCTTCTCGAGGATCCGGTACGGCACCGCCCAGGCAGGGCGGCGCCCGGTGAGGGAGTCGAAGATGTTCGCGGCGAGCCAGGGATAGCGCGCCTCGCGCATCCGCGCGGCGAGGCTGTCGGTGCCCCAGTCGAGATCGTGGTTCCCGAGAGCGGCGGCGTCCAGCCCCAGCGCGTTCATCGCCTCGACCGTCGAGCGGCCGTAGACGAGGTTCGAGCCGAGCGATCCCTGCATCTCGTCGCCGGCGTCGAGGCGGAGGACCCGGCAGCGGCACCCGGCCGCGGCGGAGTCGAGCGTCGCCTTGAGCGCCGCCGCTCCGCCCACCGGCCGCCCACCCGACCAGCCGTACACCCGTGGCTCGAGCGCGCCGTGGAAGTCGTTGATCGCGAGAACGCGGAGCAGCGTGCTGTCCGCGAAGGCGGCGAGCCCCGCCGCGAGCAAGGCTGGCAGAAGCATGGCGTAAAATCCTCGCCCCGCGCGGGAAGCGCAATCGCGGCCTCCGCACCCGGCTTGCGGCAATGGATGCGGCTTGCGTCAATCCGCCTGGCGGTATATATGTATGCGCGCATATGAGCGCCCTGCCCCCCGTCGAGCTGTTGCTGACGGTCGCGGAGCCGACCCGGCTCCGGATTCTCAATTGCCTTGCGGCGGCCCCGCTCTTCGTCTCCGACCTGCAGGCGGTGCTCGACCTCCCCCAGCCGACCGTGTCACGGCACCTCACCGTGCTCAAGAAGGCCCGGGTGGTGCGGGACACGCCCATCGCCCAGTACGTGCTCTATCGCCTGAGACTCGAGGGCGGGCCGCCGGGCCGCCTGCTCCAGGCGGTGATTGACGGGCTGGGCCACGACGAGGCGATGCGGCTGGAGCGGCACCGGGCCCTCGACCGCTCCCGCACCCATGGCCGCGGGCGGATTCCCCCGGCACAGGGCCGGGGCGGCATCACCCATGCCGACGCGGGGGAGGAGCGGGGATGAGCCAGCGGATTCTGGTCGTCGACGACGAGCCGGACATCACCGCCCTGGTGGCCTACCACCTGGCGCGGTCCGGATACCGGGTCTCCACCGCCGGCACCGGGCAGGAGGCGCTCAAGGCCGCCCGGGAGGAACGCCCCGACGTCGTGGTGCTCGACCTGATGCTGCCGGGGCTCTCGGGCTATGACGTGCTGCGCGAGCTCCGCCGGCAGCCCGACACTGCGGAGGTCGGCGTCATCCTGCTCACCGCCCGCCGCGAGGAGGCCGACCGGATCAAGGGGCTCTCGCTCGGCGCGGACGACTACCTCACCAAGCCGTTCTCGCCCCAGGAGCTCACCCTCCGGGTGTCCGCGGTGCTCCGCCGCCTCGCCGCGCCCCCCGTGGCGGCGGGCTCGCTGCTGGTCGAGGGCCGGCTCTGGATCGACCGCGGCGCCCACCAGGTAACGCTTGGGGGCGAGGAGGTCACGCTCACCGCCACCGAGTACAAGCTCCTCCTCACCCTGGTGGAGCGCCGGGGCCGGGTGCAGACCCGCCCGCAGCTCCTCGAGACGGTGTGGGACGCCCAGCCCGACATTCAGACCAGGACCGTGGACATGCACGTGCAGCGGCTGCGGGCCAAGCTCGGCGAGGTGGGCGACATGATCGAGACGGTGCGGGGCTTCGGCTACCGATTCCGCGGCACCGTAAGATGAGGTTCGCGCGGCGCCTGCTGGCCGGCACGGTCGCCGTGTTGCTGGTGACCGTCCTGGTGCTGGTGGTCTACGCCGAGCGATCGCTGCGGAGCGATCTCGAGCGCGACGTGCGGGGCAGTCTCGAATCGGAGGCGCGCCTCCTGGGAGTTGCGCTTCCGGCCGACTCGGCCGCCTGGCCGTCCTTCGTGACCCGCTTCGGCGCCGGCGCGGGGCTCCGGATCACGCTGATTGACCGTACCGGCCGGGTGCGGGCCGACACCGACGTACCGCCGGCCGAGCTCGCCACGGTGGAAAACCACGCCGGGCGGCCGGAGGTCCGCGCGGCGCTCGCCGGCGGGGTGGGAGGGGCGAAACGACGGAGCGCCACCATCGGCAGCGACCTCATGTACGTCGCGGTGGCCGGCGGTCCGGGCGTGGTGCGCGTGGCACTGCCGCTCGACCAGGTGGACGCCGTGGTGACCCGCTCGCAGCGCTCGGTGGTGGTGGCGGCGCTCATCGCGCTGGTGCCGGGCGTGCTGCTCGCCTGGGCGGCGGGGCGCTCCATCGCCCGGCCGCTCACCGAAACGGCGGAGGCGGCGCGGGCTATCGCGGCCGGGGCCGAGCCGCGGTTTCCCCACTCCGGAATCCCCGACGTGGAGGCGATGGTGGGCGCGCTCCGCGGCATGCACGAGGAGCTGGACGCGCGGTTCGACGCGCTCCGCCGGAAGCAGGCCGAAACCGAGGCGTTGGTCAACGCGATGGTCGAAGGGGTCCTCTCGTGCGACGTGCGGGGCCGAGTCCTCACCGCCAATCCGGCGGCCCGCCGCCTGCTCGGCTACCCGGCGGACCGCGCCATTCCCGAGCTCCAGATGCTGTTCCACCACAAGGCGGCCCGCGAGGCGGTGGACGCCACCCTCCGGGGCGAGAAGGTGCCCGACCGGGAGGTATTGCTCGACGAGCGGACCTGCCTGCTGAGCGCCCGGCCGCTCCCGGGGGGCGGCGCGGTCGTGGTGCTCCACGATCTCACCGACGTACGCCGGCTCGAGACCGTCCGGCGGGACTTCGTGGCCAACGTCTCCCACGAGCTCAAGACCCCGCTCACCTCCATCACCGGCTACGCCGAGACCCTACTCACCGACCGGCCCGACGAGCCGACCTCCCGAAAGTTCCTGGAAACCATCCTGACCAATTCCCGCCGGATGCAGCGACTGGTGGACGACCAGCTCGATCTTTCCCGGATCGAATCCGGCCACTGGCGGCCCGCGCCTCGGCGGGTCGCGGCCGAGCCGGCGCTCCGCGACGCCTGGGAGGCGATCGACCTGCCGTCTCGCGCCCGGCACGCTTTCGCGGTCGCGGTGGCGCCGGGGGCGGAGGCACTCATGGTGGACCCGGAAGCCCTCCGACAGGTGCTCGCGAACCTGTACGACAACGCCCGCCGCTACACGCCGGAGGGCGGTCGGATCACCGCCGCGGCCGCGCCCGAGGACGGCGGCATCCGGGTCAGTGTCCGGGATACGGGCAGCGGGATTGGATGGGACCACCTGCCGCGCATCTTCGAGCGCTTCTACCGCGCCGATCCTTCCCGCTCCCGTGCGGAGGGGGGCACCGGGCTGGGACTCGCCATCGTGAAGCACCTGGTCGAGGCCCACGGCGGGCGGGTGTGGGCGGAAAGCAGTCTGGGCGAGGGTACGACGATCTGCTGCTGGTTTCCATCCCCTTCTGGAGCCTGAGCTTCCGCGCGGCGTTACCGATTCGTTACCCGCGCGCGACCGGGACGTGATGCCCCGTTGGCTTTATCCTCCCCAGTCGCAGCACGCGCCGCACGAGAGCGGCGCCCCAACCTTCAGACAAGGAGCAGCGACGTGCGTGTCAAGGTTTCGAGACCGGGAATGGCGGGCCTGCTTGCGGCGGCAAGTGCGGCGATGCCGCTGGCGGCCCAGACGCCGGCGGTGACCGTCAGCGGGGTTGGGTACGCCCAGTATCAGTACCTGCTCAAGGACACCGCGAACCACGTCAACAACTTCGACGTGACCCGCGCCTACATCAACGTGCTCGGCAGCTTCGCGTACGGTATCAAGACCCGCGTCACGGCGGACATCTACCGAAACGCGGACGGCTCGCTGGCCTACCGGCTCAAGTACGCCTACGCCTCGTGGACGCCGGAGCAGAGCGCCCTGACCTTCAAGATGGGCCAGATCCACACCCCGTGGCTCGACTGGGAAGAGCACCTGTGGGACTACCGGATGCAGGGGCAGATGGTGCTGGAGCGGGGAGGGTACATATCGTCCTCGGACTTCGGCGCCGGAGTGGACGGGATGTGGAAGTTCGACCTGGTGAACATGGAGGTGGGGGTGTACAACGGCGAGAACTACAACCGGGCCCCGGGCGACCAGCGGAAGGACCTGATGGGACGGGTTTCCGTGCGGGTCCTGGGCACCGACCAAGGCGGGCGCGACGGCGGCCTCCGGCTCACCGGCTACGGCCAGTACGGCAAGCCTACCGGCGGCGGCAGCCGGCAGCGCTACATCGGGGCGCTCTCGTATCGCTCGAAGATGCTGACTCTGGCCGGCGAGTACACCGCCACCAAGGACAGCAGCACTACGGCGCCGACAGCGGAGGCGAAGGGCCGGGTGATCAGCGGGTTCGGCGTGCTCAGGATCCCGCCCACCTACAAGTTCCAGATCATCGCCCGGGTGGACGTGACCGACCCGAATACGCTCTCGACCTCGACCAGCGACCGCCAGACCCGCTACATCGGCGGGCTGGCGTTCCAGCCGTCCGGCAACCTGCGGGTGCTGGCCGACCTCGACCACCTGGTGTACCAGGGCGGGAGCCCGACGCCCGCGGCCGAGGCGGCCCGTTCCCAGGCCCTGTTCCAGATTCAGCTCACCTTCTGAGGAGACCGTATGTCGCGCAGAACTTCGTCCCTGGCCGCTGCACTCGCCCTCCTGGCCCTGGGGCCGGCCGGGGGCGCCGCCCAGTCCCTCACCGGCGCCGGGGCCACGTTCCCGAACCCGATCTACAGCAAGTGGTTCGACTCGTACAACAAGAAGACCGGAGTCCAGATCAACTACCAATCCATCGGCTCGGGGGGAGGCATCAAGCAGTTCACCGAGGGGACGGTGGACTTCGGCGCCACCGACGGCCCGATGAACGCCGAGCAGATGAGCACGGTCCAGGGGAAGGTGCTTCACATCCCCACGGTGATGGGCGCGGACGTCCTCACCTACAATCTCCCCGCGCTGGGGAGCACCCAGCTCAAATTCGACGGGCCCACCATCGCCGATGTCTTCCTCGGCAAGATCACCAGATGGAACGACCGGCGGATCGCGGCGGCGAACCCGGGCGTCAAGCTCCCGGATCAGGACCTCATCGTCGTGCACCGGTCGGACGGGTCCGGGACGACCTATATCTGGACCGACTACCTGTCCAAGATTTCGCCGGAGTGGAAGGAGAAGGTCGGCAATGCCGCCTCGGTGAAATGGCCCGTCGGCCTGGGCGGCAAGGGCAATGAGGGCGTCACCCAGCAGGTCAAGCAGACCGACGGCGCGGTCGGCTACGTGGAGCTCATCTACGCGGTCTCCAACAAGCTCCCCTACGCCCAGGTCAAGAACGCGGCCGGCAAGTTCGTGGAGCCGTCGCTGGCGTCGGTCACCGCGGCCGCCGCGAGCGCCAGGTTCGAGCCGAACACCGATTTCCGGGTCTCCATCACCAACGCGCCGGGCGAGGGCTCGTACCCGATCTCGTCGTTCACCTGGCTGCTGGTGCAGCCGGACATGAAGGACCCGGCCAAGGCGAAGGCGCTCAAGACGTTCCTGGAGTGGATGATCACCGACGAGGCCCAGCAAATGGCCGCCGGGCTGCAATACGCGCCGCTCCCCAAGCCGGTGGTGTCGCTGATCCAGGCCCGCCTCAAGACCTTGAAGGCGGCGGGGAGGCCGATTGTCTAGGGATTAGGGGTTGGGGGTTAGGGGTTAGGGGCGTTACGAGTCCGTTACAGAGTCGTGACGGGATGCCGATTCACTCCCGGTAGAATCCCGCGGCAATGACCCTACCCCAGGGCGCCGCGGTCGAGGGCACCACCGACGCGTCGCCCGCCGCCCGCCTGCATGGCGTGGCGACGGGCGATGTGGCGTTTCGGGCGGTGCTCACCGTCGCGGCGCTGGCGATCCCGGTGCTGCTGGGCTTCCTGGTCTGGGAGCTGGTCGAGGGCTCGCAGCTCGCGATCGGCAAGTTCGGCCTCCGCTTCCTGACGACCTCGACCTGGGATCCGGTGGCGGACCGGTTCGGCGCGCTGCCACTCATCTTCGGCACCCTGCTCTCCTCGTTCCTGGCCCTGCTCTTCGCGGTGCCGCTCTCGCTCGGCGTGGCGATCTTCCTCACCGAGTTCGCCCCGGCCGCCATCTGCCGGCCGATCGCGTTCCTCATCGAGCTCCTGGCGGCGATCCCGAGCGTGGTGTACGGGCTCTGGGGGTTCTACTTCCTCATCCCGATCCTCAAGAAGACGGCGTTTCCCTTCCTCAAGTCTTCGCTGGGCTTCCTGCCGTTCTTTCAGGGCCCGATCTACGGCAGCTCGATGCTGGCCGCCGGCCTCATCCTGGCGATCATGGTGATGCCGTTCATCATGTCGGTGAGCCGGGAGGTGCTGGCCGCGGTCCCCGGGAGCCAGCGCGAGGCCGCTCTCGCGCTCGGGGCCACCCGCTGGGAGGCGGCGTGGACGGCGGTGGTGCCGTACGGCAGGTCGGGGCTGGTGGGCGCGGTGATACTCGGGCTGGGCCGCGCGCTGGGTGAGACGATGGCGGTGACCATGCTCATCGGCAACCGGCACGAGATCGCGGCGTCCCTCCTCGCCCCCGGGTATACCATGGCGGCCGCGATCGCGAACGAATTCACCGAAGCGGCGACCGAGATGCACTTCGCCGCGCTCGCCTACGTGGCCCTGACGCTCTTCGGGGTCACCGTGCTGGTAAACGCGGCGGCGCGGCTCCTCATCTGGCGGGTGTCCCGCGGCCGGCAGAGCGGGGGGGCGGGGCTATGAGGCGGGTCTTTCGCCGCGCCAAGAGCCGGGCGATGGTGTTCGTGCTCGCGCTCTGCGTGGTCCTCGCCGTGCTCCCGCTCCTGGTGATCCTCGGCACCCTGGCAGTCAAGGGCGCGGGGAGCATCAACCCCGGCTTTTTCACCAGGCTCCCGGTCCCCGCCGGCGAAACCGGGGGCGGCGTGGCCCACGCGATCGTGGGCACGCTGCTCATCGTGGGCGCCGCGTGCGCGATCGGCCTTCCGATCGGGATCGGCGCGGGGATCTTCGCGGCGGAGTTCGGGGGGACCCGCCTGGCCCTGATCACCCGCTTCGTGGCCGACGTGCTCAACGGCACCCCCTCGATCGTGGTGGGGGTCTTCGCCTGGACCTGGATCGTGGCGCCGCAGAAACACTTCTCGGGCCTTGCCGGGAGCGCGGCGCTCGCGGTGCTCATGATCCCGATGGTCATGCGCACCACCGAGGAGATGATCAAGCTGGTGCCCCATTCGCTTCGGGAGGCGGCGCTCGCGCTGGGGTACGCGCGCTGGCGCACCAGCCTCTCGATCGTGGTGCGGACCTGCCTCCCCGGCATCGTGACCGGGGCGCTGCTCGCGGTGGCCCGCATCGCGGGGGAGACGGCTCCGCTTCTCCTCACCGCGCTGGGCAGCCAGTACATGAGCACCAACATCCGGCAGCCGTTGGCGGCCCTTCCTCTGGTGGTGTACACCTACGCGATCGGTCCTTACGATGACTGGCACCGCCTCGCCTGGGCTACGGCCCTCGTCCTCATCCTGGTCGTCCTGGTTCTCAGCCTCGCGGCGCGACTCGCCACCCGACGCCGTTTCGATGTCCGTTGAGGCGGTGCGCCCCCGGATGGCCACCGAGGGGCTCACCGCGTATTACGGATCGACGGCGGCGCTCCGGAACGTGAACACCGGGTTCGCCACCAACCGGGTCCACGCCCTGATCGGTCCGTCGGGGTGCGGCAAGTCCACCTTCCTCCGCACCCTCAACCGGATGCACGAGGAAACGCCGGGCGCCCGGATCGAGGGGAGCGTGCGGCTCGACGGGCAGGACGTGTACGGCGCCCGGGTGGACCTGCGGCGGCTCCGGCGCCTGGTGGGGATGGTGTTCCAGCGACCCACCGTCTTCCCCACGATGTCGGTCCACGACAACGTGGCGGCGGGACTCCGGCTCGACCAGCTTCCCCGGGCCGAGCTGGACGAATCGGTGGAGCGGGCGCTCACCCAGGCGGGACTGTGGGACGAGGTGAAGGACCGGCTCAGGACCAGCGCGCTCGCGCTCTCCGGCGGGCAGCAGCAGCGGCTCTGCATCGCGCGGACGATCGCCCCCAAGCCCGAAGTGATCCTGCTCGACGAACCCACCGCCTCGCTCGATCCCCAGGGCACCCAGCGGATCGAGGAGCTGCTCTTCCATCTCAAGGCGAGCTTCACGATCGTCATCGTCACCCACAACCTGCAGCAGGCCGCGCGGGTGTCGGACACGACGTCGTTCTTCTACCTGGGGGAGCTGGTCGAGTCCGGGCTGACCCGGCAGATCTTCACCGCGCCGAAGGAGCCCCGCACCGAGGCATACATCACGGGACGGTTCGGATGATTACCCAGGAGGTAGCGAGGAGCGAGAAGCGAGAAGGGGTGACCCCGAAGGCGGCGGTCGAGGTCCGCGACTTCTCGTTCTCCTACGGGCCGAGAGGAGTGCTCCGCGAGGTCTCCTTCTCGATTCCGGAGCGCGCGGTGACCGCGATCATCGGCCCCTCGGGATGCGGCAAGTCCACCTTCCTGCGCTCCATCAACCGGCTCAACGACCTGATCCCGGAGTCGCGCCACGAGGGCGATATCCTGGTGCAGGGGCATTCGGTCTTCGCGCCGGGCACCGATCTGGTGGCGCTCCGGCAGCGGGTGGGGATGGTGTTCCAGCGCCCCAACCCGTTCCCCAAGACGATCTTCGAAAACGTGTCGTACGGGCCCCGGCTCAACGGGCTCTGCCCCAGGCGGGACCTCCCCGACCGGGTGGAGCGCTGCCTCCGCCAGGCGGCGCTCTGGGACGAGGTGAAGGACCGGCTCGGCCGGCCGGCGACCGGCCTCTCGGGGGGCCAGCAGCAGCGGCTCTGCATCGCGCGCGCTCTGGGGAACGACCCCGAAGTCCTGCTGATGGACGAGCCGTGCTCGGCACTCGACCCGATCGCGACCAGCCGGGTGGAGGAGCTGATCGTCGAGCTCAAGACCCGATACACCATCGTGATCGTGACTCACAACATGCAGCAGGCGGCGCGGGTGTCGGACCTGACGGGATTCTTCTACAAGGGCGATCTGGTCGAGTTCGGCCCGACCGAGCGGATCTTCACGGCCCCCAGGGAGGAGAAGACCGAGGCCTATATTACAGGGAGATTCGGATGAGCCCGGATGCGCACCGGCATTTTCACGAAGAGCTGAGCCAGGTCAAGGTCCGGCTCCTGACCATGAGCGGGGAGGCGGAGGCCGCGCTCCGGCTCGCCGTGGAGGCGTTGCTGGAGCGGAATCAGGAGAAGGCGGAGCGGGTCATCGCCGGCGACCGGATCATCGACGGCATGGAGGTCGAGATCGAGGAGATGTGCATCGACCTCCTGGCGCTCCAGCAGCCGATGGCGAAGGACCTCCGGATGCTGGTCGCCGCGATCAAGATCGCCAACGACCTGGAGCGGGTGGGCGACCACGCCGTGAACCTGGCTCAGTCGGCGGAGCGGCTCGCCACCAGCCGGCCCATCGCGCCGGAGCCCGAGATCGTGGAGATGGCGCGGCTCGCCCGGGAGATGCTCTCCGACGCGCTGGAGGCGTTCGTCCGAGGGGACGCGGTGGCCGGCCGCGACGTCTGCATGCGCGACGACAAGGTGGACGCGCTCAACCGCTCGGTCTTCCGGATCCTCCTCACCCACATGATGGAGGACCCGCACAGCATCGGCGCCGGGCTCGAGCTCTTCCTGGTGAGCCGGAACCTGGAGCGGGTGGCCGACCTCGCCACCAACATCGGCGAGGACGTAGTCTTCCTGGTGGAAGGGAAGTCCATCAAGCATCACGCCGAGGACATGCCGGGCCGCTCCTGATGCGCCGCACCTACCTGGCTTCGCTCGCCGCCCGGGCCCCCGAGCCCGGCGAACGCCTCGCCGCCATTGACGTGGGGTCCAACTCGATCCGGCTCCTGGTGGCGGAGTACGACCCGCAGACCGGCATCAAGGTGGTGGACGAAGTCAAGGACCAGCCCCGGCTGGCCTCGGGCCTCGCGGAGGCGAAGCGGCTCGACGAGTTCGCCATGGCGCGGGCCATCCAGGTACTGGGCCGGATGCGCGAGGTGGCGGAGCGCCGCGGCGTCCGCCGCCTCTCCGCGGTGGCGACCTCGGCGGTGCGCGAGGCCGAGAACGGCAAGGCGTTCGTGGAGCGGGTGCGGCGGGAGGTCGGCATCCCGCTCCGGATCATCGACCCGGAAATCGAGGCCGCGCTCTCCTGGCGCTCGGTGGCTCACCATTTCCAGCTGGCGGACCAGCGGGCCCTCATCGCCGACATCGGGGGCGGGAGCCTGGAGCTGATCGGCGCGGTGAACGGGCTGGTCGAGCTCACCCGCTCGCTGCCGCTGGGCGCGGTGCGGCTCACCGAGCGGTTCCTGGTCGACGACCACCCGCACTGGCACGACGTCGAGCGGCTCCGCCGCAAGGTCCGCAAGCAGCTCAAGAAGGCGTGGCCCTGGCGGGAGTGGAGCCACAGCCTGGTGATCGGCTCGGGGGGGAGCTTCACCAACCTCGGGCGGATCGTGCTGGCGCGGCGGGGGAACCCCACCGACTCGGCCCACGGCGAGGTGGTCACCACCGGCGAGGTGGAGAAGATCCTGGAGTGGCTCTGCACCCTCTCCGCCGAGCGGCGCCGCCAGGTGCCGGGCCTCAATCCCCAGCGCGCCGACATCATCCTCGCCGGGCTCGCCGTCACCGCCGAGCTGCTCGACCTGGTCGGCGCGCGGAGCCTCATGGTAAGCGCGTTCGGCCTCCGCGAGGGGCTCCTGCTCGAGATGATCGGCGAGGCCGTGCCGCGCTCCCCGGATCCGCTCCGCGCGATGCGGGAGTTCGTGGACCGCTGCCAGGGCGACCGGCGCCACGTCGAGCACGTGCGGGTGCTCGGCCTGACCCTCTTCGACCGGCTCTGCGGCACCATCGGCGCGGACCCGGCCGAGCGGCCGCTCCTCGAGGCTGCCTCCCTGCTTCACGACGTGGGCCAGATCGTGAGCTACCGGCGCCACCACCGGCACAGCTTCCAGCTCATCCTCCACGCCGAGCGGCTCAACCTCACCTCGCGGGACCGCTACCTCGTGGCGCTCATCAGCCGCTACCACCGGCGGAAGGGGCCGAGCCTGAAGGACGAGGAGTTCGCCCGCCTGCCGGAGATCGAGCGGGCGATCGTGCGCCGCCTCGCCGCCGTCCTCCGGGTGGCCGACGGACTCGACCGCGGGCACACCTCCGCGGTGGAGCGGGTGAGCACCCGGTTCACGGCGGAGCGGCTCACCATCCGCGCGAGCCCCCGGCTCCGTGGGGCGGATCTCTCGCTGGAGTGCTGGGGAGCCGCCCGGAAGGCGGACGTGCTGGAGAAGGAGCTGGGACGGGAGGTGGTGGTGCTGCCGGCGGCGGTCGGGTGAGCGGTCAAGGGTTGTCGGTTGTCGGTGAACGGTCAACGGTGAACGGTCAACGGCAGCCGCCCCGCTTCACGGCTTCCGCTTCCCGGTGGCCATGAGCTTGTCGGTTTCGTCGCGCACTTCGAAGGCCGTCGCGCGTCCCGCCCTCACCGAGAACTCCAGCACCATTTCCCGCGCCACCTCCCAGAGCTCACCCTTCAGCAGGAACCCGGGGATGAACCAGTTGTCTGCGATCCGGATCAGCGCGAAGGTCTCCCACTCCGGGAAGGGCGGAGGTTCCCAGCGTCCCATCAGAGTGCCGTTCGCGTAGCTGACGGTGAGCGTCATCGGCTTCATCGTGCTGTCCGGCGGCGGACCGTTCCACTCCCAGCTGTACGTCCCCAGATACGGCGCGGCCTGCTGGGCCGGGAACGGGAGGAGGTAGGTGGGCCTGACCTCGATGTCGAAGGGCACGTAGCTGGTGCCCCACTGCATGGCCAAGGTGGCGCCGTCGGTGCGCACCGCGGGGAAGGACCAGGTCAGGACCTCGGAGAACGGGCGCTCCGAACGGTGAACCGGAAAGCGGATCTGCTCCGCGGTGGAGTCGGGACGCTCGGTGTGATAGCGCTGGGCGCGCGGATCGAGCACGACGGTCCAGACGGTCTCCGGCCGCACGACCATCCAGACCGAGTATTTCCCCTTGGACAGCGGGCGCCCGTTCACCCGAACGTCCTTCGTCACCTCGAGCGTGGTGGCGAGATTGGCACCCGGGGTCCACACCTCGCCCCAGGGGACGACTTTCCCGAAGAGCGAGTCCCGGGCCCGTCCGCGGGGGCGGGAGTATTCGATGGTGATCCTGGTGCCGTCCACCGTCTGGGAAACCGAGGCGGCCTCGCTGGCTCTCACCTGCGCGGGCGCGGGGGCCGGAAATGCAGCGGCGAGCGCGAGCGCTACTCGGGAAAGGAGGCGGCGCGGGGGCATCGGGACATCCTGCCGTAAGGGGGATCGACCGGGGGCGGGCCCGGGAGTCGCGCCGCTCACCCGTACCGCGCGTCAATCGCGCTTCGGATCTCATCCAGGCTCTTGCCCGCCTTGTGCAGCCGGCGGGCCAGGCGGCCCTGCCCCTGGCAGACGGGGCAGCTCTTCGCCATCGCGTCGCCCTCGAAACAGGAGAGCAGCGAGTAGTAGCCGGGGTGGTCGGCGCAGCCGCACTGGCAGCGGATGCCGTCCACCACCTCCGGGATCTCCCGCACCTGGTCGAAGACCGGGATGGCGTTGGGCTGGTCGGCCAGCTGTTCCCTGGTCAGCACCTTGTCGGCGGTGATGCCGGGCCGCGGCGTGGGATGGGGCCCGGCGGAGGCCAGGAGCGCCATCGCCGCTCGGGCAGGCCGCGCGCGGATGAGGCCGGCCGCCAGCGCCGCGGCGCAGGCGCCGAGAAAGCGGCGCCGCGAAGTCGCAGTTTTCTCCAGATCCATACTCATCTCCCTCGGCCGGGGCGTCCCGGTCCGCCTCCCCGGGGCCTCTCCCAAAGTATCCCACGGCACCGGGGCCGGCCAGATCAGGCTGCACATGACGGCGCGCTGCACCGGCTCTACCTTTCCCCCGTTCTCCCAGCCCTTTCGAGGTCCCTCATGAGCCGTCGCGCGATCGCCGCCGCCGCCCTCTCCGCCCTTTTCAGCGTCGGCGGGGCCGGGCCCGCGGCGGCGCAATCCGCGGATGGGGCGGTCGCCCGCCCCGGCCGGAGCCCGAGCCAGCCGGTGGACGAGCAGTACACGAAGAAGATTCGCGAGTACACCACCGAGCCGTTCTTCCTCTCGCCGCTGGTGGACTATCTCCCCGCCTCGAAGACGGTGCCGACGCCCGCCGCGGTGCTGGGCGACATCGCCGGCGCGCCCGGCAAGCTGCCCTACTCGAAGGAGGTGTACCAGTACATGCGGCTCCTCGCCAGGGCGAGCCCGCGGGTGCGGGTCGTCTCGATCGGCACGACGGAGGAGGGCCGGGAGATGATCGCCGTGGCGGTGGCGTCGGAGATGCTGATGGCGCGCCTGGAGCAGAACAAGGCCGCGCTCGCCAGGCTCGCCGACCCCCGCACGATCGGTCTCGACGATACGGAGGCCGAGCGGATCGCGGGGGAAGCGGCGCCGGTGTACTACATCACCGGCACCATCCACTCGCCCGAGGCGGGCGCGCCCACCGCGCTCATGGAGCTGGCCTACCGGCTCGCGGTGGACGAGAGCCCCTACATCCGGAACATCCGCGACCACCTGATCACCCTGATCACGCCGATCGTCGAGGTGGACGGCCGCGACCGGCAGGTGGACCTCTTCCGCTGGCACCTGGCCCACCCCAACGACACCTGGCCCAACCTGATCTACTGGGGCCATTACGTGGCCCACGACAACAACCGGGACGCGATGGGCCTGACGCTCAAGCTCTCGCAGAACGTGCTCAACACCTACGTGGACTGGAAGGCGCAGGTCATCCACGACCTGCACGAGTCGGTGCCCTACCTCTACGACAACACCATCGGCGACGGCCCCTACAACGCCTGGCTCGATCCCCTGCTCACCAACGAGTGGCAGATGATCGGCTGGAACAACGTGCAGGAGATGACCCGGCTCGGCATGCCGGGGGTGTTCGCGTTCGGCAACTTCGACACCTGGTCGCCCGGCTACCTCATGTTCATGGCGGCCACCCACAACGGGATCAGCCGGCTCTACGAGACGTTCGGCAACGGCGGGAGCGCGGAGACCCTGGAGCGGACGCTGTCCCCGGAGGAAACCTCGCGCACCTGGTACCGGCAGAACCCGCCGCTCCCCCGGGTCAGGTGGTCGCTCCGGAACAACAACAATTATGAGCAGACGGGCCTCCTCGTCTCCTTGAGCTACATCGCGAGCAACCGCCGGGTCGTGCTCCAGAACTTCTACGAGCGGGGCAAGCGCTCGATCCTCAAAGCGAAGACCGAGGGCCCCGCGGCGTACGTGCTGCCCGCGGACACCCGGCGGCCCGGCGCCCAGGCGGAGCTGCTGCGGGTGCTGCAGAAGCAGCACGTGGAGATCTCGCGGGCGACGCAGGCGTTCACCGTGGCCGTGCCGGTGAAGCGCGCGCGGCCCGCGGGCGGCCGGGCCGGCGCGCCGGGCGACAGCGCCGCCGGCGCGAACGCCGCGGACAGCGCCGCCCGCCGCACCACAGCCCGCGACACGGCCCGCAAGGCCGAGCCGCGCACCTTTCCCGCCGGCAGCTTCATCGTGCGGATGGACCAGCCCTATTCACGGATCGCCGACGCGCTGCTCGATTACCAGTACTGGAGCCCGACCGACCCGCAGAAGACGCCCTACGACGACACCGGCTGGACCTTCCCCGAGGGCTTCGGCGTGGAGGCGGTGCGGGTGACGGATACTACCGTGCTGGGGGCGCCGATGGAGCGGGTCTCCGGAGAGATCCGGGCGAAGGGTGGCCTCACCGGGCAGGGCGGCATCACCACGATCAATCACAACGGCGACAACGCGCTCGCCACGCTGCGGTACCGCCTGAAGGCCGCCGACATTCAGGCCGCCGAGGAGCCGTTCGAGGCCGGCGGACGCAAGTACAACCGCGGCTCGTTTCTCATCCGGGGCGTCGCGGCCGCCGACCTCGACCGCCTGACGAAGGAGCTCGGCCTTGCCGGGTATGCGCTCGACGCAGCGCCTCCGGTCAAGACCCACCCGGTGCGCGCGGCGCGGGTGGCCATCCTGCACACCTGGACCGGCACCCAGACCGAGGGCTGGTGGCGCCAGGCGTTCGACTTCCTCCAGGTCCCCTACGACTACATCAGCGTCCAGGACGTCGCGAAGACCGCCGACCTCAACGCCAGGTGGGACGTGATCGTCTTCCCGCCCGCGGGCGGCGGCCCGCAGGGCATCGTGGCGGGGCTCCCGATGTGGCGGAACCCGATGCCGTGGAAGAATTCGCCCGAGACGCCCAACATCGGCACCTGGGCCCAGACCGACGACATCCGCCCCGGTATGGGGTGGGCCGGACTCCAGCACCTGCAGGATTTCGTCTCCCGGGGCGGGGTGCTCATCGGCTCGGGCAACACGGCGAGCTTCGCGGTGCAATTCGGGTTCACCAGCGGGGTGAGTCTCAATCAGGCGGGGCAGAGCCGGGTCGTGGGGAGCCTGCTCCGCTCCCGCCTGGTGGACGACGCGAGCCCGATCGCCTACGGCGTGATCGACAGCCTGGCGGTGTTGAGCGACGACGGCCAGAGCTTCGCCGTGAGCAACCAGATCGGCGGGCGCGGCTTCCGCCGGTTCGGCGAGCAGGCGGGCCGCCCAACCGGCCGCGGCACCGCCGACGACCCCGATGTTCCCCAGGGCCGTCCGGCGCTCGACCCGAAGTTCGAGCTCCCCCCGCGCCCGACGGTCGAGGCGTGGCAGATGACCCCACTCACCGACGAGCAGATGCGGAATCCGCTCACCGTGATCCCTCCCGCTGAGCGGCCCCGCGTGGTGCTCCGCTTTTCGGCCCAGCGCGATCTGCTGGTCTCGGGCCTCCTTCAGGGCGGCGGCGAGCTGGCCGAGCGGCCGATCGCGGTGGACGCGCCGAGGGACAAGGGCCACGTCGTGCTCTTCGCGATCAACCCGATGTACCGGGGAGAGACCGTGGCCAGCTACACGCTGGTGCTGAACACGATCCTCAACTTCGACAACCTGGGCGCGGGGAGGAAGCTCGATGCGAAGTGAAGTCCGTCTTCAGCTCCTCGCCTCCTTGTTCCTCACCGCCCCCCTCGCCGCCCAGGAGCCGGTGGACCAGGCGACCATCGCCCGCATCCGCGATGAGGGCCTGGCCCGCTCCCGGGTCGGCGAGACGTTCAACCACCTCACCAACGTCATCGGCCCCCGGCTCACCGGGAGCCCGCAGTTCAAGCAGGCGGTGGATTGGACCACCGAGCGGCTTCGGAGTTACGGCCTCACGGGCGTGCACCAGGAGAGCTGGCCCTTCGGCCGCGGGTGGAGCCTGGATCGGCTCACGCTGGAGATGGTGGAGCCGTGGTACTTACCGCTCACCGGCTTCCCCGAGGCGTGGACGCCGTCAACCCGGGGCGAGCTCCTCGGAACGCCGGTATATATAGGAGACCTCCCGGATTCGGCCTCGGTTCGCGCCGGGGCCGCCCGGCTCCGCGGCGCGATCGTCCTCGCCACTCAACCGCAGACCGGGTTCATAACCCGCGACCGCCTCCAGCCCGCCGACCACGACGAGCCGGTGCCGATCGGTGCGCCGCGGTTCCAGAACCCGCGTGGTCCGCTGGCCGGCCGCGCCCTCGCGGCGCTGATGCGCGAAGCCGGCGCCGGCGTGGTCCTGCAACCCACCCAGGGGCAGCATGGCACCGCGTTCGTGCTCGGTCGGCGCGACACCCCGAAGGACGCGGCGCCGTCGGTGATCCTCGCGGCGGAGCACTACAACCTGATCGTCCACGCGCTCCAGAGCGGCGCGCCGGTCAAGCTCCGGGTCCGGGTCGAGACCCGGGACTGGGCGGCCGACACCAACGGCTACAACGTGATCGCGGAGATCCCCGGGAGCGATCCGGCGATCGGCGACGAGGTCGTGATGCTGGGCGCCCACCTCGACTCCTGGCATTCGGCCACCGGCGCCACCGACAACGCCGACGCCGCCGCGTCCCTGATCGAGGCGATGCGGATCCTGAAGGCGCTCGGAGTGAAGCCGCGGCGCACCATCCGCATGGCGCTCTGGGGCGGCGAGGAGGAGGGACTGCTCGGCTCCCGCGCGTACGCGGCGGCGCATTACGGGGGCGACGGCAACGCCGCGGCTCGCGAAAAGCTGTCGGTGTACCTGAACAACGATCCGGGCACCGGGCCGATCTACGGCTGGTATCTGGAGGAGAATGCCGCGGTGAAGCCGATCTTCGACGCGTGGCTCGCGCCGCTCAAGGACCTGGGCGCGCGGCGCAACGTGATGGCGAAGATCGGCAGCACCGACCACCTGGCGTTCACCGCGCTGGGGCTGCCGGGCTTCAACACCCTGCAGGACTACACCGACTACGACACCCGCACCCATCACACCAACATGGACTTCGCCGAGCGGGTGAGGGTGGATGACCTGAAGCAGAACGCCATCGTCCTGGCGACGTTCGCGTGGCTCGCGGCGGCGCGGGACGGGCGGATTCCGAGGGCCGCCCCGCTCCGGCCCTGACGAGCCGTCGCCGCCGGGCGATCCCGGTCCGGCGTGGTCCGGTTCAGGAACGGGAGGATGACTCAGCCAGGCTTGGCCACCTTCTCCATCATCTCCCGCGTGAAGGCCAGCTCGTCGTCGTTCACCTGGTGGCCCATCGCGGGATAGATCCGCTCGGTGACCGCCGCCCCCATCCCGCGGAAGACCTCCGCGCTCTGGTCCACCCGTTCTTTCGGGACGTGGGAATCGGCGTCGCTGCAGCCGAGGAAGATGGGGGTGTTCTCGAAGGCACCGTGCCAGTTCCAGCTGGTGCCCGGGGGGCCGATCAGGCCGCCGCTCAGCACCACCACGCCGCCGTACCTCACCGCGTGACGCACGGCGTATTCGGCGGTGAGGCAGCCGCCCTGGGAGAATCCCAGCAGGATGATGCGCCGCCTCGGGACGCCGAGGCGGACGACCTCGCGGACCAGCCGGTCAATCGAGCGGAGCCCCGAGGAGAGGCCCGGCTCGTTCTGGGCCGTTTCGGAGAGGAAGCTCTGCGGATACCAGGTGCGGCCGGCGGCCGCGGGGGCAAGGTAGGTGAATTCGGGTCGGTGGATCGCGGGGACGAGCTCGAGAATGTTCCGCGGCTCGGCGTTGCGGCCGTGGAGCATGATCATCACGGCGCGGCTCGCCTCGACGCCGGCTCCGATGATCTCGACCGGCTGGCCGGCATGGGGATCGCCGGCCGACGGACGCCGCGACGCCCCCGCCGGCGGCCCGATTTCGTCGCTGTCGTTCATCCCGTGTTCCTGTGAGAAGGGCGGCCCACCGGGGCCGCCCTTGCTCGGGTTCCCAACCCGCCGGCTCTTCAGGGCACCGACACCCGGACGTCGAGGAACGATCCGGTGGGGTTCTTATCCTTGGCCCGGATCGTGAGCGCCGGCAGGTACGAGCAGGGGGTGCCGGCCGAGGCGAACGGGGCGGTGCCGGCCACGAAGCCGTTGGCCGCCTCGTTGAACCACGCGAGGAACACGACCTACTTCTTCTTCCCGGTTGCGGTAAAGATCCGGGTGCCTTCCTGGAGCACAACCGCCAAGCCGGCAACACCATTGCTCGTGCCCCGCGCGCATGGTGAGGCCGGGCCGAACTCGGGGGGATTCGGCGAAAGCTGGATCGGTTGAAAGGGATCGAAGTTGCAGCGGGGTCCGTCGAAGTTTCCACCGGCGATCCCCCGGCCGCTCGCAGTCATATACTGGGTGCCGATGGTGGCCCCCAGCGTCCATGAGGTCGTCGCGATCCCGTTCCCGTCGGTGTCCGTTGTGTCGCTCGCCGGGCCGACCGACCCGTCGGTCGTCGCGAAGTGGACCGTCGCCCGGGCAACCGGATCGCCGCCGAGGTCGGTGACTCTCACCGCGGGAGGAATCAGGAGCGTCGAGTTGATCGGCGCGGTCTGCCCATTGCCCAGGTAGAAGTCCATCTTGGCCGGAAGCGCGAACTGGAAGTCGCTGAACCCGAACGTCGAGCCGCCCCCGCCTAGATTGATCCGCCGCCGCCGCGCGTTGAGCGGGGTGGGCCCCAGCATCTCGAGGAGCTTTCCGCCCGCGGCCTTGAGGTGGCCCTGCGCCAGCTCCACGAGCACGCTCCCGATACTGGGCGTGCGCTGGCCGGTGAACTCGGCACAGCCGGCGACGTGGGGGAGCGCCTGCACCGTGCTGCCGTCCAGGCGGTGGAGGGTGATGCGATGCTCCTGCGCCTCGGAGACGAGACCCGCGGCCGAAAGGGTCCCGGCCAGGTCGCACACCTGAACGATGGCGGGGTTGTTGAGCGGCGTAGTACCCAGGTCGGGCGTCGCCTTCACGGTGACGCAGCTTCCGAAGGTCGGAAGATCGATGGCACGGGGGTTCAGGTCGCCGTCCTTACACTTCTGCACGGTCAGCGTGTGCTGGCGCGCCTGGCTCTGGGCGGGCAAGGTCACCCCGCTCAACGTCTTGCCGCCGTCGGTTGATATGCTAACCGAGCCACCGCTGGTAAACTGGAGTGTGGCGGAGTCGCAGGGCCGGCGGCCCGGCGGATCGCACAGCGCGCCGATCTCGATCCGGAACCTGATCGGCAGATTCGATCCGTCCTGCTGCCCGATGAACTGGTCCTGGTTCACGCTCTTGAGCTGGGCCGGGCTGGGCACCGTGTGGACGTCCGCGAAGCCGAGCCGAATGCCGGTTCCGACCCCGCCGATCCAGACCGAGATTCGATAGAAGATGTCATCGGAGACCGGCACCGTCCAACTGGCGGCGTACCGCTGGAGCCCCACATTCACCGTCGCAACGAAGCTGGTGTCATAGGCACC
>DASYRI010000120.1:0-14151 GCA_036004545.1 Gemmatimonadales bacterium
GAGTCCTGGGTCGAGCAGCAGCGGCAGGGGTTCGCCCGGCGGTGTATCCAGACGCTTGAGAGCCTGGGGCGAACAGCGAGCGCCGCCGGTGATTTCCCTGCGGCGGTGCGATGGCTTCAACGGCTGCAGGAGATCGATCCTCTCGACGCGGCCGCTGTGATCCGCCTGGCCGAAGTCCTGGTTCGGAGCGGGGACCGGCCGGCGGCTCTTCGCGCGCTGCGAGGGCATCAGGATCTGGTTCGGAAGCGCCTCGAGGTGGAGCCGGACCCGGCCGTATCACGACTCGCGGAGATCCTGTCCGCCCCTACTTCACGTCCACCGTGATGCATGCGGTGCGGAGGTCGCTCGTCCCGCCCGACAACCGGAACATGACGTCGAGTCGGGACCCAGGGTGGGTGGACCTCGAGCTTCCGTCGTCGCCATGTCCGGGCGGCCCCCGCCTGAGTCCGGTTCGAACTACTTGACCGTCACCGTCACGCAAGCGTCGGTGACGTAGGCCTCGGTGTCGCCAGCGTCAGGCGTTCCCGAGCCATTCGTATCGTCGAGGATCGCGAACCTCACGCTGAAGAACTTCCCGTCGGCAAAGAGCGGGGTCGCAAACCGACCGTAGAAGTGTGCGGCGCCGGCGCCCCCAGCGGAAGTTGTCAGAACTCTGAAGACGGGTGGCGAGGTAGGCGTCACTGCGTCGAGAAACTCAATGAAGGGATTCCACGCAGCGACCGTCGTGCAGTCGAAGATGGGCGGCGTGGCGTCCACCCTGCGGGCGATGAAAAAGGTCCGCTCAGGATCGGCTCCGTGCAGGGTGAACTCACCTTGGACGGTGAATCCCTGGTCTGTCAGGCCGGGGTCGCTGGCGGTGGGGGAAACATTTACCTGCCCCGATCCCGGGTACCCCGTGTGTGAGACCAGGAGGATGGCATGATGGTCCCCGACTCCCACGGCGGCGAGGAGGGGACCGACACCCGGTGCCGACGGGACGGTCGGTTCCACTCCGCAGGCGGCTAACAGGACGGTGAGCAACGTGGCGGCATGCGTTGGCGTGTGTCGCATAGGCTCTCCGGCGGGATGAGTGGACCCTCGTCGTTCGAACGAACGGGTCGGACCCTTGCACGATACCGGCGAGCGGTCAGGCCCCGGTCAACTCCCGATCAACGCTTCCTCAAGCCTGGCAACGCCAGTCCCGGCGACCTCTGTATGGGTCTTGAGCGCGCCCCGATGGCGTCACGCCCGGGGACCTTCCCCGAATACCCCAGATGTAACCGGAGCGAGTGCGGGAAGAGCCACGAATTGGGGGTGGATCCCTCGGTGGAGCGGGTGGCGCACCAGGTAGTAGCGAGGAGGGAGTCTCGAGGCGGAAATAGGGGGCTCCCCCTTCTCGCTACCTCCTCCTCGCTACCTCCTGAGCCACTACTCGCTACTCCCTCGCTTGTACCACTCGACCATGTCCCGGTGGGTGGCGATCTCCCTCTCTCCCTCCCGGGGCATCCGCTGGGTCCAGGTGCCGTCCGCTGCGAGGTCCCACGCCTGCCGGTTGTCGCTCCACATGAGCTCGAGCAGCCGGAGGACGGTCTCCCGGTGGCTGGGCGGCTCGAGCGGCACCGCCGTCTCGATCCGCCGGTCGAGGTTGCGGGGCATCCAGTCGGCCGAGCTGATGTGCACCTCGGCATCGCCCGCGTTGTGGAAGTACCAGGCCCGGGAATGCTCCAGGAAGCGGCCGACCACGCTCACCACTCGAATTCGGTCGCTCACGCCCGGGATCCCCGGCCGGAGGCAGCTGATGCCCCGCACCAGCAAGTCCACGCTCACGCCCGCCCGGGACGCTTCGTACAGCAGGGCGATGATCTCGGCGTCCACCAGCGCGTTCATCTTGGCGAAGATGCGCGCCGGCCGCCCGGCCCCGGCATGGGCGATCTCCCGCCGAATCAGGTCCACCAGCCGCTTCCGCATGCCGGTTGGTGCGACGACCAGCTTCCGGTAACCCTGCGGGCTGGCGAAGCCGGTGAGCACGTTGAAGAGGTCGGAGAGGTCCGCGCCGAGGTCGGCATCGGCGGTGAACAGGCCGAAATCGGTGTAGAGGCGCGCCGTCCTCGGGGCGTAGTTGCCGGTGCCGATGTGGACGTAGCGGCGGATCTGGTCGCCCTCCCGGCGCACCACCAGGATCACCTTGGCGTGGGTCTTGAGGCCGGCCACGCCGTAGCTCACGTGGACGCCCACGTCCTCGAACCGCTGGGCCCAGCGGATGTTGTTCTCCTCGTCGAAGCGGGCCTGCAGCTCGATCAGCACCGCGACCTGCTTCCCGCGCTCGGCGGCGCTGGCCAGCATCCGCGCGATGTGGGAATCGCCGCCGGTCCGGTAGAGCGTCATCTTGATGGCGAGAACGTCGGGGTCCTCGGTCGCCGTCTGGATGAACCGCTCGACGCTCGCCGAGAAGCTCTCGTAGGGATGGTGGACGAAGACGTCGCCCTCGCGGATCACGTCGAAGATGTTGCGGCCGCCCCCCGCCGCCCCCGCGAGGCGGGCCGACGCGGCCGGCAGGAAGCTCGGGTCGCGCAGGTCGGGGATCTCGAGCCCGGCGATCGCCATGAGATCGGTGGCGTCGAGCAGCCCCTCGACCGCGTAGACGTCTTCGGGGACGAGGGGCAGCCCGTCGGTCTCCTGGTCGGCGTTGAGCTCGGCGAGCAGCAGCTGACGGAGCGATTCCGGCATTCCCGCGTGCACCTCGAGCCGCACCACTTCGGCGAACCGCCGGTTGCGGACCTCCTCCTGGATCAGGGCGAGGAGATCGTCGGCCTCGTCGGGGTCAATTTCCAGGTCGGTGTTGCGGGTAATCCGGAAGGGATAGCTCCCCAGGATCTCCACCCCGGGGAAGAGCGCCTCGAGGTGGGTCGCGATGACCAGATCGAGCGGAGCGTAGCGGTGGGTCCCGGGGAGCGGGACCCATCGGGGCAGGATCTTGGGCACCTTGACCCGGGCGAAGCGCTCTTCGCCGGAATCGCCCCGAAGGATCACCGCGAGCGACAGGGACAGATTCGAGATGTACGGAAACGGATGCGCCGGGTCCACCGCGAGCGGCGTCAGGACCGGAAACACGTTCGCGGTGAAGTAGTGGTCGAGCCACGCCGCGTCCTCGCCGGACAGCTGGGCCTGGGTGCCGATCAGCTCGATCCCCCGCTCGGCGAGGGCCGGCATCACCTCCTGGGTGAGGCACGCCCCGTGTTCCCGCACCAGCTCCCGCACCACCGGCGCGATGGCGCGGAGCTGATCGTCCGGCGACATCCCGTCCGAGGTGAGCTCGCTCAGGTGCGCGGCGACCTGCTGCCGAAGACCCGCCACCCGGACCTGGAAGAACTCGTCGAGGTTCGAAGCGAAGATCGAGAGAAACTTGACCCGCTCGAGCAGCGGCGTGCGGGGATCCCGGGCCTCGTGGAGCACTCGCCGATTGAACTCGAGCCAGGACAGCTCGCGGTTGATGTAGAGGGCAGGGGAGCGGGGATCTACCGGAACGGCGTCAACGGTGAACGGTAGACGGCCAACGGCAACTCCCCCGTCTGCGACCGTCGCCATTTGGCTCGGCCCGGGCGCCGGCGCCGGACCGGGGCGGGAACTCGTGACTGGGGGCGGTGTCGAGGCAGGGGCGGAGGCGAGAGACTCGTCGGACATGCCGCAAGATAGCCCGTCGGGGTCCGGGCGGTTTTCGGTCTGCAACCCCCCGGGCAGAGATTATCAATAATACCCCTAGGGGGTAGCTCCGACCGCCGGTGGGCGAAGGTACTGGTCGGCCCAGTCGAGTACCGTCCCCCACCAGAGTCGCCGGTTCCTCGCCTTGAGCACCCAGTGGCCCTCGTCGGGGAAGTAGAGGAACTTGGCCGGGATGTTCCGCACCTTGAGCGCGGTGAAGGCCTGGAGCCCCTCCGAAAGGTCGACCCGCATGTCCTGCTGGCCGTGCACTACCAGCATCGGGGTCTTCCAGCGGTCGCTGTAGTTGGCGGGGGACCACTTCACCAGCATCTGCCGGGTTTCGGGATTGGTCATCCCGCCGTCACCGAACTCGTGGTTGGTGAACCAGAGCTCCTCGGTGCTCCCGACCATGCTTTCCCCGTTGAAGACGCCGTCGTGGGCCACCAGGACCTTCAAGCGATCGGTGTGACCCGCAGTCCAGTAGATCATGTAGCCACCGTAGGAAGCCCCCGCCGCCCCCATCCGGGTGGAATCCACGTAGGGCAGCGCCGCCACCCGGTCGAGCCCCTTCATGAGGTCCTCGAACGGGTAGTCGCCCCAGTGCTTCGAGATGCTGTTGGTGAAACGCTGGCCGTAGCCGGTCGAGCCGTGGAAGTTGACCATGGCCACGACGTAGCCCCGGGAGGCGAACAGGTGGTAATTCCACCGGGGCCCCCAGGAATCGAGCCAGGCGCCCTGGGGGCCGCCGTGGATCAGGTACATGAGGGGATACTTTTTCGCCGGATCGAAGCCCGGCGGCTTGAGCAGGAACCCGTGCACCGAGTCGCCCAGAGCGCCGACGAAGCCGAACGGCTCGAGCGGCGCCAGGTCCAGGCCGGCGAGGGCCGCCGAGTTGATCGTGGTGAGGGGGCGGAGCCCCTTGCCGTCGAGTCCAACCGTGTACACCTCCGCCGGCTGGTTGGCGGACCCGCGGAGGAAGACGATCCCGTCGCCCTTCGAAGCGACCCGCGCCGCCGTGTTGAGGCCGCCGCTCACCACCGGCGTCCGCCTGCCCGTGCCCAGGTCCAGGCGATAGAGGTTGTGGGCACCCCGCTCCTCCACCTCCACCACGAGCGCCCTGGCGTCCGGCGTCCACGCCACGCTCTGGACGCTCACGTCCCAGTCGCCGGTGAGCGGGCGGGCCTTCCTGTCGGCCCGGTCATAGAGCAGGAGCTGCTGCCGGTCGGCCTCGAATCCCGGGGTTTCCATCGCGAGGTAGGCGATGGCGCGGCCATCGGGTGAGAACGCCGGCGAGTTGTCGTTCCCCCGGCTGGTCGTCATCGGCGAGAGGTTCGTCCCGTCGCTCCCCATCAGGAACACATCGTTGTTGGTGCTCTGGGCGACGTCGGCGTCGGGGTTGAAGACGATCGCGAGCTCGCCGCCCTTGGGGGATACGGCGATGTCGGCCCCGCCGAGGGCGAGCGGCGGGACGTCGTGATCCATCGGGGTGAGGTCCTTCACCGCCTTGTCCGCGAGCGTTACCCGAAGGAGGTGAGCGCGCTGGCCCACCCGCCACTCGTTCCAGTGCCGGTAGAACAAATCGGTCCAGATCTTCGCCTGGGTGGCATACTGCCCGTTCCGGCGCTCGATCTCCTGGCCGTTGGGCGGCCATTTGACGTCGCTGGTGACGAAGAGTGATTTCCCGTCGGGCGACCAGAGGAAATCATTGACGCCGCTCTCCACGCTGGAGAGCTGGACCGCGTCTCCGCCCGCGAGCGCGATGCGCCAGACCTGCGGGCTTCCCCCTCGAGTCGAGACGAAGCCGAGCGACTGCCCGTCGGGCGCCCAACGGGGGGCGAAGTCGCTCCCCGGGCCGGCGCTGAGCGCGCGCGCCGCGCCCCCGGCCGCGGGCACCACCCAGATCCGGGAGATGTTCCGATTCTCCTCGAGCGACGGCGCGCTCACCGTGAACGCCACCGTCGTGCCATCGGGCGAAAGCTGCGGGTCGCCCACGGTCTTGAGCGCGATGAAGGACTCGAAGGTGATGGGGTGCCGGGATTGAGCGAGTAGCGAGCAGGGAGAAGCGAGCAGGGGGAGGAGGAACACCAGACGGACAATACGCTTCATGCGATCACCCCTCCCCCAAGTACCTGCTCCCGCGCGGAATAGAGGACGCCCGACTGTCCGGGCGCAACGGCCCGCATCGGCTCTCTGCTGGTGAGGGTGATCGTGTCCCTGTCGGCTGCGCTGACGGTAGCCGGGACGGCGGGCGCCCGGGAGCGGATCTGCACCCCGCACCGATCCCCGACGCCGAGCGGCTCCGCGAGCCAGTTGAGCTCCTCGAGGGTAACTTCGCGGCTCCCCAGCTCTTCGGCGGTCCCGACGACCACGGCGCGGTCCTCGGGGCGGATGGCGAGCACGTAGAGCGGCCGCGCGCGGCCCCCCGGGAGCCCTCGCCGCTGGCCGACGGTGTAGCGCGCAAACCCGGCGTGCTCGCCCACGACCAGGCCGGTGGAGGTGACCAGGGGCCCGGGCTGGAGCGCCGGCGCATCGGCGGGAAGGTGCCGCTCGAGCACGGCGGCGTAGTCGCCGTCGGGCACGAAGCAGATCTCGACCGACTCGGCCTTCTCCGCGGTGACCAGCCCGAGCCGCCGGGCGATGGCCCGGGTCTCCGCCTTGGCGAGCTCCCCCACCGGGGTCAGCATCCGCGCGACGACCGCGCGATCAATTCCCCAGAGGAAGTAGCTCTGGTCCTTGTCCGGGTCGCGGCCGCGGAACAGCTCGCCGTTGCGCGCCACGGCGTAATGCCCGGTGGCGATCGCGTCGCAGCCCAGCGCATCGGCGTGGGCGAGCAGGTCGCGAAACTTGGTGAACGAGTTGCAGCGGACGCAGGGGATCGGGGTCCGGCCGTGGGCGTATTCGTCCACGAAATTGGCGATGACGTGGCGGGAGAAGCGATCCTCGAGATTGAGCACGTAATGAGGAATGCCGAGCCTGGCGGCGACGTCGCGCGCATCGTTGATCGAGTCGAGCGAGCAGCAGGGGCGGTCGGGGACGCTCTCGCCGTAGCAGAAGAGCCTCATCGTGGCGCCCACGACCTCGTGGCCCTCCTGGACCAGCTGCGCCGCCGCGACGGAGCTGTCCACCCCGCCCGACATGGCCACCAGCACCTTCCTACGCACGGCCCAGCACCACCGCGAGCTGGCGCACCTTGACGACCACCTCCGGAAACACCAGGACGGCGCGCTCGATATCTTCGGTGGTCGAGTCGTGGCCCAGGCTGAAGCGGATGGAGCCCAGTGCGATGGGGCGCGACACCCCCATGGCGGTGAGCACGTGCGACGGCTCGACCGCGCCGGTGGAGCACGCCGAGCCGCCCGAGGCGGCCACGCCGGCGAGATCGAGGTGCATGAGGAGCGCCTCGCTGTCGGTGCCGGGGACGCCGAGGTTGAGCACGTGCGGGGCGCGCGGCGCGGACTCCCCGTGAATCACGATATCGGGCACCGCGGCGCGGAGCCGCCCGGCGAGCGCGTCGCGCAGCTCGGCCAGGCGGGCGGCCGTCGCGGGCTGCTCCAGGGCGGCGAGGGTCGCGGCGCGGCCCAGTGCCACCGCGCCGGCCACGTTTTCGGTGCCCGGCCGGATGCCGAACTGCTGGCCGCCGCCGTGGATGAGCGCCTCGATCGCCTTCCGGTCGCGCACGATGAGCGCGCCGATCCCCTTGGGCGCGCCGATCTTGTGTCCCGAAATCGTGAGGAGCGTACAGGGGAAGTCCTGGAGGCCCACCGGGACCTTGCCGAACGCCTGGACCGCGTCGCTGTGGAGGAGCACGCCGGCGCGCTCGCAGCGCGCGGCGATCTCCTCGACCGGCTGGCGGATGCCGGTTTCGTTGTTGACCCACATCACCGACACGACCGCCGGATGGCGAGCCAGCGCCGCCTCGAGCCCGTCGAGGTCGAGCTGGCCGTCGCCGTCCACGGGGAGGATGACCTCTTCGCCGCCCAGGTGCTTCACCTCATGGGCCGCGGCGAGCACCGCCTTGTGCTCCACCGCGGAGACCGCGACCAGCATCGGCTTGCCGTGGTCCCGCGCGGCGAGCGCCGCCCCGATCACGGCGAGGTTGTCCGCCTCGGTGCCGCCGGAGGTGAAGACGACGTGGGGCGGCTCGACGCCGATGGCGTGGGCCACCTCCCGCCGGGCCTGCTCGAGGCCGGCCCGCGCGGTGCGGCCGAACCGGTGGGCGCTCGACGGGTTCCCGAAGCTTGCGCCGTCCAGATACGGAAGCATCGCCTGCAGCACGTCGTGGCGGACCGGGGTCGTGGCGGCGTGGTCGAGATAGACGGGAGTGTGCGGCATGGGGAGAATCTAACGCCGGGTCGTCCCGCTCGCCCCGAGGTTCGCGAAGCGGCGGAGGGAATCCGGGGGGTCGGGGGGCCCTGATCTCTGACCCCTGGCCCCTGACCCCTATAATTGTTCCATGCCGGTCCATATCCTCGCCATCGCCGCCCACCGGGACGACGTGGAGCTGACCTGCGCCGGTACGTTGCTCAAGGCGGCCGCCCGGGGCCACCGGACCGCCATCCTCGATCTCACCGCCGGGGAGTCCGGCACCCGGGGGAGCGCCGAGCAACGCGCCCAGGAGGCCGGGCGGGCGGCGAAGATTCTGGGGGTCGTCGAGCGGCGGAACGCCGGTCTCCCCGATGCGCACCTCGCCAACAACGAAGAGACCCGGCGGGTGCTGGTCGAGGCGATCCGGGACTTCACCCCGCGGGTGGTGATCCTCCCGTACCCGATCGGCCGGCACCCGGATCACCGGGTCGCGTCCGAGCTGGGCCGCGATGCGTGTTATCTCGCGGGGCTCGCGAGGTACCCGGCCGGCGGCACGCCCCACCGGCCGTTCAAGGTGCTCTACGCCCTGTCGTACCGGGAGGACCCGGTCAAGCCGACGTTCGTGGTGGACATCAGCGACCAGTTCGAGGGGAAGCTCGCCGCCATCAAGTGTTACGCCAGCCAGTTCGACGCGGTGACCAGCGCCGGCGAGATCTTCCCCACCGGGCAGGACCTCTACAGCCGGGTCGAGACTCAGAACGCCCACTACGGCTCGCTGATCCGGGCCCGGTACGGGGAGCCGTTCTTCACCCACGAGACGGTGCTGGTGGACGACGTGGTGGCGCTGGGGGTGCAGAGCATGTGAGGGAGAGCAACCGACCAGTACGCACCGGAGGCCGGCCGTGTCGCTCGCGGAGAGACTGACCCGCCCCGGTCCCAGGCGCCTGCTCGCTCTGGACGGCGGCGGCATCCGCGGCTTGATCAGTATCGAGCTCCTCGCCGAGATCGAGAGCCGGCTCCGGGACCGGTTGCGGGCCGGCACGGAGTTCGTCCTGGCCGATTACTTCGATTACATCGGCGGGACGAGCACCGGCGCCATCATCGCCGCCCTCCTCGCCCTGGGCCTGCCGGTGGCGCGGGTGCGGGAGTTCTACGTGGAGCACGGCCGGGACATGTTCCGCCGGCCCATCGCCCCGTGGCGCTTCTTCCGTTCGCTCTACCGGGAGAGCAACCTCTCGGTGGCGCTCCGCGGCATCTTCGGCGCCGACACGACGCTGGGCAGCGAGCGGCTGCGGACGCTCGTCCTCCTGGTCATGCGCAACGCCGACACCGATTCCCCCTGGCCGGTCTCCAACAACCCGGCGGCGAAGTACAACGACCGCGGTCTGGAGGACTGCAACCTCGATATTCCTCTCTGGGAGCTGTTGCGCGCCAGCACGGCCGCCCCGGTCTACTTTCCGCCCCAGACGCTGCGGATGCGCCGGGGCCCGTTCCGGTTCGTGGACGGCGGCATGACGAGCTACAACAACCCGGCGTTCCTCCTCTTTCTCATGGCGACCCTCCCGCCCTACCGGCTCTGCTGGCCGACGGGCGAGGACCGTCTCCTGCTCGTCTCGGTGGGCACCGGCGCCACTCCCCGGCCGGGCGCGGCGGGGAACGTCCTGACGGCGATCTGGTCGGTCCTGATGGACCCGATGAATGCGGCGCTGGTCGAGCAGGATTTCCTCTGCCGGGTCTTCGGGCGCTGCATCGCCGGCCAGCCGCTCGACAGCGAGGTGGGGGACCTCAAGGGCGCGGCGGCGTCGTTCCCGAAGCTGTTCACCTATGCGCGCTACAACGCGGAGCTGTCGCGGGCGGGGCTCGACGCGCTCGGATTTCCCGAACTGGAGCCGAGGCGGGTCCGGATGCTGGATTCGGTGCGCTCCATCGACGACCTCATGCGGCTGGGCCGGGAGGCGGCCCGCCGGGAGGTTTCGGCGGCGCACTTCGACGGGTTTGTGTAGGGGCTTACTCGTGCCTCAGCGCCTCCACCGGATCCATCCGCGCCGCGCGATTGGCGGGGAGGATCCCGAACACGAGGCCGATGCCGATCGAGACCAGCGTCGCGAGCACGGCGCTCCAGAGCGGCACCCCGGATTCCAGCCGCAACACCCGCTTGAGCGCCTCGCCCAGGCCCAGCCCCACCAGGATGCCGATCAGGCCTCCGATCAGCGTGAGCGTCGCGGCCTCCACCAGGAACTGCCAGAGGATCTCCTTCCGGGTGGCGCCGCAGGCCTTGCGGAGCCCGATCTCGTGGGTGCGGTCGGTGACCGACACCATCATGATCGCCATCACGCCGATCCCGCCCACCAGCAGCGCCACGCTGGAGATCGCCGTCATCACGAGGAAGAAGATCGAGGTGAGCGACTCGATCGTGTCCAGGATCTGGTCCTGGGTGATGAAGTCGAAGGTGTTGGGCACCCCGGGGCGGAGGTTGCGCTTGCGGCGGAGCGCCACCGTCGCCTGGTCCTTCGCGTCGGTTACCGCGATCCCGCTCCGCCCCACGACGACGATGAAGAGATCGTTGGTATCGTCGTAGCGGAAGGCGTGCTTGGCCACCTGGAAGGGGACCAGCGCGCCGATGCTGAAGCCCGGGGGCTGGAACGCGTTGTCGGGCCGCCGCCAGACGCCCACCACCCGGAGGGCGCGGCCGCCGATGCGCACGGTTTCACCGATCGGGCTCACCGGCCCGAACAGCCGCCGGGTCGCCTCCTCCTCGAGAATCGCGACGTCGCCGTTCTTGAGCTCCCCGACGGTGAAGTTCCGGCCGGCCGCGAGGGTGCCGCCCAGCGCCTCGAGAAAGGAGTCGTCGGCCCCGTAGACCAGCAGCATCTGGGTCGCGCTGCCCTGATACTCGAGGCGGTTGAGCGACTGGTTCCAGAGGCCGGCGCGGCGGACTTCCTCCGCCTGCTGGATGGCGGCCGCGTCGCCCTCGTCGAGCACCGGGCGGATACGGACCTCGTAGGGGAGCCGGTCCGGGTTGAGCGGGGTCTGGGAGAAGAACCGCATCACGTAGAACACGTTCGGCGACGCGGCGTTGAGCGCGTTGAAGATCTGGGTGCGCACCCCGTCCACGATGGAAGCCATGAGCATCACCGTGGCGACGCCGATCACCACCCCGAGAATGGTGAGAAACGAGCGGAGCTTGTTGGTGCGGAGCGCCTCCAGCGCGACCGCGACCCCTTCGTCCACGTTGCGGAGGAACACGCCGCCTACTCCTGCCGGAGCGCGGTGATCGGATCGAGTCGGGCGGCCCGGCTCGCGGGATAGACCCCGAACACGATGCCGGTGCCGGCCCCCAGCGCCAGCGCGACGCCCACCGACCAGAGGGTCACCCGCGCGGGGAGCGGGCTCACCGTGGAAATGAGCCGGGCGAGCATCGCCCCGCTCGCGATGCCGGCGACGCCGCCCAGGGTGGAGAGCAGCACCGCCTCCACCAGGAACTGGCGCCGGATGTCGCGCCGGCGGGCGCCCAGGGACTTCCGGATCCCGATCTCCCGGGTGCGCTCGTTCACCGACATGAGCATGATGTTCATGATCACGATGCCGCCCACCACGATCCCGATGACGACCACCGCGGGGATGATGGTGAAGAGCACGCTGGTGAGCCGGGTCCAGAACGCCACCAGCGCGTCGGCCTTGTCCACCGTGAAATCGTCGTCGGTGCCGGGCCGGAGCTGGTGGGCGAGCCGCATCGCCTCTTCCGCGCGCCCCATCGCCTCGGGCAGCTCCGACGCGTCGTGCATCTTGACCGACACGGTGGTGGTGAGCCGGCGGCCGTAGACCGATTCGAAGGTGGGGAGCGGCAGCAGCGCGAAGCCGTCGAACGACTGGCCGAGCACGCGGCCCTTCTTCGCGATCACCCCCTTGATCACCAGCTCGAGGCCGGCGAGCCGGATCTTCCGGCCCACCGCATAGTGGGCGCCGTCGAACAGCTTCTCGGCGATCTCGCTCCCCACCACCGCCACCAGCCGCCGCCCGTCAATGTCGGGCTGGGTGAGCGGCTCGCCCGCGGCGAAGCGGTAGTCCTGCACGACCTGGTAGTCCGGGGTCACCCCGAAGACCGCCACGGTGCCGACGCTCTTGTCGCGGTAGATCAGATCGCTCGTCGGCGTGGGCCAGCCGGACTGGAGGGAGACCGCCTCCGCGTCCGGAATCGCCCGGCGCACGACCGCGGCGTCCTCCTTCGAGACGATCGGCCGGTGGCTGATGGCGCGCACGGTGGAGTCGTCGAGGAAACCGATCGAAATCGGCGAGCGGCGCACCTGGAAGGAATTGGTGCCGATCATCGCGCCGCGCAGATTGTCGCGGACGTAGGCGTTCATCCCCTGGATGATGGCCACCACCGCCACCAGGAACCCGACCGAGACGATGATGCCGAGGAGGGTGAAAAAGGAGCGGAGCTTGCTCGTCCGGATCGCGGCGAGGGCGAGGAGGATCGCCTCGGAGAAGGGCATGGGGAGGACGCTAAGACGGAAGGACGCAAGGACGCAAGGAGGACGGAAGCACGGAAAGACGCAAAGTTGTCAGGTCTTCACCAAGGGCCTTTCCGTCTTTCCGTCATTCCGTCCTACTCGTACCGCAGCGCCTCCACCGGATCCAGCCGGCTCGCCTTGGTGGCCGGGTACATCCCGAAGAACACCCCGGTCACCGCGGAGGCTGCGAGGGCCACCGCCACCGACCAGAGCGGTACCGCGGCCGGAATCGGGGTGAGCTTCGCCACCAGGGCGGCGATCCCCACTCCGGCCAGGAGGCCGACCATCCCGCCCAGGAGCGTGAGCGACGACGCCTCGACCAGGAACTGGAAGAGGATCTCGCGGCGGGTGGCGCCGAGCGCCTTCCGCACCCCGATTTCCCGGGTCCGCTCGGTGACCGAGATCATCATGATCGCCACCACGCCGACCCCGCCCACCATGAGTCCGACGCTGGAGAGTAGGAACATCACCAGGAAGAACCCGCTGGTGACGCTTTTGAAGGTGTCGAGCAACTTGTCCTGGGTGACCACCGAGAAGTTGTTCTCCTGCGACGGCCGGAGCCCGCGCTTGGCCCGGAGCGCCGCGATCACCTCGTCCTGCGCCTGGGCCACCGTGGCGATCTGGGTCGGGAGCACCACGATCCCCATCCAGCCCTTGAACCAGTCGGCGGTGTGGGTGAAGGTGGTGTGCGGCACGATCGCGACGGGACTCGAGGAGCCGCCGAAGAGGCTGGCGGCCTCCACGTACAGGCCGACCACCGTGAACGGCAGACCGAAGATCCGGATCCGCTTGCCGATCGGGTCCAGCCCCGGGAAGAGCGTCTCCGCCAGCTTGTCGTTGATCACCGCGACCGCGGCGCTCGCCGCGAATTCCATCTCGGTGAAGTTGCGTCCGGTGGTGATGGTCCCGCCCGCCACCAGCGGCCAGTTGGCGGTGAACCCGACGACCTGAACGCTTCCCAGCTTCACGTCGCCGTAGTTGACCGCCCCGCTGGTCTCCTCCCGGTAGCCCACGTCCTTGATCGCGGGGAGGGTCCGCAGGAGCTTCGCCTCCTCCGGCGTGAGCCACGGGTTCCGCCGCCACGGCGACATCTCGTCGGAGCCATCGTCAATCTGGATCCCGCCCCGGAAGAACCGGAAGACGAAGAACGTCTTGGGGCCCAGGGTCTCGATCTGGCTCGCCACCGCCCGGTTGATGCCGGTGATCATCGAGGCGACGCCCACCACCACCATGACGCCGATCGCCACGCCCAGGATGGTGAGGGCGGCGCGCACCTTGTTGGCGCGCACCGAGTCCATCGCCATCCCCACCCCCTCGACGATTCGGGCCGCGGTGCCGGCCACTCCCCGGACCGGGCTCATTCGGCGCGGAGCGCGGCGATGGGATCGAGCTTGGCCGCGCGGCTGGCGGGATAGATCCCCGCGGTCATTCCCACGAACATGCCGAGGAAGACCCCCAGCGCCACCGACCAGGGCGCGACCGCGGCGGGGAGGGGAGTGAGCGCCCGCACCAGAAAGGCGAGCCCGATCCCGGTGCCGACCCCGATCGTGGCGCCCACGGTGGACAGGGTGGCCGATTCGACCACGAACTGCGCGAGGACGTCGCTCCGCCGGGCGCCGAGGGCCTTGCGGATCCCGATCTCGTGGGTGCGCTC
>DASYRI010000121.1:0-3995 GCA_036004545.1 Gemmatimonadales bacterium
TGCCGGTGAACGAAGGCCTCGTTCACGACCGCCACATAGGGGGAGCCGGCGGCGTCCTCCTCCGCGAACTCCCGCCCCCGCCGCAGCGCGATCCCCATCGTCCGGAAGTAGTCCGGGCTCACGATTCGGAACTCGGAGACCGCCGGGGGGCCGCCGGTCGCCGATGGGGTCCCCTCCACCTGCGCGCTCCCATTGGGGCTCCCGGTCGCGAGGGGAAGCGCCGAGGTCGCGGCCACCGACCTGGTGCCCGGCCTGGCCCGCAGCTCGGCCAGGATCCGATCATAGGCAGCGATGAGCGACTCCCGGGTGGGCGTGGCCAGGCCAGCTCCGGTCCGGAGCGGCACCGACGCCACCGTTCGGCCGGGGACCGCGAAGCCCGGGTCCACCGCGCTCAGATGCCAGAGGCTTCGGACCACGAGGCCGGCCCCGGCGACCAGCACCACGGCGAGGGCGACTTCGGCCGCCGTCAGGCCGTTCATGAGCCGGTGGCTCTCGCGGGGCGGGGTGCCGCCGCGGGACCCGACCGGCACAGCACCGGCTCCGCTCACCCGCCAGGCGGGAATCAGCGAGGAGCCGAGCCCTACCAGGACGGCCAGGCCGATCGCGAACGCCGCCACCCGGGCATCGAGCGGCAGGGTCTCGACGAAGGGAAGCATGCGCCCCACCCAGCGCAGCATCAGGCCGCGGATCAGGGCTGCGAGCAGGAGGCCGAGCCCGCCCCCGGCGACGGTCAGGAGGAGGTTTTCGCTGGCGAACCGCCGGAGGACATCGGCTTGCCGGGCGCCCAGCGCCAGGCAGATTCCGATCTCGCCCCGGCGGCGCACCCCACGGGCCAGGGTGAGGTTGGTGAGATTCACCGCGGCGATGAGAAGCACCAGGAGAACGGCGCCCTGAAGGAGCAGGAGCACCTTCCGGCTCTCACCCCGCACCAGCTCGTCCCGTAGCGAAACCAGGAGGGTGCCCGCGGCGATGAAGTCGGGGCCGCCGGTCTCGCCGGCGACCAGCCGGCGGGTGAGCGCGCTCAGGTCGCGCTGGGCGGCCGCCCGGTCAACCCCCGGGGCGAGTCGCGCGATCACCCGCCAGTTGTGCGCCGTGCGGCTGGTGCCGTCGTTCCACGGCTCGGCGGGAAGCCAGAGCTGCACGCCGACCGGGAACGCGAACGCGCGCGGCATCACGCCGACCACCGTCACCGGGGTGCCGCTCAGCCGGACGGATCGGCCGATGATCGCCGGGTCGGCGCCATAGCGCCGCCGCCAGAGCCCTTCGCCGAGCACGGCGACCGGCGGGCCGCCGAGCCGGGCTTCATCCTCGCTGAACCACCGCCCGATGAGCGGTGCGATCCCGAGGGCGGCCGCGAGCGGCCGGGAAACAATACCCGCCTGGGCGTACTCCGCTTCCCCGACGCCGGAGAGAATCGCCTCGTCGCGGGTGAAGTAGGCGAGGTGGGAGAAGAGCCGGGTCTCGCGAGCCCAGTCGGCCGCGTTCGGACCGGCGGCCGCCATGCGGTGGCCGGTGACCGACACCTCCCAGGCGTACACCAGGCGGTCAGGGTCCGAATAGGCGAACGGACGAAAGAACGCCGCGTTGAGCACGGTGAACATCGCGCTGGCGGCGCCGACGCCCAGGGCCACGATCCCCACCGCTCCCGCCGCGAAGAACGGCTGGCGGAGCAGGGTGCGGAGCGCGATCCGCAGGTCCTGCCCCCAGAGGGCCAGGGACTCCCTGCGCCGGCGCTCCCGCCGCGCGCCACGGTCGATGGCGCGGACGAACCGCCCGATCGGCTTGCGATCGCCGAACCGCCGCTCCGCTTCGCGCCGCGCGGCGGCTGGCTCCATCCCCTCCGCAACCAGCTCCTCGGTCAGGAGATCGAGGTGCAGCTGCACCTCCTCCTCGAGGTCCGCCTCCGCGGTGAAGCGTCCGGTCGCAAGGCGAAAGAGCCGGCGGACGCCGGGGAGCGGGGTCACGCCGGGACCCGGGCCGCGGCCATGATCTTGGAGACCGCGGCGACGTAGCGGGTCCAGCTGGTCTCCTCCCGCCGCAACTGATCGCGGCCGAGCCGGGTGAGCTGGTAGTACTTGGCGCGCCGGTTGTTCTCGGTGACGCCCCACTCCGCCTCGATCCAGCCGCGTCGCTCCATGCGGTGGAGGGCCGGATAGAGGGCGCCCTCCTCGATGGCGAGCGCGTCACCGGTGGTCTTGCGAATCCAGCGCCCGACGGCGAATCCGTGCATCGCCCCCCAGGAGAGGGTCTTGAGGACGAGGAACTCGAGGGTGCCCTGCAGCAGGTCCACCGGCTGGCTGGCCATGGCGCTCACCTAATCGGTTTAGGCCAAGCTACGGGTTCTCACCTAAACCGTCAAGGGGAACGAGAGACAGGGCCGGCGGCGGCTATCTTCCCGTCAACCCCACCCCACTTCCCCGGAGGCCCCCATGAAATGGATCACCCGCGAACGGCCCAAGGTGGACCGGATCGCCTGCCCGTGGCTCATCGCCCGTTTCATTGACGCCGACGCGGAGTTCCTCTTCGCCAAGCCCGAGGAGGTGCTGGAGCGGGCGGCGCGCGAGGGCGCGACCCCGTTCGACGTCGAAGGGGTCGAGCTCTCCCACGACGGGCCCCGCTGCAGCTTCGACGCCTTCCTCGCCAAGTACCGGCTCGACGATCCCGCGCTGGAGGAGATCGCCGTCATCGTCCGGGGCGCCGACACCGCGCATTTCGAGCTCGCGCCCCAGGCGGCCGGGCTGCTGGCCGTCTCGCTCGGCCTCTCCCGGATGTACAGCGACGATCACGAGCAGCTGGCGGCCGGGTTTCTGATCTACGACGCGCTCCATGCCTGGTGCAAGTATGCCCACGAGGAGACGCATACCTGGAACCCGCAGCGTGCGGGGCGCTGAATCGGTGCTGGAGGCTCGGGGAGGGTGCGGGACGCGGGGGGAGACGCTTCTCGCCCTTTCGCTCCTCGTTCTCGCGGCGCCGCGGCCCGCGCTCGCCCAGGCCGACACCGCGACGTGGAACGCGGTGGGCCGGGTGCTCCAGTCCCGCCCCGCCGCGGCCGCGGGTTACGTCCGCTACAACTTCCCCCGCCGGGACATCGCGCTCACCGTGGGTGGTGTGGCGGTAGCGCCGGCACTCGCCCTCGGCGCCTGGGCGGGGTTCGCCGGGAACGCCGATTCCGCGGTGACGATGGGTGACCTGGTGCTGCTCTCCGCCGAGCTGCCGCCGGTGCTCCGGGAGCTCGGGGCGCGGGGGCTCGCGGTCACCGCGATTCACAATCACCTGGCCGGCGAATCGCCTCAGATCACCTACGTACACTTCCATGGCGAAGGGCCGGCGCTCCGCCTGGCGGAGGCGGTGGATCGGGTCCTCGCCAGGACGGCGACGCCCCGCCCGGTGGAGGCCGCGCCGCCGGCCCCGGTCACGATTGATACGGTCTCGGTCTTCCGGGCCCTCGGCATCAGCGGCCGCGCATCGGGGGCGGTGGCCCAGTTCGGCCCGGTCCTCGTCAAGGGCGCGGTCACCCTGCACGGCCGCACCCTGGTGCCGGCGATGGCCTACGGGACACCGATCAACCTGCAGATGGTGAACCCCGAACGCATGCTGGCCGCGGGAGACTTCGCGGTGCCGGGCGAGCGGGTGGCGCCGCTGGTGGCCGCGCTCACCTCGCACGGCATCACCGCCACCGCGATGCACAGCCACCTGATCGGGGAGTCGCCCCGGATCTACTACATCCATTTCTGGGGGGACGGGAAGCCGGATGAGGTGCTGGCGGGGCTGAGAGCGGCTCTGAACAGCGTCAACGGTCAACGGTGAACGGTCAACGGGGTGAGACGCAAAGACGCAAGGACGCAACGACGCAAGGACTCAGCGGAGTTGGGCAGTTCCCGTTGACTGTTGACCGTTGACCGGTGACGCCGTCCTACTCCCACTCCCTCGGCGCACTCCGCAGCTCCTCCAGCAGCACGAGGTAGCTCGCGTACCGCTCGCGGCCGATCCCGCCG
>DASYRI010000122.1:0-4436 GCA_036004545.1 Gemmatimonadales bacterium
GGGTGGGCGAAGACCCGATGCCGGTTGGTGACGATCCCGATCGAGAGGGTCATCAGCGGCACCCGGTGCAGCTGCCCGCGCCGGTCCTTGCCGAAGTAATACCCTGCCCGCCGGTCCTGCTCGTTGTACTGGAACGGGACCAGGGCGTCGAACACCGAGAGGATCTCGCCGCAGACCACGCTGATCTCCGTGGCGGGGATGACGAAAATGAAATCGTCGCCGCCGATGTGCCCCACGAAGCCCCGCACGCCGAGCAGGCCCTTCGCCACGTCGTGCAGGATCCGCGACACGATGTAGATGACCCGGTCGCCGTCATAGTAACTGTACCGGTCGTTGTACTCCTTGAAGTGGTCGAGGTCCGCGTAACAGACCGCGAATTCCTGGGCGCTCTCCAGCCGCCGCCGGATCTCCCGCTCGATTTCCGTGGTCCCGGGCATCCGGGTGGACGGGTGCACCGACACGTCGCGCTGGGTGCGCACCAGGAGTCCGTCCAGCCGGGCCAGCTGCTCGGCCGGCGGGAACACCCCGGTGAGGATTTCGTCGGCACCGGCCGCGAACCAGCTCTGGATCGCGTCGGCGTCGTGGGAGGCGGCGAACACCAGGGCGGGAATGATGGCGGTGAACGGGTCGCTCTTGATCTGCCGCACCAGCTCGAGACCGGCCGCCCCCATGCGATCCGCGTCGATGAACAGCTGGCACGGATGCCCGCGAAGGACGATGGACTCCACCGCGGCGGGGTCGGCGTGGACCTCCAGGGGGAAGTCCTTGCCCGCCGCCCACCGCTTGACCAGGTCCGGGACAGGCTCCCCGACCGGCCCAAAATAGAGAATGGTCGGGCGAGTCCGCACCCGGGGCCTCTCGTAAAGGTTTATCGTAGAGCAACTTACGGAACTCGACCCCGCGAGTCAAATCAGAGGAAGTAGGCGGCAGCCGCCACCATGGCGTACAGGGCGAGGAGTTGAACCCCCTCGAACCAGTGAGACTCCCCATCCAGGGTGATGATGGAGACTACCACGGTCGAGATCCCCAGGGCCACCACCTCCAGCGGAGTGAACAGCAGGCTCAACGGTTGCCCCAGGAGCACTCCCGCGAGGACCAGCAGGGGCGCGATCAGCAGCGCCACCTGGGTGCTCGAGCCGAGCGCGATCTGCAAGGAGAGATCCAGTTTGCCCTTGCGCGCAACCGTGATGGCCGTCGCGTGCTCCGCGGCGTTGCCGATCACCGGGATCAGGATCAGCCCGAGGAAGGTCTGCGAGATCCCGAGCGCATGGGTGACCGGCTCCACGGAGCCGACCAGCAGCTCCGATTCGACCACGACCCCGCCGGTGGCCAGCGCCAGCAGGCCGATGGCCCTGGGCGCGCTCCAGGTCGGGCCCTGCGGGGTCGCGGCGGGATCGACGCCGAACAGGGCGCGATGGGTCCGCAGCGAAAACACCAGGGACGCGGCGTAGGTGAGCGCAAGGATGATGGCGACGGCCTCGGACAATTGCAGCTCGGTCAGCGCCAGCCGCGCCGTCGCGGTGCCGGGATGGACGAAATGGAAGAGCGCGGGAAAGGCCAGACCCGCCGTCGCCAGGGCGAGCATCGCCGCGCTCATGCCGGCCGAGGTCCGGTTGAATTTGAGCAGGGGCGACTGGAGCCCGCCGGCCAGCAGCGAAAGCCCGAGGATGAGCAACAGGTTGCCGAGGATGCTGCCGGTGATCGAGGCCTTCACGAGATCCACCATTCCCGCCCGGAGCGCCACGAGGGCGATGATCAGCTCCGCCGCGTTGCCGAAGGTGGCGTTGAGCAGACCGCCCACGGTGGGTCCGCTCCGCTCGGCCAGCTGCTCGGTGGCCTCGCCCATGACGCCCGCCAGCGGAAGCATGGCCAGGCAGGCCGCGATGAATATCAGGAGCGGCGACCCCTGCTGCCAGCGCAACACCAGGCTGACCGGAATGCCGAGCAGGAGGATCAGGCTCCAGGGTATCCGGCCTAACCCGGTGCGCCCCGGCTTCGGCTCGAGGTGCGGCGGGAGCCTCCGCTCGGTGGCGGCCGGCTCCGGGGCGGCGGGGGCGAGGGCGGGGGGAGTCCGGGACGGCGTCGGGGGGCGGGCCGGTCTGGCTCGAGACGGCTCCGGGGGCGGCGCCCGGGGGGGCTGGGCGGGTCTGGCGGGGCGAGCCGGCGCGAGCGCGTTGCGCAGCTCCTCCTGGTTGGCGCCGCGGCGCGCTAACACGCTCGCGATGCGCCCCTTCGGCGCCCGGAGCAGGACCGCCACCAGCCGCCCCCCTTCCCGCTCGGCTTCCTGGACCGCCCGCTCGGCGAAGCGGCTCATCGGCGGCGGGCCCGGCGCGCCGCTCTGGGCGGCCGGCAGCCCGGCGAGCAGCTCCTCCGCCAGGCCGTCCTGGGAAACGCCGGCGGCGGAGAGCGCGCGGGCGGCGTCCCCGTCGGCTTCGGTCAGGGTCGCGGCGAGCAGGTGCTCGGTGCCGACGAAGGCGTGATTCGCCGCCGCCGCGGCGCGCCGCGCGGTGTCCACGACCCGCGCGAGGTCAACCGGGGTCAAACCGATTTCGCCTCGTCGATCAGCATGATCGGGATGTCGTCTTCGATCGGATAGGCGAGCCGGCAGGTGTGGCAGACGAGCACCGCTTCGGCGGGACGGTACTCGAGGTCGCCCTTGCACTTGGGGCACACCAGGATCTCGAGGAGCTCGGGGGCGAGCGTCATGCGCGCTCCGTGGGAAGGTCGGGGAATCCCAGGCGGCTCAGGGCCGCCGCATCGCGCCGCCATTTCGGAAGCACCTTCACCCAGGTGTCGAGGTACACCCGCCGGCCCATCAGCTGCTCCAGTCGCTGCCGGGCGTGCCGGCCGATGGCCTTGAGGGTGCGGCCGCCCTCGCCGATGAGGATCCGCTTCTGGGAGTCGCGCTCGACGAAGAGCGACGCCCGAATGTACACCGGATCGGTGGTCTCGCGGAACTCCTCGATGGCGGCGGTGAAGGCGTACGGCAGCTCCTGCTCCAGGTGCTCGAACGCCGCCTCGCGCAGGTACTCGGAGGCGAAGAATCGGAGCGGCTGAGTGCCGAGGTCGTCGGCGGGAAAGGCGAACTCCCGCTCCGGGAGCCTGGCGGCGACGGCGGCGAGCAGGTCGTCCAGCCCGTCCCCGGTCGTGGCCGATACCACGACCCCCGAGGCGGCCAGCCCGGCCCGGCGCGCCGGCGGGAGCAAATCGCCCTTGGTGTACACGGTGAGCACCGGCGCCGCGGGTGGCGCCGGCAGCCCGGCCACGGTCCAGATCGCCGGCGCCGGGGCTTCCGCCGCGGGGTGCAGGTGGAGGATGACGTCGGCGCGCCGGACCCCGTCGAGCGCCAGGGCGCGCATCCGGGCCTGGAGCGCGTACTCGGGGTCGAGGAGTCCGGGAAGATCGTGGAAGACGTACTGCACGTCGCCCTCGGTGCGCAGGCCGGTCACCGGGAGGCGGGTGGCCTGGGCCCTGGGGCTCACCAGAGCGAGGTGCTCCCCGACCAGGGCGTTGAGCAGGGAGGACTTGCCGACGTTGGGTCGGCCGGCGAGGGCGACGTGGCCGGAGCGGGGCACGACCGGAATGTAGGCGTGCGGAGCGTATCGTGGTGGAACGGCGTCAACGGTCAACCGGCGAGAGTGGGCAGTTGGCGGTGGGCAGTGGGCAGTGGGCGGCCACTGCTCCCTGCCCATTGTCGACCGCCCAACGTCCTCCGTTGACCGTTGACGCGGTTCCAAAAAAGAAACCCGGACTCGCTGGGAGCCCGGGCTTCAATGGGAATGGCTGGCGACGGCCTACTCTCCCACGATCTCTCAATCGTAGTACCATCGGCGCTGCGGGGCTTAACGACCGTGTTCGGAATGGGAACGGGTGTGGCCCCCGTGCGCTGGTCGGCAGCCAATTACTCGGGAGGTAGCGAGGAGGAGTTAGCGAGAAGGGGAAAGGCAGTTCCCTTCTCGCTACTCGCTACTCGCTACCTCCTGAACAAGGAATTGAGGTTGGATGATGATGCAAGGAAAAAGAGATCAAACTGCACGGGCGATTAGTAGCGCTCGGCTGAAGGGGTTGCCCCCCGTACACCTGCGCCCTATCAACCTGGTAGTCTCCCAGGGCCCTTGAGGGACCTTGCGGTCCAGGAGTGTTCATCTTGGGGACAGTTTCCCACTTAGATGCATTCAGCGGTTATCTGCGCGCGATATCGCTACCGGGCGATGCCCTTGGCAGGACAGCCCGTACACGAGAGATCGCTTCGTCCCGGTCCTCTCGTACTAAGGACGAGTTCCCTCAACACTCCTACGCCCACGACGGATACAGACCGAACTGTCTCACGACGTTCTGAACCCAGCTCATGTGCCACTTTAACCGGCGAACAGCCGGACCCTTGGGACCTTCTCCAGCCCCAGGATGTGACAAGCCGACATCGAGGTGCCAAACCG
>DASYRI010000123.1:0-19560 GCA_036004545.1 Gemmatimonadales bacterium
AACCGCGCCGGCCAATTCGACCCATCCGGCCCCCGGCGCCCCGTTCCCCCGGCCTCCACCGCGCTCTGGGAACCCGTGACCAGTGATCCGTTGCCCGCGAGCGCGGCCGCCCCCCGCGCCGCGGCACCCGCCCTCCCTTCCCTCACCGGTCCCGCCCCCCCGGCGGCCGAGCCCGACGGGCTGCGCCCCGAGCTCGGCCTGCTCGACTCCACGATGATCAATGTCGGCACCATCATCGCCTCGTCCATCTTCATCGTGCCCAGCACGATCGCCGCGGCGTTCACGGCGTCGTTCCCCACCATCCTGGTCTGGGTCGTCGGTGCGGTGGTCTCGCTCTGCGGCGCCCTCTGCATAGCCGAGCTCGGCGCCGCGATGCCCAGGGCCGGGGGCCAGTTCGTCTACCTCCGGCGCGCCTTCGGCCCGATCTGGGGCTACCTCTACGGCTGGGGCAGCGCCATCGTCGTCAACCCGGCCTCGATAGCCGCCATCGCCGTGGGCTTCGCGACCTACCTGGGCTTCTTCCTGCCGTTCTCCCCGCTCGCCGTCAAGCTGGTCGCCGCGGGCTCGATCCTGCTGCTCACCCTGCTCAACTGCTTCGGGCTCCGGGTCGGCGCGCTGACTCAGAACGTGCTCACCCTCATCAAGATCGTGGCGGTCGTGGCCCTGGTGGCGCTCTGCCTCCTCCTCCCCGGCGGGCAGCTCGCCAACTTCGAGCCGCTCTGGCCCCGGGAGTCCGCCCACAGCCTGGTGGGCCCCTTCGGCGTGGCGATGATCGCGGTGCTCTTCGCTTACGACGGCTGGATCGAGATCACGTACGTCGGCAGCGAGCTGCGCAACCCCGCCCGGGACATGCCGCGCTCCATCGTGATGTCCACGGTGCTGGTGAGCGTGCTCTACATCGGCGTGAGCGTGGCGGTGCTCTACGTCCTGGGCCAGGCGGCGACCGCGAGGTCGGGGCTGGTGGCGGCCGACGCGATGCGCGTGGTGCTCGGCACCGCCGGCGCCTCGCTCATCACCGTCGCGGTGCTCATCTCGACCCTTGGCTCCAACAACGGCATCGTCTTCACGGCGGCCCGGATTCCCTACGCGATGGCGCGGGCCGGGCAGTTCTTCCGGTGGGCGGCCCGTCTCCACCCCCGCTACCAGACCCCCAACACCTCGCTGGTCGTGCAGGGGCTCTGGTCCGCGGCGCTGGCGATGAGCGGGACCTACCTCCAGCTCATCACCTACATGGTGTTCGTCTCGTTCCTGTTCTACGCCCTCTCCTGCGTTGCGGTGATCGTCCTCCGCCGCCGGGAGCCCGGCCTGCACCGCCCCTACCGCGCCTGGGGCTACCCGGTCACCCCGGTGGTGTTCATCCTGTTTTCGGGGTATCTCATAGGGAACACGATCCGCGAGGCCCCGAAGGATGCCGCCATCGGTGCCGCCCTGCTTCTCGCCGGACTCCCGGTGTATGCCTGGTTTCGCCGGAGCTACGCCCAAGCCCGGTGATCCGGGGCGGAGACCTTCACCCCACCCATTGGAGCAGGTCCCATGTCAGACGACTCGGTCCAGAACTTCGGCAACCACGCGCGCTGGCTTCCGCCGTGGCACTTCTTCGTGCAGCCGGTCCTTGCCATCAACGCGATCGTCTCGCTGGTGACGCTCGCCCGGGGACCCTCGCTCGGCACCCTGTGGGCGGCTGTGGTCGCCATCGCGCTGTCGGTGGGGTTCCTCCTCTGCCGCTGGATGCCGCTCCAGGTGCAGGACCGGGTGATCCGCCTCGAAGAAACCCTCCGCCTCGAGCGGCTCCTCCCCGGGCGCTACAGCGAATTCGAGAAGCTCACCCGCGACCAGCTGATCGGCCTCCGGTTCGCCTCCGACGCCGAGGTGCCGCACCTGGTGGACCGGATCCTTTCCGGCGAGATCACCACCCGGAAGGACATCAAGATGGCCGTCCAGCACTGGCGGCCGGACCACATCCGGGCCTAGGGGAGCTTCGCCAGCGCGTCTTTGACCCCCCGGCTCTCCGGGAAGCGCACGGCGAGCGCGGTGAGCACCGCCCTGGCGCTGTCCGGCATCCCCGCCGCCGCGAGCGCCTGGGCTGTGAGCACGCCGTGGCGCACCGCGAGCCGCTGGTTGTCGGCCGGGACCTGCAGCGCCCCCAGGGCGGTGAGCGCACCCGCGGCGTCCTTCCGGTCCCGGAGCCGTGACTCGATGGCGAGGAACCTGACCGTGGTGTCGTCGGGAAGCCGGCGGGCCAGCTCCTCGGTGAGCCGCGCGGCGTCCTCCGCTCGGCCCGAGTCCCGGGCCGTCCTCGCCCCGTGGAAGAGCCCCGCCACCAGCAGGTGGTCCACGTCGGCCGGATCGCCCGAGCGGGTGCCGACGCCCCCGGCGTACTCGTAGACCACGTCGCCCCCCAGGTCCGCCACCTTCACGATGAACCCCCCCGCGACGAGCCCGCCCCCCGCGGAGAGGAACCGGAGTGCCCGGCCCGCCCCGCTCGACCCGAAAACCAGCCCGAGGAGCTCCAGGCCCGCCACCCCGAGCAGCAGGTTCCGGGTGCGCTTGCCCCAATCCTCGTGCTCCATCACCGCCTGGCGGGCGCCGGGGATCCGCTCGGCGGTGTCATGCGCGTCGGTGCCGGACTTGACCGCGACCACCGACGCTCCGGCGCCGAGGATCAGCAGCGCGGCCGCGGCCGGGTTGGTCCAGGAAAGCCGCCCGGTAAGGGAGACCAGCCGGAGCAGCACCCCCACGAGTCCCAGGGCCACGACGAAATGGACCACTTCGGGATGGAGGACGCCGAGATCGGGCAGCATCGGGATTCCTTGAGAGAGAAGCCGCGGAGCGGCCGGAAAGCTACGCAGGGCTCCGGGCGCCCGTTGTCGCCCGCCGGAAGTCATCCGGGTACTGGAAGGCGGGGGAAGCCCGGGGAAAACTTGACCACATCGCTCCGAAGGCGTTGATTGCTGGCGGGTTGGAGTGCGCGCCGCCCCGCCCTGGGCCTTCGCCTGGAGCTGCACCCGGCTTCCTCGCACCCAATTCTCCGCCCAAGGGGGTGACCATGCGAGTCCTTCGCCCCGTGTTCGCGATCGGTGTTTTCGCCCTCACTGCGGGTCCCGTGCTCGCCCAGGAATCGGGCAGGTTCGCCACGGTGGAAATCCGCGCCGGGTACACCCAGACCTCCAAGGGTAACGCCGACGATGTCACCGCGGGGCAGTCGCTCAAGGGGGAGTCCTCCTTCGGCGCCGGCGGCAGCATCGCGCTCGGCTCGCGCCTCCACCTCGCCCTCTCCGCCGACTGGGCCCACCACAGCGTGTACCAGACGGACGGCACGGTGATCGGCGGGGCGAACGACCAGCGGTGGAACATCGTCCACACCTTCGTCAAGCTGAGCTACAGCCTCGTGGCGATGGTCAAGTGGACCGTCGCGCTCAACGCCGGCCCCGGGCTCATGGTCTACTCGCCCAACCGGGCCCTCCGCGACGCGACCGGCATCCGCACCGACGCCCACTTCGCCGTGAACGGCGGGGCAACCATCACCTGGTGGTTTGCCGAGCGGATCGGCCTCCTGGCGAGCCCGCAGGCCGACATCGCCTTGAGGAAGTCGAGTGGCCAGATCTTCAAGGACAAGTCCGCCACCTCGTTCCCGATCACCGGCGGATTTCAATTCAGGATCTAGATCTTCGTAAGGAAGTAGGAGGTAGCGAGAAGCGAGAAGGGGGAGAAATCCCCCTTTTTGCATTCCCCTCCTCGCTACCTCCTCCTCGCTACCTCCTCCTCGCTACCTCCTCATTCAATACCCTCGCCCCACATCCACCGCCAGCTTCGGCGTGCGTCCCGCCTCCACCTCTTCCAGACATTCGAGGAACCCGTCGCCCGCGCCCGGAATCGTGGTGAGGCCCGAGATGTGGGGTGAGATGGTGGCCTCGGGCCGGACCCAGAGCGGGGAATCGGTGGGGAGGGGCTCGGTCTCGAAGACGTCGAGCGCGCACCCGGCCAGCCAGCCCCGATCGAGCGCCTCGACCAGCGCCGGCTCTTCCACCAGTTGTCCCCGGCCCACGTTGATCAGGTAGCCCCCGGCGCACTCGGAGAGCCGGGCGCGGTCCAGGAAGTGGAAAGTCTCCTCGGTGAGCGGGCAGGCCAGCACCAGCCAGCGCGCACCGCGCACCGCCTCGGCGAACCGCTCGGCCGGCCGCACCGCGGCGAACGGCTCCCGCGGCTCGCCCCTCCGCGAGAGCCCCTCGACCACGCACCCCGCTCCCAGGAACGCGCGCGCGATCCCCCGGCCCACGGCGCCGGTGCCCACGATCAGCACCGTGGTCCCCCGGAGCTGCTCCGGGTGCCTGGGCTTCCAGCTCCGGGCCCGCTGCTCGGCCTCGAGGTGGCGGAGCCGCTGGGTCACGGCGAGGGCGCGGGCCAGGCAATACTCGCCGATCATGGAGCCAAAATCTTCCGAGGTGCGGGTGAGCAGCGTCCCCCCGGAGAGCCCGGTCCGGAACGAGAAGGCGTTCACCCCGGCCCCGATGCAATGAATCCAGCGGAGCGTGCGCCACGGCCCCGCGGCCGGCGGCCAGAAGCCCACGAAGACCTCGGCCCATTCCACGTCCTCCGCGGTGATCTCGCGCAGGTCCCGGGCGCGGACCTCGAGGTCGGGCCGGCGGGCAAGGATGTACTCGCCCAACCCTTCGTGCAGGGTGTGGGAGACCAGGACGCGTTTGGGATGCCACGGCGCGGCCGGGACGCGGGGAGCGCCAGGGGCGGGTAAGGCAGGCGAGGCGGGTGGTCTCGGCGAGGCTGCGCACATGGGCGGGTATAATACGCGGCTCATGGCTTCCGCTCCCGGCGATCCCGGCGGCGTCGTTGGCGCGGCGTCCGCCCCCGCCCCCGGTCCCGCCGCTCCACCCCCGTTCGGCGGGCGAGGCCGCCTGCGCGTGCTGCTGGGCGCGGCGTTCCTCATGGCGACCTCCGCCATCGGGCCGGGCTTCCTCACCCAGACGGTGGTGTTCACCGGCCAGCTGGGCGCGAGCTTCGGCTTCGCCGTGCTGCTCTCGGTGCTGTTCGACCTCGGCGCCCAGCTCACCATCTGGCGGGTTATCGTGGCGGCGCGGCTCCCCGCGCAGATGCTCGCCGACCTGGTGCTGCCGGGCCTGGGCAAGGCGCTCACGGTCATGGTGGGGTTGGGCGGCCTCGCGTTCAACATCGGCAACGTGGCGGGGGCGGGGCTGGGGTTGAACGCGCTGTTCGGTCTCGACATCAAGGCGGGTGCTGCGCTCTCCGCCGCCATCGCCATCGGACTCTTCCTCTCCCGCGAGGCGGGGCGCGCGATGGACCGCTTCGCCCAGCTGATGGGCGCGCTGATGGTGCTGCTCACCCTCTATGTGGCTGCGGCGGCGGCGCCCCCCCTGGGCGAGGCCGCGCTCCGCACCGTGCTCCCGCTCCAACTCGACGCGCTTTCCGTGGTGACCATCGTCGGGGGGACCGTCGGAGGCTACATCACCTTCGCCGGCGCCCACCGGCTGCTCGACGCCGGTATCGCCGGCCCGGAGATGGTGGGCCAGGCGACCCGCTCCGCGGTCACCGGCATCGGGGTGGCCACCGTGATGCGGGTGGTGCTCTTCCTGGCAGCATTCGGCGTGGTGACCCACGGCGGCGTCCTCGACCCTGGTAACCCGGCCGCGTCGGTGTTCCGGCTGGCCGCGGGCGAGCCCGGCTACCGGCTCTTCGGGGCCGTAATGTGGGCCGCGGCGGCCACGTCGGTGGTGGGCTCGGCGTACACCTCGGTGTCGTTCGTGCGGACGCTGCATCCCGCGCTGGTCTCGAGGGCCCCCGCGCTCATCATCGGGTTCATCGTGGTCTCGACCGCGGTATTCCTGGTGGTGGGGCAGCCGGTGGCCATTCTCACCGCGGTGGGTGCGCTCAACGCGCTGGTGCTCCCGGTGGGGCTCGGAGCGATGCTGGTGGCCGCGCACAAGGCGGGGCTCATGAACGGCTACCGGCATCCGCGGGCGCTCACCCTGGCGGGCGCCGCGGCGGCGCTGGCGATGGCGGTGCTCGGGGTCTATACGGTGGTGACCAGGGTGCCGGGGTTGTTCCGGTGAGAGTGGTCGGGACCCGGGGTGACGTCACCCCGACGCCGGAGCTGGGTCATCCTGGCCTCATCCTATCGAGCGATACCCGTCCATGGCGCTGTGGGGTAGCCTTAGGTGAGAAGCCGTCGGGACGACTCGGCTGCAGACGGAGCCGGGGAAGGTGAAGAACCTATGGGGTCCAGCAAGCGCGGGCCGGCGTCGAAGACCATGTGGGCGTACGCCTATCGGGTCGTGCCTCCACAAGCGGAGGATCGGCTACGCACGATCCGGACCCTTCTCGACCAGGAGCACTCGGACGCCAAGCGCCGGGCGCGGACCTGGGTGGGCCGATTCGTGCTCGACGAGCAGGTCACCCACATCCTGATCGTGAGCGACAGCCGGGATCAGGATCGCGAAGTCAACCGCAGGTTGGGCGACGCGTTGAACGAGCTCCAGGCGGAGTTCCTCCTCACCGCGCCCATGGCGGTGACGGCCGACCAGTCGATCCTGCCCGGAACCCGGCGGCCCGCGAGGGCGAAGTCCTGAGGGTGGGGACCCGCGCCACTCCGGTAGCGACGCCGGCGGTATGCAGCGCCGGTCTTGATCCTTCAGCCATGGCCTGTATCCTTCGGGCGTAGCAATGGCTACCGCGACAGAGAGGGCGCGCCGTCACCTGCCCGCTCCGAGTCGGCGCGTCGGTCACCGCACACTCCTCCCGAGAACCCGCATGACCTCAGCCGTTCGACGCCCGAAGCCCGACCCGACCAAGCGGGCCCGGAACGGGAGGCGGCCAGCCAGACGCCCGCTCGCCAAGGCCCCGACCGGGATCGCGGGCCTGGACGAGATCACCAACGGAGGACTGCCCCGCGGGCGGCCCACCCTGGTGTGCGGCGGTGCGGGCTGCGGCAAGACGCTGCTCGCCATGGAATTCCTGGTACGCGGTGCGCTCGAGCACGGCGAGCCCGGCGTCTTCATGTCATTCGAAGAGACTCCCGCTGACCTCGTGGAAAACGCCCGGTCGCTCGGATTCGACCTGGCGCGGCTGCGGGCCCGCCGGCGGCTGTTGCTCGATTACGTGCGCCTCGAGCGCTCCGAGCTGACGGAGACGGGCGAGTACGACCTCGAGGGGCTGTTCATCCGGCTGGGCCACGCCATTGATTCAATCGGCGCCAAGCGCGTCGTGCTGGACACCATCGAGACGCTCTTCTCCGGGCTCTCCGACCGGTTCGTGGTGCGCGCCGAGCTGGCCCGGCTGTTCCGCTGGCTCAAGACGAAGGAGGTCACGGCCATCGTGACCGGCGAGCGGGAAGCCGAGCACCTGACGCGACACGGCCTCGAGGAGTACGTCTCCGACTGCGTGATCCTGCTCGATCAGCGGGTGAGGGAGCAGAGCGCGACCCGGCGCCTGCGCATCCTCAAGTACCGCGGCTCGGCGCACGGCGGGAACGAAGTGCCGTTTCTGATAGACGACCACGGAGTCTCGGTGCTGCCGATCACCTCGCTGGGGCTCACGCACCAGGCGACCACCGCGCACCTCTCCACCGGGGTGCCCGGGCTGGACGCGATGTTCGCGCGGGAGGGCTACTTTCGCGGCAACAGCGTGCTCGCGTCGGGAACGGCGGGTACCGGCAAGTCCAGCCTGGCGGCGCATTTCGTGGAGGCCGCGTGCCGGCGCGGGGAGCGCTGCCTCTACTTCGCCTTCGAGGAGTCTCCCAGCCAGATCGCGCGCAACATGCGCTCGATCGGCATCGACCTCGAGCCCTGGATGCGCCGGGGCCTGCTGCAGGTGCACGCCCAGCGGCCGACGGCCCTGGGTCTGGAAGCCCACCTGGTGGCGATGCACCGGCTGATCGACGCCTGCCAGCCGCAGGTGGTCGTCGTGGATCCGGTCACCAACCTGATCGCCGTAGGCAGCGAGATCGAAGTGAAGGCCATGCTGGCGCGGCTCATCGATTTCATGAAGCTCCGCCAGATCACCGCGCTCTTCACCTCCCTGACCGAGGGGGGCGGCGCGGCGGAGCAGACCGACCTCGGCGTCTCCTCGCTGATGGACGTGTGGATGCTGCTCGGAAACCTGGAAGCGAACGGCGAGCGCAACCGGGCGATCCAGATCGTCAAGGCCCGGGGCATGGCGCACTCCAACCAGGTCCGGGAGTTCTTGATGACCGACCGCGGCATCGTCCTGTTGGACGTGAGCCGCCGGGCCGATGGCAGCGTGGCCATCGGGTCGGCCCGGGATGCCCGGCGGGAGCAAGCGCCCGCCGACGACCGCCCGGCGGCGCGGAGGCGCGGCGTCGAATGAAGACTGGAGCCCGTCGGACCTGGCGGCTGCGGCTGTACGTGGCGGGGCAGACGCCGAAATCGGTCACCGCCCTCGCCAATCTGAAGCGGCTCTGCAAAAGCCACCTCGCCGGCCGGTACCGCATCGAGGTGGTCGACCTCCTGCGCCAGCCGCACCTGGCGCGCCGGGACGAGATCATCGTCATCCCCACCCTGGTGCGCACCCTGCCACCGCCGATCCGCAGGATCATCGGCGATCTCTCGAACCAGGAGCGCGTGCTGGTCGGATTGGACGTGCGCGACGGCGGGTCTCCCGGCGGGCGCTCGCCGTGACCCGGAAGCGCAGAGCGCCGCGCCACCCCCGGGCTCCCCGCCGGGGGCTCCGGGACCGGCTCCAGACCGCCGAGGAGACCCTGCGCGCGATCCGGGCCGGAGAAGTCGATGCCCTGGTGGTCGCCAGGCCCGGTGGGGAGCACGTCATCACCCTCGCCGGCGCGGAGCTGGCCTACCACATTCTGTTCGATCAGATGAACGAGGGCGCCCTCACCCTGACGCGGGACGGTGTCATCGCGTACTGCAACCGGCGGTTTGCCGACATCGTGCGAACGCCGCTCGAGCGGGTCATCGGTGCGCCGCTCGGCCGGTTCGTGCCTCCCGCCGGCCAGGCGGCGATCCAGGCATTGCGCCAGGCGGGGAGCCGGGATAATGCCCGGGGCGACTTCACCTTCCGGGCAGGCGACGGATCTCCGGTGCCGGTCGCGGTCTCGTTCGCGCCGTTGCGTGCGGAGGAGAGCGCCGAGGTCATCGGCGTGGTCGGCGTGATCAGGGACATCACCGCGCGCAGGCGGGAGGAGGAGCTCCGCAAGCGGCTGATCGAGCAGGTGATGTCCGCCCAGGACGAGGAGCGACGGCGGATCGCCCGTGAGCTCCACGACGAAACCGGGCAGTCGCTGACCGCGCTGCTCATCGGGTTGCGGACGCTCGAGAAGTCCCGGAGCCGGGTGGCGGCGGCGGAGCTGGCGCAGCGGCTTCGGGGGATCGTCGCCCAGACCCTCGATGAAGTGGGACGCCTCTCCCGCGGCCTCCACCCGGGCACCCTTGACGAGCTGGGGCTCGCCGCCGCCGTCACCCGCCACGTGGAGGAGTTCGACCGGCTCCACGGCGTGGACGCGGAGGTGCGGATCGAGGGCCTCGGGGCGGAGCCCCTCCCGCCGCTCCTGCAGACCAGCGTGTACCGGGTCCTGCAGGAGGCCCTGACCAACGTGGCGAAACATGCCGGCGCCCGAAGCGTGAGCGTCCGGCTGGTGCGCGACGAGTCGACGGTGAACCTGCTGGTCCAGGATGATGGCGTCGGCCTCGACCCGGCGGTGGGTGCGCAATCCGCCGCCCGGAGTCGGCTGCGTCTCGGCCTGAAAGGCATGCGGGAGCGCGCGGCCCTCCTCGGCGGCTCGCTCGAGGTGGAGTCGCGGCCCGGAGCGGGTACCTCGATCACGGCGCGCTTTCCCGTGGGTGGTGCCTGGCGCCCATGACGACAATCCGGGTGCTCATCGCCGACGACCACGCCGTCCTCCGGGCCGGACTGGGGCTGCTCATCAACGCCCAGTCCGACATGGAGGTGGTGGGCGAGGCCGCGGACGGCCCCGGGGCCGTCCGCAGCGCCCGGGCAACCGCGCCCCATGTGGTGCTGCTCGATCTCTCCATGCCCGGGGCCCGCTTCACCCGGACGATCGAGCAGCTGGTGCTGGTCGCGCCGGGCGCCCGGGTGCTGGTGCTCACGATGCACGACGATCCGGCTTATATGCGCGCCGCGCTCCAGGCCGGCGCGTCCGGCTACATCGTCAAGCAGGCGGCCGATGTCGAGCTGCTGACCGCGATCCGCGCCGTCCACCGCGGCCGCACCTTCGTCGACCTCACCCGTCCCGCTGAGCCGCCCCGGCCCCACGAGGCCCGACCCGCCTCCGGCGAGGCGCCGGCCATCGGGCCGCCCCGGCCGCTGAGCCCCCGTGAGGCCGAGGTCCTCCGATTGCTGGCGCAGGGGCATACCAACCAGGAAGCCGCCGACCAGCTGGCCGTGAGCGTGAAGACCGTCGAGACCTACCGCAGGCGCCTGAGTGAGAAGCTCGGCCTGAAGAGCCGCGCCCAGCTGTTCCGTTTCGCCGTCGAGCGCGGCCTTTTCGTGCCCGACGCCGTCCTGCCGGCGGACCAGTAGTCGCCGTCCCCTCCCGGGATGTCAGGGATAGCCTGACGGAAGGCCGGGGGTCCGGTCTTTACCCGATACCACCCCCTCCCCCTGCGCCCCAATTTGCATCTCCGTAACGAGACACAAACCCCTCCCCGCTGGAGCATCGGAGACCCTGGCGCATGAGCGCTGCGGGCGAGCGCAACTCGCGCATGAACGCTCCGGGCGGCCCCATCGCCCTGATCCTCATCGACGACAACCGGCTCCTGCGCGAGGGGATCGCGGCGATGATCCGGACTCAGCCGGGTTTCAAAGTCCTGGCCCTATCGGCGGATGTTGACGAGGCGCTCGCGACGGCGCGGGAGGCCAGGCCGGACGTGATCCTCCTGGATTTCGGCCTGGAGGACCACGACAGCGTGAGCCTGACCGCCAAGGTCCGTGACGAAGTTCCCGAGGCCCGAGTGATCATCATGGGACTCCTGCCGGTTCATGAGGATGTCGCCATGTACGTGCATGCGGGAGCGTCCGGCTTCATCATGAAGGACGCGTCGTCCGAGGAGTTTTTCGCCACCATTCGCGCCGTGGCCGGCGGCGCCGAGGTGCTGCCCCAGGCGCTGACCAGCTCGCTCTTCAGCCAGATCGTCCGGGATGCGGCCAGGCGCAGCAAGGCCCGGATCCAGGAATCCGTGCAGTTGACCAACCGGGAGCGCCAGGTGATCGATCTTCTCGGTGAGGGCCTCAGCAACAAGGAAATCGCCACCCGGCTCCACATCGCGGTGCATACGGTCAAGAGTCACGTGCACAATATCCTGGAGAAGCTGGCGCTCCGGAGCCGCCTGGAAGTGGCGGCGTTCAGTCACGCGGCGGGAGGCGGGAAAGCCCTCGCTCTCTGAATAGCTCCTAATTCACTCTTTTGGTTGATTGGCGCGCTTCGGCGATTCCGTAGATTCTGAGCTGGCGAATCAACTCGGGAATCCACTCATGGCACAAAGTCAGATGACCGCATCCGTAGCCTACGATCCGAAGCGTTCGACCGGCTATCGCTTTGAGCAGTTGGCCGCGGCCTTTGACCGGGTGCGGGATCCGAGGGACTGGAAGGCACCGATCCGGTCGGTGATCCCCGCGGAGGAGCGGGACCTCGTGGAGAAGGCCGTGCGCTGGTTTACGGGTACGACCCCCGCGTTCGAGGCGGCCCCGGGGGAAACCGATCGTCTGGTGGTCTGGGCGCCGGGCTATCGGGATGGGCCGGCCGGGCGCTCCTAGCACGCTCCGCCCCCTCGCCGTGCCGCCGGACCGCTCCGTCCGAGGCGAGAGGCGGGCCGTCTGGCCGGTCCTGGCGTTGGAGGCATCCCTCGGCTTCGGCTCGGGCCTGGCGGGCGGTTCGCCGGGCCATCTCGTGTATCAGGTCGGCCGAGTCCGGAGCAAGGCGCTGGAGATGGACCCGATTGCCTCCGGCATATTTCGCCGCATAGCAGGCGGCATCGGCTGCCCGCTGCACGGTGGCCATCCCGCCGCTCTCCGCCGTCACCCGGAGTAACCCGATGCTGCCGCTGATCGAGAACGCCTTCCCTTCCCACTCGAACCGGTGCTGCTCGATTGCGATCCGAAGGCTCTCCGCGATCTGACGGGCCTCGCTCAGGGGACAATTCTCGAGGAGGACGCCGAACTCGTCTCCGCCGAGGCGAGCCAGCGTATCGCGCTTCCGCAGGTGCCGGCTGAGGAGCGCGCCGAGGCGCCGGAGCAGCTCGTCCCGCCGCGCCGGTGAGGTCGGTTACCACCCGCACCAGCCGGCGTTCGAACTCCCGACGCTGCATCCGGCGCTCACCGGGCGGACGTCGCCGCTCATCATCGGGTTCATCGTGGTCTCGACGGCGGTGTTCCTGGTGGTGGGGCAGCCGGTGGCGATCCTCCTCGCGGTGGGCGCGCTCAACGCCCTGGTGCTCCCGGTGGGGCTCTCCGCCATGCTGGTGGCGGCGCGCCGCGCGGGGCTCATGAACGGCTACCGGCATCCGGGGGCGCTCACGCTGGCCGGCGCCGCGGCGGCGCTCGCGATGGCGGTGCTGGGGGCGCAGACCGTCGGCGTGATGGTGGGGGGGTGGCTCCGGTGAGCGGCCTCGCCTCTGGTGCTTTCACGCGCGCGCCTTCCGGCGGGGCCGCTGCGGTCCGGTCCAATTCTGGAGGAGTGCCTGGCACCATTTCCGCCGGGCATTCGCCACCGGCCGGGCGCGAGGAACGTTCAGCGCGTCGCCCTGGTGCTCCTCCTCACTTCTTCGTCGCGCCCAGCACCTTGATGAGCTGGATCTGCCCGGCGTGGTACACCGCGTGGCAGGTGACGCCGAGCACGAGGTCGAACCGCTCCGGCTCCGACAGGGGAGATGGACTCCGGCCGGCGCCGATGTCCACGACGACTCGGGCCAGCCGCCGCTGCTGATCCTCCACGAGCGCGGTGACCTTGGTCCAGGCGAGGCGCCGCCCGTCCGACAGATCGAACCAGTCCTCGCCCTCGAGCGGGAACGGCGCCTGCGTCTTCCCGGTCAGCTGGCCGATCACCGAGCGAACACACCAGGCGTGGTGCAGGGCGATCTCGGCGATGTTGTGGCGGCCCGCGCCGGGGCGCCAGAAGGCCGCGGTGGAGGTCACGTCGGTCAGCGCCGCTTTCATGTCGGGACCGTGCCAGGCGCCGGGCCCGTAGCCTTCGTCCAGCAGGCGCGCCTGGACGCTCGGGTCCAGCGTGGAGGGTGTCGCGGTCTTGACGGGGGCGGTGGTGCTCATCTGAACGCTCCTTCCATGGTTTCGGCCGGGGTTGCAAACTCGACCCGGGGCCGCCGATGTTGGAGCATGGTAGCGACTGGTCGAGGCCGCGTCTTGGGGAAAATTGCGGCCGACGTGCAGGCCTCCCTGGCCCATCGCGCCGCGAGCGGCGCGCGGGTCGGCACGGCCGCGCGCGAGCTCGCCCAGGGCGAGGGGTGGTCGGTCAAGGACGTCCTGTGCACGTCGGGCCCCGGAGACCGCCCCTTCGAGGAGCTGCACAAGAGGGTGGCGATCGCGGTGGTGGTGGCGGGGAGCTTTGGCTACCGCTGTCCGTCGGGACGCGGGCTGATGACGCCGGGGTCGTGGCTGCTCGGCAACGCGGGGGAGCGCTTCGAGTGCGGCCACGAGCACGCGGCCGGCGACCGCTGCGTCGCGTTCCACTACGCCCCGGACTGGTTCGAGCGACTCGCCGCCGACGCAGGGGCGCCCCGCGGCGCGCGCCGCTTCCGGGCACCCCGCGTGCCCCCGCTGCGGGAGGCCTCCGCCCTGGTGGCGCGCGCGGCGGCCGGCCTTGCCGGCGCCGGTCTGGCCCGCTGGGAGGAGCTGGCGCTGGAGGTGGCCGGCGCCGCGCTGCGTCTCGCCGGCGACGCGCCCGCCGACCGGGGCGCGGTGCCGGCGGCCGTCGCGGCCCGGATCACCGAACGCGTGCGGGCCATCGAGCGCCGGCCCGACGCGCCGTGGACCCTGGCGCGGCTCGCCGGCGACGCCGGGCAGAGCCCGTTCCACTTTCTGCGGATGTTCCGGCGCGTCACCGGCGTGACGCCGCACCAGTTCATCCTCCGCGCCCGCCTCCGGGAGGCCGCGGCCCGGCTCCGGGGGGGCGAAGCGAAGATCATCGAAGTGGCCCTCGACGCGGGCTTCGGCGACGTTTCCAACTTCAACCGCGCCTTCCGGGCCGAGTTCGGCGTCCCGCCCCGGACCTATGGAGGCTGGCGTCGAGCGGGCTGACGGCGGAATGGGAGCGGCGGGCGGCGGAGGTGCTCGAGAGTCACCTCTCCTCTCCGGTGCTCGCGTACTTCCGCTCCCAGCACGAGAACCCGCAGGTGTTCCGGGCGCCCCAGCCCGCGCAGCTGCGGGAGCGATTGACGGACGCCGAGCTGGCCGACCTGACCCGCAGGCTCCCTCCCCACCCGGCATACCCGGGACGGTACGATGAACTCCATCGCTGTGCTCTTGCTGCTGCGGCTGGTTCACGTTCTTTCCGGCGTGTTCTGGGTGGGCGGGTTCATGCTCTTCGCGCGGTTCGTCTTCCCGGCCACCCGGGCCGTGGGCCCGGCCGCCGGGCCGGTGGTGGACCAGCTGGTGCGGGTGCGCAAGCTTCCCCGCGCCCTGCTCGGCGCGGCGAGCCTGACCATTCTCTCCGGGCTCGGCCTCTTCTGGCGCGATTCGGCGGGGTTCTCCTCGGCGTGGATGGCGTCCCCGACCGGCAGGGTGTTCGGGTTCGGCGCGCTTTTGTCGATCGCGGCGTTCGTGGTCGGCGTGTCGGTCAACAACCCCGCCGCACAGCGGCTCGGTGCCATCACGGCCGCGATTCAGGCGCAGGGCGGCCCGCCGAATCCCGAGCAGGCCGCCGAAATGCAGCGGCTTCAGACACGGCTCGGCGTGGGCATGCAGATCATCACGGTGCTCGTGCTGCTCGCCACCGCGGCGATGGCGCTGGCGCGGTACGCCTAGGGCGGCTCGACCGGCGGAAGGGACCCGACTCCCTCCGGCCGGGTCCGGGCCGCGGCGAGAACAGCCGGGTCTCCGGCCGCCGCGCCGGTCCGTGTCTCAGTTGCGTCACGGGCCTTCCGTCCCTCTCGCGGACGGGCAGGTTTTCACCCCCCATGCTCCCCGTCCTCGCTCCTGTCGCGCTCCCGGACCGGACAGTCCGCCTAGGCAAGTTGACCGGCGGGTGACAATTCGTCACCTCCGAAGCCCGGCCGGGCGGCGCGGCGTGCGGAAAACGGATCGGATTCCGGCCCGACGCCGCGCACGCTTCTCGCATAGGTCCCCGGTGTCGGACCCCTAACTGGAGGCTGGTGTATGCGCGCGCGTGTTACGAAGGTGCTGGCGTTCCTCGCGATCGTGGCTCCCGCCCTGAGCCCGGCCGCCGCCCAATCGCCCCGCTGGCTGCTCGAAGGTCGAGGCGGGATCTCGGTCGCCACCGGCGGCTACGGCGACTCGCAGAAGACCGGCTTCGACCTGGGCGCCGGGGCCGGGTACCTGCTCACGAAGCGTTGGCGAGCCCATCTCGACTACGACTTCGTCCGCAACGATGCCAAGGTCAACACCGTGACCGGGCTCACCGGTCCGAACTACGACACCCATCTCGTGATGGCCGGGCTCGGGTACGAGATCCCGCTCAGGGAGTCGCCGGTCGCGGTGGAGTTGGGCGCGGGGGCGGGCATGTCCCGGTTCCGGCCGACCGGGGCGGCGGCCTCGACCCGTACATCGCAGACCTATTTCGGCGTGAATGGCGAAGCCCGGATCAGCGTAGCCGTCAACAACCGGGTCCACGCCCTCATGGTTCCGCAGGTGGACGTCGCGTTCGCGGACCGGGCCAAACTGGGTGAGAGCCGCGCCTGGCTCTGGCCCCTCGCTCTGGGCCTGCAATACCGGTTCTAGCCTCCGGCTTGCGATCGCGGTTCCAACCGAATCACGCGGGGGCCGGCTTCACCGGCCCCCGCGCCTTTGGGTCGATATCAGAGACTGCCTGTCTTGAAAGTCCAGGCGTTGAACTCGTCCTTGTAGAAGAGAAAGACGTCATCCGACCTGTCTCCTCTGGTCACCGTGCGAACCGTCGGGTTGTTGGAGTAGGTCACGGTAATGGTGACTGTGACCTTCACCGGATAAACGGTCTTCAGCGCGCCGAATTCGGGCGCTTTCTGCGTGGCACTGCCGACCTGGATGGGTCCGAACCCGAGACTGACCTTGTCCGCGACGGCATTGCCGCTGTTCTGCAGGTACGTTTCGGTGAATTGTCGCTCGATGGCCTGCTTGATTTCTTCCTCGCTGGGCGCTGCACCTGCGGCCTGCCGATCACCCTGCCGGTTGCAGCTCGTCATGGTGGCCGTCAGCAGAACGCAGCCGATCAGGCCCGTGAACCAGCGAGGGATCGTCCGAGTGCGCATGCCGGGCTTCTTCCGTGCGAACCGCGTCGTTCAGTGGGGTAGCCGCTGTCGTGCGTCGGGGGATGCTCACGACGCGGTGGCGAACCCCACCGCGAAATGTCCAATGAGCATGGGAGAGTCTCGCTCCTCGATCCGCAGGCCGCAAGGCACGGTCATGCCCCGGCATCCCTGGTCTCGTCGAGCGTATCGGGGAAGCTGATCGCCACCGGGCTGCCGCCAGCCCCGGCGGAGAGGGCCCGGTAGCGCATCGGCCGCGGCAGGGTAGCTTCATCCCCTGGAAAACCGACGCGATCCGGAGGACGGCATGATCAGCAAGACGATTCGGGCGGCCGGCGGCGCCGGGTTGGGCGCCGCGCTGTGGCTGGCGGCCTTCCTCCCGGCGGGCATCCAGCTCGGCGCCGACGATATCGGCGGCGTGGTCAGGGGACCGAACGGGCCGGAGGCCGGCGTGTGGGTGATCGCGGAGACGAGCGACCTTCCCACCAGGTTCGCGCGGATCGTGGTTACCGACCAGCGGGGCCGCTACCTGCTGCCCGACCTCCCCAGAGCGAGCTACTCGATCTGGGTCCGCGGGTACGGTCTGGTGGATTCTCCGAAGCAGCGCAGTACCCCCGGCACGACGCTCGACCTCACCGCGGTCAAGGCGCCCGATGCCCGCGCGGCCGCCGCGTACTACCCCGCGGGCTACTGGTTCTCGCTGCTCGAGGTGCCGGCGAGCAGCGAGTTCCCCGGTACCGGACCGGCGGGGAACGGGATCGCCCCGCAGGTGGGAAGCCAGGCCGAGTGGCTCCGAACCCTCAAGTCGGGCACCTGCTGGGCCTGTCACCAGCTCGGGAACCGGGCGACCCGCGAGATTCCCCCCGCGCTGGGACAGTTCGACTCCCCGGTGGCGGCCTGGGACCGCCGGATCCAGTCGGGACAGGCGGGCGCCCAGATGAGCGCCTCGCTCAACCAGCTCGGACGGCTGCGCGCCCTGGCGATGTTCGCGGACTGGACCACCCGCATCGCGGCGGGGGAGCTGCCGCCGGCGCCGCCCCGGCCGCAGGGGGTGGAGCGCAACCTGGTGATCACCGAGTGGGACTGGGCCGATCCCAAGGCATACCTGCACGACGTGGTCTCGACCGACCGGCGCAAGCCCACCGTGAACGCCAACGGGCCGCTCTACGGCGCGCTGGAGCTGAGCGCGGACTACCTGCCGGTGCTCGACCCGCTGCGCCACGTCGCGAGCCGGGTGCCCCTCACCGTGCGCGATAGCAGTACCCGGCCGGCAGCGGGGACCCAGTTGGCGCAGCCGTCGCCGTATTGGGGCGAGGAGCTGATCTGGACCAGCAGGAACAACGTGCACAACCCGATGCTGGACGAGCGGGGCCGGGTATGGCTCACCTCGACGGTGCGCCCGCCAGAAAATCCCTCGTTCTGCCGGGAGGGTTCGAGCCATCCCTCGGCGAAGCGTTTCCCGCTGGCGCGCGCGGGGCGGCACCTGGCGATGTACGATCCCGGGACTGGAAAGCTGGCCCACATCAGCACCTGCTTCAGCACCCACCATCTGATGTTCGCGGAGGATGCGAGCCGCACGCTGTGGACCAGCGGGGGCGGACCGGTCGTGGGCTGGCTCGACACGAAGCGGTTCGACCAGACCGGCGACGAAGAGCGCTCGCAGGGATGGACCCCGCTGATCCTCGACACCAACGGCAACGGAAAGCGGGACGATTACGTGGAGCCCAATCAGCCGGTGGACCCCGCCAGGGACAAGCGGATCAACGCGGGGTTCTACGGCGTGGCGCCGGCGCCGGACGGCTCGGTGTGGGGATCGTCGCTGGGCTTTCCCGGCGCGCTGGTGCGGCTGGTGCCCGGCCCTGATCCATCGGAAACGGCATTGGCCGAGCTCTACGAGCTGCCCTGGAACAACCCGCGGGCGCCGGTGCAGGGGTTCTCGCCCCGGGGGTTCGACATAGACCGGAACGGGGTGGCGTGGGCCGCGCTCGCCAGCGGCCAGCTCGCCAGCTTCGACCGGCGGAAGTGCCGGGGCCCGCTCAACGGGCCCACCGCGACCGGGCAACACTGTCCCGAGGGGTGGACGTTCTACACCGAGCCGCTGCCGCAGCTCAAGGGCGTGAAGGACGTGGGGAGCGCCGAGACGAGCTACTACACCTGGGTGGACCAGTTCAACGCGCTCGGGCTCGGCGCCAACGTGCCGATCAACACGGGCAACGCCTCCGAGGGGCTGCTGGCGCTCAAGGATGGGCGCTGGGTCGTGCTGCGGGTGCCCTATCCGCTGGGCTTCTACACCAAGTGGATGGATGGGCGGATCGACGATCCCGCGGCGGGCTGGAAGGGGCGCGGGTTATGGGCGACGGTGAGCACCCGGGCGCCCTTCCACATGGAGGGCGGGAAGGGGACGACCAGCAAGGTGGTGCACTTCCAGCTGAGGCCGGATCCGCTGGCGCGGTAGCTGGACGGAGGCCGGTGCCCGGCGATAGCTTCGGGTTTCCGAATTCCAGATCTCACCGCCGAGGCACCAATGCTCCGCCGTCACCTTGCGCCCGCACTCGCCCTGGCCCTCCTGATTGCGCCGACCCTCGCCGCCCAGGGCTTCGATTCGACCCTCTTCAAGGGCATGGCCTGGCGGAGCATCGGCCCCAACCGCGGCGGCCGCTCCATCGCCGCCACCGGCATCCCGAGCCGCAAGAACGAGTACTACTTCGGCGCGGTGGGCGGCGGCCTCTGGAAGACCACCGACGGCGGGGTCTCCTGGCGCCCGGTCACCGACGGCCAGATCAAGTCCTCCTCGGTGGGCGCGGTCGCGGTGAGCGAATCCAATCCGGACATCCTCTATATCGGGATGGGCGAGACCGAGTTCCGCGGCAACATCATGCAGGGCGACGGGGTCTACCGGAGCGGCGACGCCGGGAAGACCTGGAAGAAGGCCGGGCTCGAAAAGGTCCAGGCGATCGCCCGGCTGCGGGTGGACCGCGCCAATCCCGACCTGGTCTACGCCGCCGCCTTCGGCAAGCCCTACGCGCCGAGCGCGGAGCGGGGCGTCTATCGCAGCCGGGACGGAGGGAAGACCTGGGAGCGGGTGCTCTTCCGGAACGATTCGACCGCGGCGGTGGACCTGGTCATA
>DASYRI010000124.1:0-3881 GCA_036004545.1 Gemmatimonadales bacterium
AGCCGCCCACGGTGGTGTAGTCGCGGTCGTCCAGGCCCCCGTCGTATTCGGCGTTGAACTCGCTGATCGGCATTCCCCCGTCGAGCAGCGGCGCGCCCGCCGGGGAGGCCGGCCGCTCGGCCGGGTCGAACTCGTCCGCGATCGGCCCCACGATCTCCTCGAGCAGGTCCTCCATCGTGACGACGCCCGCGGTCCCGCCGTACTCGTCGAGCACCACCGCCATGTGGATCTTGAGCCGCTTCATGTCGGCGAGCACGTCCTCCACCTCGCGGGTTCCGGGCACGAAGAGCGGCGGCCGGGCCAGCGAGCTCACCCGCGCCCCGGGCGATTGCCGCACGGCGCGAAGGACGTCCTTGGCGTGGACGATCCCGACGATCTCGTCGAGGGTCTCGTTGTACACCGGGTAACGGCTGCGGCGCGCTTCGGCCACCACGTCGGCGGCGGCCTCGACGGTGGCGTCCCCCGCGATGGTCACCACGTCGGTGCGCGGGGTCATCACCTCCTCGGCGCTCTTCTCGCTGAACTCGAACACACCCTCCAGCAGCCGGGCGTCGTGAGCGCCGAGCGAGCCCCATTCTTCGCTCTGCTCCACCAGGATGCGGATCTCGTCGGGCGAATGGACCCGCTCCTTCTCGCCCGGCGGCTTCAGGCCGAAGAGCCGGAGGGTGGCGGTCGCGATCCCGTTCAGCACCCGGATCGGCAGAGCCATCGTCCAGGCGAAGCCCATGAGCGGGGCGGCGAGCCAGCTCCCGACCCGCTCCGGTGCCACCAGCGCCGCCGCCCTGGGGACCAGCTCGCCGAAAATGATGTGCATCGCCGTGATCAGCGAGAAGGCGACGACCACGGCGACGGAGTGGGTGGCGACGGCGCGCGCGCCCGCCGGGAGCCAGAGGAAGGCGCCCTCCACGATGCGCGCCAGGGTCGGCTCCCCGATCCAGCCCAACCCCAAGGAGGCCAACGTGATGCCGAGCTGGGTGGCGGCGAGGTAGCGGGAGAGCGATTGAATGACCCGCTTGGCCAGCATAGCTTTGCGGTCGCCGGCCCGGACCAGCTCCTCCAGCCGGGAGCGGCGGGCGCTGACGAGGGCGAATTCGGCGGCGACGAAGAACGCGTTGGCCAGCACCAGGGCCACGATCGCGCCCAAGCCCACCGCCGCCGGCCCCGTTTGTGGAGGCTCCATATCTCCGAGAAGGTAAGGGGTCCCGTCCCGGGCGGGCGAGGGGCGGGGTCGAATCCGCTCCTGGTCGTGCTCGGCGTCACCGCGCTGTTCATGGTGGTCGAGCTGGTGGCCGGCTGGGTGAGCGGCGCGCTGGCCCTGGTGGCCGACGCCGGCCACATGCTCACCGACGTCGGCGCCCTTGGCCTCTCGCTCTTCACCGCGATCCTGGCGCGGCGCCCCGCCGATCTCCGGCGCACCTACGGCTATCTGCGCTGGGAGATCCTGGCCGCCCTGGTCAACGGCGCCACGCTCTTCGGGCTCGCGGCCTGGATCGTGGTCGAGGCGGTGGGACGGATCACCCGGCCGCATCCGATCGAGACCGGCCTCTTCGTCACGGTCGCTGCGCTCGGACTCGGCGTCAACGGGATCGGACTCTGGGTGCTCCACCGCCACCGGCACGGCAGCCTCAATCTGCGGGGCGCCTACCTCCACATCGTGGGCGACGCGCTCGCCTCGGTCGGCACCCTGCTCGCCGCGATCGTGGTCGCGGTCACCGGCTGGACCGTCGCCGATCCGCTCATCGCGATCGTGCTCGCCCTGCTGATTCTGGGTGGGGCGTGGCGGCTGCTGCGGGAGAGCACCGACATACTGCTCGAGGCGGTGCCGGGCCACATCGCCCTGGACGACGTGCGGCGGCGCATGCTCGGTGTGGCGGGCGTGCGGGACGTGCACGACCTTCACGTGTGGACCGTCACCAGCGGCGTAGTGGCGATGAGCGTGCACGCCGTGGTCCCGGAGCTCGGCGCCCACCCGCGGGCACTGGTGGGGCTGCGGGAGGCCCTCGCGGGATTGGGAATAGGGCATGCGACCATCCAGCTCGAGGTCGAGGACGAGTGCGAGGGCACCAACTGCCTCGACCCGGGGTCGAAGCCCGCCGCCGACAGTCACGGAATCGCCCACCACGGGCACGCCCACCGCCACCACGACCCGCACTAGCTCAGGGTTGCGGTCCGGGCCGTATATCCCTATTTATGGCCGTCTTGAGGGGGACGGAACGACGGAAAGTCGGAAAGACGGAAAGTCGTGGCAGGCGCCGGGAAGTGGCGCCGTGAACCCGAGCCACGTTCCGTCGTTCCGTCGTTCCGTCCTTCCGTCCTAAGCGAGAGCGTCCGTGCAGATTCGCAACGTCGCAATCATCGCCCACGTGGATCACGGCAAGACCACGCTGGTGGACAAGATGCTCCGCCAGGCGGGGGTCTTCCGGATCAACCAGCAGGTCGAGGAGCGGGTCATGGATTCGAACCCGCTCGAGCGCGAGCGGGGCATCACCATCCTCGCCAAGAACACCGCGGTCCGCTGGCAGGGGGCGAAGATCAACATCGTGGATACCCCCGGCCACGCCGACTTCGGCGGCGAGGTGGAGCGGATCCTCCGGATGGTGGACGGGGTGCTCATCCTGGTGGATGCCGCGGAAGGGCCGATGCCGCAGACCCGTTTCGTCACTCGCAAGGCACTCGCGCTCGGGCTCAAGCCGATCGTCGCCATCAACAAGATCGACCGTTCGGACGCGGAGCCGCTCCGGGTGCACGACGAGGTGCTGGGTCTCTTCATGGACCTGGAGGCGAGCCACGACCAGCTCGACGCGGTGTTCCTCTACACGTCGAGCCGCCATGGCACCGCCACCCGCGACCTGACCCGGCCGGGGACCGACCTGACGCCGCTGTTCGAGGCGATCCTCGAGCAGGTGCCGCATCCCACGGGCGACGGCAACGGTCCCTTCCAGATGCTCATCTCCACCCTGGACCATTCCCCCTTCCTGGGCCGGCTGGGCATCGGGCGGGTGGAGCGCGGCATCGCGCTGGTGGGAGAGCCGGTCGCCCTGCTCCCCCTGGGTGAGCCGGGGCTGGTTCCGGAGGGCGAGGGGGATTTGAGCAAGATCACCCGGCTCTACACCTTCGACGGGCTGGCCCGGGTGGAGGTGGAGGCGGTCGAGGCGGGCGACATCTGCGTGGTCTCGGGTTTCGACGGGATCGAGATCGGCAAGACGCTGACTGCCCCCGCCTACCGGGAGCGGCTGGCCGGCATCGCCGTGGAGGAGCCGACGATCTCGGTGGACGTCATCGTCAACAACTCGCCCTTCGCCGGCCGCGACGGGAAGTTCGTCACCAGCCGGCAGGTGAAGGACCGGCTCTACCGGGAGCTGGAGCGGAACGTGGCGCTCAAGGTGGAGGAGACCGACTCGCCGGACACCCACACCGTCTCGGGCCGGGGCGAGCTCCATCTCGGCATCCTGATGGAGACGATGCGGCGCGAAGGCTACGAGTTCCAGGTGTCTCGGCCGCGGGTCATCACCAGGGACGGTCCCTCCGGCGAGCGGCTGGAGCCGTACGAGGAGCTGACGATCGACATCGCCGAGGATTACCTGGGCGCCGTGATGGAAAAGCTGGGCCCCCGGCGGGGCGAGCTGACCGAGATGCGGAATCCCGGTATGGGTCTGGTGCGCCTCGCCTTTCGGATCCCCAGCCGCGGCCTGTTCGGCTACCGCTCGGAGTTCCTCACCGACACCCGGGGCACCGGTACGATGCACCACCGCTTCCTCGACTACGGCGCCTGGGCAGGACCGCTGGCCGGGCGGAAGCGCGGCGTGCTGGTGGCGGACCGCGAAGGAAACGTGGTGGCGTTCGCCCTGGGGAACCTGCAGGAGCGGGCCCAGATGTTCGTG
>DASYRI010000125.1:0-25334 GCA_036004545.1 Gemmatimonadales bacterium
GGTCACGCTTCACCGAGTCGGTCTGGGCGTTGAGGACGGCGATGGAGTCGCGAACCGCCTGCACCCGGGCCTGACGGGCCTGGAGGCCCTCGATCCCGATGATGCTGAGGCCGTCTCCGGTGTACACCATGTAGCCGAGCAGACCCGCCAGCGCGATCGCGAGGACGGCCTTGCTCCTGGTGGAATCGAGGAGTGCCATGGCCTAGTTCCCCCCGGCGGATGGTGCCGCCCGGCCGCCCGCCTGCCCACCGCGGTCGTAGCCGGCGCGGACGGTGAAGCCGGTGACGGCGCGACCCCGCTGGATGATCGTCTCGGTCGAAAGCACGGTGACGTCCCGGAGCCAGGGGGAATCCTCAAGCTGGCGCATGAAGCGGGTGAAGCCCTGGATGTCCATCGTCCGGCCGACCATCTGCACCCCCACCGGCGACCTGGCGGCGGCGGCGGCAGCGGCGGGGTCGGGATTCACCGGGGGAGGGATCGCGATCGACCCCATGGCGGTCAGCCAGGTGTAGTCGGGCAGGGCCCGGGTGACCTCGTCGAGGATGTGTGGCCACACGTAGCGGTCGCCGTCCACCTGCCGGATCGTGGCGATCTGGACCAGCACGGAATCCCGCGCCGCCTCGGCCTTCTTCTTCTCGGTGGCGAAGGCCCGATAGCGCCGGTTCTCCGAGCGGGCCTTCTCGAGCTCGGGGCCGAGCGATCGCAGGCTCGCCGCCGAGCTGAGCACCAGCCAGCCCAACCCGCCGACCAGGATGACCCAGGCGCCGACCGCGGCCAGCGGCCAGGGGTCCTTGACCATGCTGGGAAGCGCCTTGAGCGAGCTCAGGCCGCCGGCCAGCGAGGACTTCTTCGACTTCGCCCGCCTGACTCCGGGCTTGAGATTGATCGTGATCATCGGTGCCTTCGGTGCGTGAGGGTGGGAGCTCAGGCCGCGGTGCGCAGCGCGAGACCCACTGGAAGCATCAGCAAAGGAGCGACTTCGTCCACGTTGATCCCGTCGAAGACTCCGTCATCCACCTGGAGCCGCTTGATCGGGTTGGCGAGTTCTACTGGAAGCTTGAGCCGCACCGAGAGCGTCTTCGAGAGCCCCGGAATCCGCGCGCCGCCCCCCGACGTGTAGAGCCGGGAAAGTCCCGAGGTGGAGCGCGCCGCCGTCTGGAGGAACGCCACCGCCCGCTCGATGCCCACGGCGAGCTCTTCGCCGCGGCTCTGGAGAAAGGGGGTCAGCTGCTCGCTCGCCTCGAAGCCCTGCAATAGCCGGTCCGCCTCATCGGCCGAAAGCCCGCGCTCCCGCTGGAGGTCCTCCCGGAACCGGCGGGTGCCGACCGGGAGATCGCGGGTCAGCACCGGAATTCCGTCGTCGAGAATGTTCACGTTGGTCATCTCGTGGCCGATGTTCACCAGCCCGACCACGCCCCGCATGCCCTCCGGGTAGCTCAGCTCGAACGCGTTGTGGAGGGCGAAGGAGTCCACGTCAATCATCGTCGCGTCCACCCCGATCTCCGACAGCAGGGCGATCTTGTTCTCGATCAGCTCCCGCTTGGCCGCGACCAGGAGGACCGTCATCTGGAGGCCCTCGCCTTCGGGATCGAGGATCTGGAAATCGAGCTCCACGTTATCCATATCGAAGGGCACGTGCTGCTCGGCTTCCCAGCGGATCACCTCGCGGGCCTCCGATTCCTTCATCCGGTCCATCGGGATCTTCTTGATGATCACGTCGCGCCCGCCGACGGCAGTCACCACCTGCTTCGGCTTGATTCCGGCCGACGCGAAGAGCCCGCGAACCGCGTCCGCCACGATACCCGGATCCATCACTTCACCCTCGACGATGGCGTCGTCCACCAGGCGGGCGAAGGCCACCTTGGTCAGGACCGGTTCCCCGGGGCCGTGGGTGACGGCGGCGAGCTTGATCAGGCCGCTGCCGATATCGAGACCGACCGTAGTCCGGGTCCGGCTGAACAGTCCCATACCAACCTAGTTTTCGAGAATGGTGTAATGATTACGCTACACAGCGCGCAATCCCTTGTCAAGCTGCCAAGTTGCCTGAGGTGATCCAAGCAAGTGACTTCGGCATCTTGACTTAGGGGCCTACTGCAAGGCCATTTGAGATCCGCCGCGGCGATCCGTGGCGACCGAGCTTGCAGCCAGGTGAGACACAGGCGGGCAACGGCTATGCCAATGCCCGGCGCGCACCTGCTAAGTAGCTGCGAGAGAGAATCTTAGGCAGGATGCAACAGGGTGCCGGGTACCCCCGACCCAGGAGCACGGCGGGCTGTTTCGCAATGATCCTCTCGCTCTGCATCATGATCATGCGGAAGCCGAAGGGTCGTCCGCGCTTACGGAGTGATCGCCTGCCAGCCATGCGGCTCAACCCGCGGTCGCACCGAATCGCCGGAAGGCGTCGATACGAGGCGCACCAGGAGCGCGAGGCGCCGTTCGGCCAGCGCAGCTCCTCCCGCGTGCCGCCGCACTCCCCACGCGCGAATGGCGAAGATCGGCCCGCCCAGGGCGCGGACCACGCTCCATCCCTCGGCCGGACCGGGCAGAGCGACCCGAGCAAGGAGCGCCTCTTCCCCGGGGAGGGTGGGGGTCCTCGCCGCAGGCCACCCGGCCAGCGCCTCGGTGGCCGCCGCCTCTGCGGCCGCACCGGCCTGGACCTCCGCGAGCGCCCCGAGCCCTGCCTGCCGCTCCGCTCGTGCCAGGGTGTACGCGGTCATGGCGATCGCGCCGAGTGTAGCCAGCATGGCGACCGCGACGAGGAGCGCGATCCCACGGCGGCTCACGGCGGGCTCCGAACGGTGACGGCCACCGTCACGTTGTCCCGCCAAGCTGGCGTGCCGCGAGCGATCCCCACTCCACCCGCCCGCTCGGTGACGGCAGCGAGGCTCGCCCGGAACGAGACGACCGCGCCGGGCGAAGTCGCTACGCCGCCGGTCCGGTCCACAAATCCCAGCGCGATGCCGCCGGCGGCGAAGGGGCCGGAAAGGGGTTGGATCGCCTCGCCGGTGCCGAGCGACCGGATCCCGAGCCAGGCAGCGCCAGAGGAGGAGTAGAGCCGGAGCTCGACATCCTCAAAGATCCGGATGGGACTGCCGGCGCCCAGGCCATTCGATTGGTCGGGCGCTCCGGCGACGGGCAGCACCAGGGCCGGAGCACCGTCGGGACAAACGCCGGGATGAGGCGGGGCCGCCAGCGCGAGCGCCACCCACCGACCAGCCGAGTCCACCGCGTCCACGAGAAGGCTGTCCCGTCCGGCCACCGGCTGCCGAAGGGCGGACCACCAGCCCGGCCCCAGGCGGGCGGTGATCGCCCCCGGAGCCACGGCGCAGGCGACGCCGGAGGCGCGGGCGGCCCGCACCACGACGCGATCCGATCCAATCGCCCCCAGATCGCTCCCGCCGCTGGAGTCGCGGCCGAGGGACTCGAGCCCGGAGCGGAGCGCCGCCACCGCGACTCGAAGTGTGTGCTCGAGGGCCATCCGCTCCGAGCGATCCCGCAGCCGTCCGGCGGAGCTTTTGAGGAGCGACCCCACCAGCACCGCGAGCACCGCCGTCAGGGAAAGCGAGGCGATGAGCTCGACCAGTCCGCTCCCGCGACGGCTCAGGGACACCGGAGCCTCGTGACCACGGTGTCCGGCCGCATCCGGGGCGACCGGGGCGGAAGTGCCACGATCTCCACGATGACCAGGCTGTCCCGCACCGAGGCGGCCCATTGCTCGACGATGCCGCCGGCGTGCCGGAGCGAGCCGGCGGCGGGCGGCGAACAGGCCGGTGAGGCGGCGAGCAGGCCGGCGCGGATCAGGTCGATGCGGGAAGCGGCGATGAGCCCGATGCGCCCGCGAATCCGGCCCTCGCCGGCGAGCCGCGCGGCCGGCCCGAGCGTCCCGGCCAGGCCAAGCAGGCCCACCGTCAGGACCAGGAACGCGAGGAGGACTTCGAGCAGGGTGAACCCCGGGGGCGGCCGCATGGCACCAAGATGGGGGCCGGCGGGTCTACCGGGTTACCGATTTTGCGCGACTGGGAGGCGAATTGCCGCGGTCAGCCGAGTCCGTGGCGGCGAAGCTTGTAGAAGAGGGTGCGAAGGCTCACCTGGAGGAGGCGAGCGGCATCGCGCCGGGTGCCGTCGGCGGCGGTCAGGGCGCGCACAATCGCTTCCCGCTCCACCGCGTCCACCTGTGGGCGCAGGGCAAAGACCCCGCCCGCCGCAGCGCTCTGGCCGATCAGCAGGACCGGAAAGTCTCCCCGGTCGAGCTTCCCGGACGGGCTCAGGGTGGCGGCCCGCTCGACCACCTGCCGGAGCTCCCGCACGTTGCCGGGCCAGCCATAGGCCGAAAGGCCGGCGAGCGCCGAGGGGGAGACGCTCACCGGCCGTCCGGTGCGGGAGGCCACCTGCTGGACGAAGTGGGTGATCAACGCCGGGATGTCCTCGGGCCGTTCGCGGAGCGGAGGCAGCGCGATCGTGACCCCGCGGAGCCGCTGGAGCAGCTCGGCCCTGAAGCGGCCCTCGCCCACGGCCGTGTCGAGCGGGGCGCGGGCCGTCGCCATGACCCGGACATCGCCCTCCCGGGGTGCCGGGGACTCGCCGTTGCTGTTGCGCGCGCCGAGGCGGGAGAGCAGCTGCACCTGGCTCTCGGGCGAGAGGGCAACGATCTCTTCCAGGAGCAGCGTCCCCCGGCTCGCCGAGCGCCAGAGCGCCTGGGGATCTCCAGGGAGCGGGCGCGAATCGTCCAGGCGGTACCCGTTGCCGGGGCTCGGGAGGGGCGGCGCAAAGAGGTCGGGGACCGTGTCGCAGTCCACCGCGACGAACGCGGCGTCCCCCCGGCGGCTGAACCGGTGCATCGCCTGGGCAAGGAGCGCCTTGCCGGTGCCGCGCTCGCCGGTGATGAGCACGGTGCCGTCCGAAGCTGCGGCGCGGGCCGCCTGCTCGAGGAGACCGCGCATCTTGGGGTCTTCCGCGACGACCAGCGGCTCGAGCCCGCGGGCTCCGAGCGTGGCGCGGAGCCGGGCCACTTCCTGCCGGAGTCCCTCGCGCTCCTCGGCCTGTCGGAGGGTGAGCAGCACCTCCTCGGCGAGGGCGGGCTTCTTGACGAATCCGTCGGCGCCTTCGCGGAGCGCGATGGCGGCGAGCGGCGCCGTCGCGGGTCCCCCGGTCACCACCACGATTCCCGACCCGCCCGCGGCACGATAGCGGCGCAGCAGGTTGAGCACGCCGGACTCGGACGACTCCAGATCCAGCAACAGCGCTTCCACCCCGCCGGCCTGGGCCTCGACCAGCGCGGCCTCGGGCTCCCGGCGAAGCAGCGGCTCGTAGCCGGCCTCTTCCAGCGCGGGCGCGAGGCTCTGTCGGAAGGAATCGTCGGGATCGAGAATGAGGATGCGCATGGTTAGCCGGCCGGAGACCGCGGGGAGCCTTAGGGTCCTACGAGCAGACGATGACGCCGTCCACCCCGGCCGGCGCACCTCCGCCCCAGGTCACCGAGCACTGAGTCAACCCCGTGGAGATGGCGCTGTTGCTGACGGTAGCGGTGAACCCGCTGACGCCGGGGATGACCGTGCCGGAATTGCCGCTTGACAGGGTGAAGTTCGAGACCGCCTGCACGGCCGCCAGGGTCGCGTAGGTGGAGTTGTCCGCGAAGTAGGCCTCCTCCGCGGTCATCAGGTTGCGGAGGTCGCTGCGGACCGAGGCCATCTTGGCCTTGTCCTTGGTCGAGGCGAACTTGGGGATCGCGATCGTGGCCAGGATGCCGATGATCACCACCACGATCAGCAGCTCGATCAAGGTGAAGCCGCTGCGTTGCTGCACTTTCATGGCGCGGCCTCCTTTCGGCCCGGATCCGGTGACTTCGGACATCCTACCCGCCTGTGAGGGCGCGAAACGGGGGGCGACGACCGCAACTGCGCCATCGCCCCCCGCCTCGACCCACGTGTTCTTGAGCTCAGCTAAATCAGGTGCAGGTGATGACGCCATCGTCGGTCGTGCCAGTGGCGCTCCCGCCGACCTTCACTTCGCACGCCGAAAGACCGGTGCTGATGGTCGTGCTCTTGAACTTCAGGGTGTAGCCGCTGGTGCCGCCCGCCGAGCCGTTGTCCGCATTGCCGGACGACAGCGTGAAGTTGCTCGCGCCCGCCAGGTCGGCCAGGTTGCCGTACTTGGCGAAGTCAGAGAAGTACGCCTCTTCCGCCGTCATGCCGTTACGGACGTCCGACTTGACCGAGGCCAGCTTGGCCTTGTCCTTCGTTGCCGCGAACTTCGGAATTGCGATTGCCGCCAAGATGCCGATGATCACGACTACGATCAGCAGCTCGATGAGCGTGAAACCCTTACGATTCGACATGTGCTTACTCCTCCCGGAGTGTTTGAGTGTGCCCTGCGTCCCTACTATTCGAGCGACCCGGACCTATGTGAAGCTGGCGAGCCTGCTCCACGGTGAAGCAACGATGGTGCCATGCCGGGCCGGGATTTCTAACCTCATATGAACCAATCGGATAACTGCCCTCAGGGCGTTCGTCTCGTACTTCGGTCGGCATTACCGGTCGTTGGACTTTGCAAGGCGGTCGCCCTCCGATTGCGTCCCGGCCGGTTCGCCGGCCGGGTTGCGCCCATGCCCTTCGCCCCCGAGCGTGCCCCGAGTGCGCAGTGGCTGGCACATTACGTGCCCGAAGGTCTCCCCCAATGTCCGCCGGATTGCCCCGTGTCTCGCGCTGACCTCGCCTGGATCAGGCCGGACCTCCCTATAATGGAGCTTCCGTGATGGAGCTCCGGCCAATCTCGGCTCTCGCGCCGCACGGCCGGATCCGGCCCTGGATGTTGCCGCTCACCGTGGCGCTCCTCGCGGTCGCCGCCTCGATCAGCGGGATCCTCAATCAGTACGCGCAGGACGACATCCCGATCATCGGGACGAATGCGGCGGTCCACTCCCTGGGAGGCATCGGCAAGCTCTTCGTCCAGTCCTACTGGCCGCCCCCCTATGCGCAAGGACTCTACCGGCCGTTCACCCTGACCTCCCTCGCGCTCCAGTGGGCGGCGGGCGGCGGCTCGCCCCTCATCCTCCGGCTGGTGAGCTATGGGTTGTACGCCGCCGCCAGCGTGGGGGTCTTTTTCCTCGCGCGCCTGCTGCTCCCGGCCGGGGTGGCAGGCGCGGTGGCCGCGTTGTTCGCGGTCCATCCGGTGCACGTGGAGGCGGTGGCGGTGGCGGTGAATCAGGGCGAGCTCTGGGTGGGGCTTCTGTGCTGCGTCGCCGTCATCCTGTACGTGCGGGAGCGCCGAAGGGGCGGGCCGATCCCGGTACGCAGCGAGCTCATCCTGGCTGGGCTCTACCTCGCTGCTTGCCTGTTCAAGGAGACGGCTCTGGTACTTCCCGGGCTGCTGGTGCTGGCCGAGATCCTGCTCGTCCCCTCCATCGAGCCGCTCGCGGTCCGGATCTCGCGGGTCCGCCGGCTGTTGCTGGTGCTGCTGCTGGTCGGGACGGCGTTCATGGGCGTCCGAACCCGCGTTATGAGGGGAAACCTCGCGGGGACGTTCACCGCCGAGGGCCTGGTTGACCTGACCGTGAACCAGCGGGCGATCACCATGTTGTCCGTCGTGCCGGAGTGGTTCCGGCTGCTGCTCTGGCCGGCCCATCTTCAGGCGGACTACAGCCCCGGGGAGATCGTCGGCCAGACGTCCTGGGGGCCGGCCCAGACCCTGGGCCTCGCCCTCCTGGTCGCCGCCGTCGTGGCGGCGACGCTGGCGCGGAGGAGGGCGCCGGCGATCTGCTTCGGCATCGGCTGGTGTGCGATCGGGCTGTTCCCGGTTCACAACGTGCTGGTGCCGACCGGAATCATCCTGGCCGAACGCACCCTCTTCCTTCCCAGCATCGGGGCGATGATCGCGCTGGGAGGCATCGGGAATCTCATCGTTGACCGGGTCAGTCCCCGGTACCACCCCGCCCTGGTCGCTGTCCTGGGTGCGCTGCTCATGCTCGGGACCTGGAGGAGCACGACCCGGCATTCGATGTGGTTGGACCAGTGGACCATCTGGTCCCGGACCGCCGAAGAGGACGCACCGAGGAGCTACCGTGCTCACGAATTCATGGCTCAGGCCTACTACGACATCGGGCAGGAAAGGATGGCAGAGCAGGAGTACCGCCTGGCCATTCAGTTCTCACCGCCCAAGCTCACCGGGCCAAGGTCGTCTCTGGCGGACAAACTGCGCTCGCGGGGATTCTCCTACCCCGCGGCGCAGCTCTACCGCGAGATCGTGCGAGCGCGGCCGAATCACTCGGCGGCCCGGCTGGCGCTCGGGGCCTGCCTGGTGAATCTGGGCCTTTACCGCGAGGCGATGTTCCACGCCCGAATGGGTATCAGCTTCGAGTGGGAGCTGGCGGCCTTCCGGACCATCCTCGGTACCGCGGACAGCGCGCTCCGGGTGTCGGCACCTCCGGGCACCGTTCGCGTGCCCGTCGCCCACGCCGACAGCGCCGCCGCCGCGCTGCTACGGGTGGGCACGGGGAAGTGAGCGGGAAGCCCGGCCAGGGGGGGGCCCGGGGATCGTACGCTCTGATCACCGCCCTGGCCCTCGCGGCTGCCGGAGGCGGCCTCCGCAACGGCTTCGTCTATGACGACATAGCCGCCATCGTGCAGAATCCGCTGGTCCACTCCCTGGCCGGATCCGCCCGGATCTGGACGTCGAGCTACTGGCCCGCGGGCTTGCTGTATCGCCCGCTCACCATCCAGCTGTTCGCCGTAGAGTGGTGGCTGGGCGGCGGCGCGGCCTGGCCGTTCCATCTCACCAATGTGGTCCTGTACGCCATCGTCGCCGGGCTGGTCTACCGGCTCGCCCGGCGGCTGACGTCCGGCGAAGGGGCCCTGGCGGCAGGATCGCTCTTCGCGGCGCATCCGGTGCACGTCGAAGTGGTGGCGAATTCGGTAGGGCAGAGCGAGCTCCTCGCGTCATCCGCAATACTTCTGGGCGTGGACCGCTACCTCGCCTGGAGGGAACGGGGCGGCCTCGGCGTCGGGCGGCGGGCCGCGCTCGCGCTGCTGTGCGCGGGCGCGATCGCCGCCAAGGAGACCGGGTACGTTTTCCCGATCCTTCTCGCGGCCGCAGAGGTTTTCGTGGTTGCCGATCCGACGCCCCGACGCGATCGCAGGCGGGCCGTCGTCCCGGTCTTCGCGCTCCTTCTGGCCGTGACGGTCATCGGGCTCCTGGTCCGGGTCGTGGTGTTTACCGAGCTCAAGGGTGAGACCGTCTCACTCCCGCTCCGCGGCCTTGGAGCCGGCGAGCGGGCGATCGCGATGCTCGCCGTGGTGCCGCAGTGGGCCCGGTTGCTTCTCTGGCCGGCGCACCTGCAGGCGGAGTACGGACCGCCCGGGGTTCCGATCTCGGCCTCGCCAGGCGTCGCGCATCTCCTCGGCGCAGGCTGGATTGCAGCGGCCGCCGCTCTGCTGGCCTGGGCGTGGAGCCGGGCGCCGGTCGTCGGACTCGGCGTGGCGTGGGCGGCGATCGCGCTGCTGCCGGTGAGCAACCTGCTGACCGCGACGGGGGTGCTGCTGGCCGAGAGGAATCTCTTCCTGCCGAGCGTGGGAGCTGCGCTCGCGGCGGGGGGTCTGGTGACCATCGTGGCCCGGCGGGGGGCGGGAACCAGCCGGCCGGTCGGCGTCCTCGCCCTCCGGGGGGCGCTGCTCGCGCTGGGCATCGCCGGCGTGCTCCGGAGCGCCGGCCGGACTGCGGTATGGCGGGATCAGGCCGGATTCTTCGAGCGGCTGGAACGGGATGCGCCTCGCGCCTATCGCGCGCATCTCGTGGCCGGCAAGTACTTCCTGTCCGCCGGCCGGCTGCCCGCGGCGGAGAGCGCGTTCAGCTCCGCGCGGGCGCTGTACCGGGACGACCCCGCCGTGTACGAGGAGCTGGGGCAGATCTATCGGTCCCGGAAGCGTTGCGACCGCGCGGTACCGATCTTCACCGAAGGCCTCGGCCGCCATCCCGACGCGATCCTGCTGCGAAGCCGGCTGATCGAGTGCCTCCTGGCGGTGGGCGACACGGGCCGTGCGCGCACCCTGGCGCGGGAGGCGGTGGACCGCGGGCAGTCGGAGTTCGCCGCGGCCCTCCGAAGGCTCGAGCGATGAGGACTGGAGCGGACGGGCCGTGATCCTGCTTCCGTTCCTCTGTTGGCTGGCCTGGGCCTTCGCCTTCCGGCGCGCGGGCCGATCGCCGCTCGAGGCCGGGCTCGCCGCGCTGATCGTCTTCGGGGTCACGACTTCGCTCGCGACCGAGCTGCAATCGCTCGCCGGGATGCTCACGCCCGCGGGGAGCGCGCTGGCCTGGACCATCGCGGCCGGCGCGGGGCTGGTGCTGGCCCGGCGTCCCCGCCCGGGTGCTCCGGCGGCGGGCGAAGCGACCGCGCATCACGGCCTCCTGGACTGGGCTCCCATCGTGCTCTTCCTCGGGCTCACGGCGGTGGTGGCGCTGGTCTCGGCCCCCAATTCCTACGACGGCTTCACCTACCACCTCACCCGGGTGGAGACCTGGATCCAGCAGGGCTCCGTCCGGCCCTTCGCGACCCACGACACCCGGCAGCTGTTCATGCCGTCCTGGTCCGAATACGCGATCCTCCAGCTCCGGCTGTTGAGCGGGGGCGACCACTTCGCGAACCTGGTGCAGTGGCTCGGCTTCGCGGGGACGATGGGCGGGGCGGCGCTGCTCGCCCGGGGCCTCGGAGGGGGCCGCCTCGCAGCGGTCGCGGCGGCGGCGCTGGTGGCCACGCTCCCGCAGGCGGTGGCGCAGGCGAGCGGGACCCAGACCGACGTGATCGCGGCGTGCTGGGCGGTCCTGACCTGCGCATTCGGCTACCGCCTGCTCGCGGCCGATGGACGGGCCGGTGACGCGGTACTGGCGGCGCTCGCGCTGGGACTCGCCGCGGCCACCAAGCAGACGGCCGCGCTCTTCGGCGGCATGGCGCTCCTGCCGGCCATCGGGCTCCTGGCGTGGCGGGGCAAGTGGCGCCGCGCCGCCGCCTGGGGCGCGGGGATCGGTCTCGCGGTCGCCGCGATGACGGGGCCCCAGCTCGGCCGCAACCGGGAGGTATTCGGGGAGCTCCGGGGCGACACCGGATGGCTGGGCACGGTCGTCATGCAGTCGAAGGCACCGAACCAGGTGTTCGGCAACGCGCTCCGAAACCTCTCGGTCCACTTCGGTACCCCGTCGCCGGCGGTGAACGATGCCGTGATGCACGCCGCGGCCGGACTCTCCCGTCTGGCCGGCGCGGATCCGAACGATCGGCGCACCACCTGGCATCCCCCATTCGTGACCTACGGCTGGACCACCCACGAGGAGGCCGCCGGCAATCCCCTGCACCTGCTCTTGATCGCCGGCTGTCTTCTCGGACTCGCGCGGTGGCGACCGGGTGCGGTACGGGGGCTCTTCCTTGCCGCGCTGCTGGGCGGCTTCGTCTGGTTCTGCGCCACGCTCAAGTGGCAGAACTACGCCAGTCGGCTCCACACCCCGCTCTTCGCGCTGGCGCTCGCATGGGTCGGAGTGGTGCTGGAGCACATGCCGGACCGGGACAGGCGAGGGCTGATCTGGCTTCTGGCGGTAGCGGCTCTGCCCACCGCGCTCTTCAACTATACCCGCCCCCTTCTCGCCCTGCCGGGGGGCGCAATCACCCCGCGGCCTTCCATTCTCTCGGTGCCGCGAGCTCTCCAGTACTTCTTCTACATGCCTCCCCTGGCCGAGGCCTACCGGGACGTAGCGGTGCGCATCACCGCCAGCGGGTGCACCGATGTCGGGGTGCGGGCCTGGCCCGACGCGTGGGAGTACCCGGTTCGGGCCCTGGCGCGCGACGCCGGTAGCGGCGCGCGGTTCCGGAGCGTGGATGTCCAGAACGTCTCGGCGCGGTTCGCCCGGACGGGCCCTGCGCCCTGCCTGTTGCTCGAGCTCGGTCCCGGCGCGGGGAAGCTCCCCGACTGGGCCCTGAGCTGGCAGCCGGTGGCGGATTGGCACGACCGGTTCGTGCGGGCCGGGTTAGGGGCGTGGGCGATCGCGCTGTACCGGCCCGGCGCTTAGGGAGCGGACGATCCGTCAGACGTCGCCGCCGGGGCGCCCGATGCCGAGCAGCGAGCGGGCGAACGGGTTCACGGCGCAGGCGCGGCCCCGACGGGAGCCAGATCGAACGGACGGTCGCTCGACGACCACCAGGAGCCCTCGCGGCGGTCGGGCAGGTCCAGACCGAACACCTCCCGCATGACACCGCGCATGATTCCGATCGGCGTCAGATCGCCGCGGAAGGCATTCCGGGCCGGCGCGGGGACCAGCACCGCGCCGAAGGCATCGAGGCGCTCAGCGACACTCGCCGCCGGCGCCTCCTCGAGAGTGGAGAGGCCACGGTACTCCATGCCGAGACCGTGATCCGACATCAGAATGATCACCGGCTCCGGCCCGCCGCCCCCGCCTCCACGGATCCTGTCCACCAGCCCGAGCACCCGCCGGTTCACACAGGTCAACTGTTCAAGGTAGTCCGCCTGGATCACGCTGTCCGCCACGGAGCCGTCGAGTTTGATCCAGACCGGAGAGTCTCGATAGGAGCAGTCGGCCCGAAAACGGAACGGGTCATGGGGCAACAAGAAGTGGGCGAAAGCGAACACCGGGTGCCCCTCCCGGTGAAGCTGCCCCAACTTGACGAACCGCCGATCGTCCATCCTCGCCTGCCGGGTGGCAGAACTCGGCGCCCCGCCCACCAGCCTGATGAGGGCGCGCGAGCCTCGGAGCACCTCCGGCGCGGGGGTCATGTACAGCCAGGCCGCGAGAAACTCGTTCGAATCCTCCGCGAACCCTTCCGAGGCCCAGCGATTTCGGCCGGTGATCATCCGCACCGAGGGAAAGAAGGCGATTCGATAGCCACGCCGGGCGAAATACCACCAGGTGGGGTTTTCCTCGATGACCCTGACGAGGGGTTTCGGGTCCTGGGAGTCGGCGGGGAGATCGGGCACCACGGCCTGGACTGAGTCCCAGTTCAGTATGCCCGGCAGCGCCAGAAACGTATGCGCATAATTCGCCCGGACGCTCCGGGGGATTACGAACCCCCGGCTTCGCAACGCGTCGAGGAATGGGGAGTGGTCAAAGCCGCGATTGCGGGCGAGCGAGCCCGACCCGGTATAGGCATCGAGGATAATGAGGTAGACATCCGGTTTAGGGCCGTAGGGATGCCGATCGGCTGCGGCGAGTGCCGCGTGCGCGGCGGCCCGTGGCGGCTCCGAAACCGGCCGCCAGGAGAACGCGAGCCGGGCCGCCGACGTCCCCACAAGGAAACCCGCCACCAAGTTGAGGGACGTGGTCGCCTCGGTGAAGCCCGGCGGCAGCCGCCGGACCACGAGGTAGCCGATTCCGAGGAACATGCCGGCCGTCAGCCAGCCGCCGGCGTGACCGAGTCCGATGGAGTGGAACACCGGCGAACCCACGATGAGCACGAAGAGCTTGCGGTGCCACCACCAGCCGAGCGCCGCACCGGCCGCGACCGCTGCGCACTTCGCGACGAAGAGGCGGCCCAGGGCGGCGATCGCCCAGGCGAGCCCCGCCACCGCGCAGCCGACCAGGATTGGACCGGCGACCTGCTGCCACCGGTGGACCTGCCCGCCGTTCTTCGCGGCGAGCGCCAGGGGCGGCCACGCGGCCAGCAGGAACGGGTACAGCGGAATCGAGCGGAGGCGCAGCGGTCAGATCCTTTCGAAGGCGTACAGCACCCGGCCGGTGCCCGGGATCGGCTCGAGGCGTCATTGCCGCAGGAGGCGATTCCGGATTGCGTCCAGGCGGGTTCCCAGCCAGCGCAAGGTGCGCTTCATGGTGAAGAGGAGCGAGAACACGCCGGCGGCAAGCACCTGGAGGAGGATGCTGCCGGACAGCGGGTCGATGTAGGCCGCGTTCAGGGGATCCGGCTTGATCAACCCCGCGAACGACAGCGCGAGGAAGATGACAGCGGGACCGGCGAGCCGGAGCCTTGGCGGTGACGCCATCGGGTGCTCTCCTTGGATAGCCGTCCCCAGGACCGCTGCGTGCGGGGGGACACAAGGTGCCTCCGGGCAGATGATATGCCAGCCCGGCGGACCAATCCGTCGGGTCGGCCAGGACGCCGTCAAGCGGCATCATTATCAGGAGCTTAAGGGATCCCTCCAGCCCCGGGAGCGGGAACCCGCCAGGACGGTCCCGATGGGCCCCAGTGTAGCACCGGCGCCACGGTGGCCGCCGACCGCAGCGGTCAGCGCGGGGTTCCGGCCACCGGGCGGGTCGCGCCGGGCGGCACGACGGGCCTCAGGTCGTACAGTCGATCGTCCGGGGACCAGTAGGAAGGCTCCTGGCGGTTGGGCAGACTCAGACCGAACACCTCGCGCATGACGCCCCGCATCACCCCGATCGGGGTGAGATCACCGCGGAAGGCGTCGCGGGCGCCGGGCGGGACCAGGACCGCCGCGAAGGCGTCGAGCCGCTCGTCGACGGTCTCCGGCGACGCTTCGGCCAGGGTGGAGATACCCCGGTGCTGCACGCCAAGGCCGTGATCGCCCATCAGGATGATCACGGGGTCCGGTCCCTCCCGCGGCCGCAGCCGATCCACCAGCTCGAGCACCCGCCGGTTGAGGCAGGTGAGCTGCTCCAGATACGCCCCGTAGATCGTGCTGTCCGGCACGGCGAGGTCAATCCAGGGCCAGAGCGACGGATCGCGTGGCGAGCAGTCCGCCTGGTAGACGTAGGGCTCGTGCGGCAACATTATGTGGGCGAAAGCAAGGACCGGCTGCCCCGGCCGGCGCAGCTCACTCAGCATCCGGAATTGCCGATCGGCAAGGAGCATCTTCCAAGTCACCAGGCTCTCCCGCCCGCGAGCCCCACCAAAGAGCGTGCCGCCCGCGCTCTGGATCCCCGGCAATGGCGTCATGTTGCGCAAGGCCTCGCGGAAGTTGTCCGCCTCATCGGCGAACCCTTCGGTGGCGTAGCGGTTCCTGCCGGTGATCTCCCGCACCGACGGAAAGAACGCGATCCGGTATCCCCGCCGCGAGAAGTACGCCCAGGTCGGGTTCTCCTCGATCAACGGGACGACGAGCCTCAGATTCTGAGAGCCGGGCGGCAGGTCGGGCACCAGCGTCTCGACCGGCTCCCAGTTGAGCAGGCTGGCCAGGGCCAGGAGCGTATGGGGGTAGTTGGCCCGCTCGCTCCGCGGGATGACGAACCCGCGGTCCCGGAGCGCGGCAAGGAACGCCGAGTTGTCGAAGCCGTGGTATCGGCCGAGCGAGCGAGCACCGGTGTACGCGTCCAGGATGATGAGATAGACGTCCGGGCTCAGTTGCCCCGGCCGCTCGACCGCCGGACCGAGCACGGTGGCCGCGGGGCGCGGGTGAGGCGGAGAGACCGGCCACCACGCGAGCGCCAGCCGTCCACCGGCGTTCGCCACAAGGAGGCCGCCGAGCAGATTGAGGAACATGGTCGCTCCGCCGAACCCCGCGGGCAGGCGCCGGATCACGAGGTATCCGATGCCGAGGAGAGCAGCGACCACGATCCAGCCGCTCGAGTGGGGGAGGCCCAGGGAACGGATGACGGGGGAGTACCGGAGCAAGGCGACGAGGGCGCCGTACGACCACCAACCAAGCGCGGCTCCCGCCGCGACGGCCGGCCGCCTCGGTTTCGCCACCCGCCCGGCGGCGGCGACGCCCCAGGCGAGCCCGGCCACGGCGCACCCCACCGCGATCGGAACCGCGAGCTGCTGCCAGCGGTACACCGCGCCGGCGTTCTTCGCCGCCAGCGCCAGGGGCGGCCACGCGGCCAGCAGGAACGGGTACAGGGAGAGCGAGCGCGCCCGCATCGGTCAGGGCCTCTCGAAAGCAAACAGCACGCGTTCCGTGCCCGGGATCGGCTCGCGGGCCAGCAGGCGCCACTGACTGGTGAACGCCGCCTCGAAGCCCTGGAGGTGATATCCGGGGAAGATGTCATCTCGAGCCACCAGCAATCGTCGGGTCTGCGGATCGTCCTTGGGCACCCACTCGACGATCGCCCGCCGAGCCAGGCGAGCGAACCACTCTGCGATTCCGCGCAAGGGGACGTTGTTCCCGATCGCCAGATGATGGACCAACGCGAGCGCGAGCAGCAGGCCGGCCGGACCCCGATCCGGAATGCTTTCCCGCTCCTCGAGCCCCCAGCCCAGCGCGGGGGATGGATTCGTAAGATCCACCACCAGCGGCAGGATATTCGCGGGTTCCGTGAGCCTCCTCCGCCAGTGCCGCTCCACCGCGCCATGATCGTGGTCCATCGCCACCACGTGGGGCGCCGCCGGCGCCACCAGCTCGGCGAAACGGCCGGTGTTGGCGCCGAGGTCCCACACGACGCCGGGCGAGTCACCAGCGAGCCGGGTCACCAGCCGCTCCTTGGCCGCGCGGGCCTCGGAGCCGTACCCGTGGGTCTCTTCGTAGTCCCACCACTCCCCGCGCGTCGGGGAGAAATCCAATCGCCGGATCACCGTTTCGAGATTGTCGAGCAGGCCGAGGAAGCCCCGTTTGCTGATCCGGCGGGTCATCCGCTTATCCGGGAGCACGTCCGCCGCATGCTTGCGGATCGTCGCGGCGTGCAGGTGAATGTGAAGCGACGTGGAGGGCCGCAAGCGCGTCCGCCAGGGCAGCAGGGCGGCGGTGAGATCAAGCGGGATGCCGTCCTGACAGGGTCGGCTCAGCAACCCCAGTCGCGGATCCACCATCGAGATCAAAAGAAGCGGCGCGAGGAAGTGGCGGCAGAACTGCCGGTAGGCCACCCAGGGAGCCCCCTCCTCGTACCGGGTGAACGAGAGGGTGTCAATGAGCACCGGCCGGCAACGCCGGAACTGGATGTTGTAGGCGCTGGCGTCCCTGAGGGTCAATCCGCGCTCCAGCGCGCGGCGCTCGAGCTCGAGGGTGAGGAGCGCGGCCGCCTTGAGCTGCCCGAAGCACCACTCCCAGGGATACGAGATGAAGGGAATCAGCTCCGGCCGGATGACCTTCCAGGCGGAGGGTGTGAGCGCCAGGGCGGGGTTCACTTCGTCGTGGGGGACGAGCAGGCCTTCGGTTTGGAGCTCGCCAAGAAGTCCGCTCCGGGTCAGGAGCGACCAGTCCGGCTCGTAGCTGCTCTGGATCTCCCGATAAAGAATGCCGTCGCGCCTGAAGACCGTACCCTGCGGGTCCCGAAACGAGCCGCCGACCGCGCGCGGCGTCATCGCCTGAGTAGGCGAGTCCGGATCGCGGCGAGGCGGTCCCCCAGCCAGCGCCAGGAGCGCTTCATGGTGAAGACGGACGAGAGCACGCCGGCGGCGAGGACCTGGAGGATGATGCTGCCGGAAAGCGGGTCAATGTAGGCGAACGCGCGGCGGGGAGCGATAAGCCCCGCCAACACGAGCGCAAGGATGAGCCGCCCGGTGCGACCGGGCTGGGGCAGAACCGGCATGGACTTCAGGCTCCTTTGTAGAGCTAGAACCCCCTCGGGCGCGTGACCAAACAGGCTCCCGCGGCACCCTGAGTAACAGCAGATCGCATGCCAAGCCCTGCGAGGGCCAAGCTCCGTTTCCAGGAAGCAGCCAACCCAATGCCGTGTCGCTGGTTGCGAGGCGGCGGTCCGCCCGGGAGAGCCCCCCACCGCGCCCGTTCCAGCCACGAGGTTCGGCCGGGGCCGCTCCCGAACCTCGCGTTTGACTGCGGACGGCTCGGGCCCGGATTGTTAGCGCCTTCGGAGGAACGGCTCCCAGGAGGGCGCGAGCAGATCCACCCGCATCGTGTCGGCCACGGGCTTGAGCGACAGCCAGTCGAGATAGCGCACCTCGGCTGCCCACGTGAGGGTCCGGTCGAGCCGGCCGCAGGGATTCTGGTCGTTGAGGATCGCACTCCGGCCGAGCGGCTGCTCGAGGCGACTCGCGACCTCCTCACACGGAGCATCCCGCATCACCGGCAGCGCCGAGTCCGGAACGCCGAACGCCAGGGCGTAATGCTGGAGCTCCCGCCCGGTGATGGGCCACCGGCGGCCGCCCTGGCGCGGGGTCACGACGAAGAGAGTGTCGAGGCGCGGGGCGGCGGGAAAGGTCCGTGAGATACGGAGCGTGAGGTTCGCGGTGGCGTACTTCTGCCGGATGGTCCGGCTCGAAACGATCGCCGAGAACCCGACCGTCAGCACGCCGAGGACCGCCACGACCGCGCGGCCGGCGGGATGCCCGCGCTCGATGCTGGTCGCGGCGAGGGCGAGGAGACCCGCGCTGCCGAGGAAGAACGGTATGCCGTAGAACGCCGAGTAGCGGTACCAGACGCCGTAGGCGAGCGCGCCGATGGCAGGGAAGAAGAGCAAGCCGAGCACCCACCACCACCACCCGCGGGCCCGCGGCGACCCATCCGCCTTGCGGGCCAGGCCCAATACGAGGAGCAGGAGGAAGGCGAGATTCGCGGGGTAGAGCACCGTCTTGATCCCCGCGGAGGAGAATCTGGCCGGGAGGAACATCGCCTGGAACAGCGTCACCGGCCCGACGCTCAGGGCTCCCGCGCGGCCGAACTGCGAAGCGTAGCTCCCCTTGACGGCGTCGCGCATCGCCGAACCGACCGACCACGCCTCCAGCACCAGCACGACGAGGAGGAGAACGGCGAGCCAGCGCTCCCTCGGGCCGAAGGCGGGCCGCCGGAAGCCTTTCTCCGGATCCCAGCAGACGGCGAGCAGGACGAGGACGGGCAGGCAGAGGCCCAGGATTTCCTTGGCGAGCATCACCCCCGCGGCGAGCAGCGCCATGAGCACCCCTCGCAGGCGCCACGCAGGTGTCGTGGTATAGCCGGCGGCGGCGATAGCCAGGAGGAGCAGCATCACGACGCCGAGCGGCTCGGCCGCGAGGACAAGCCATCCCTCCGTGCCGGGCACCGATACGGAGTACACCAATGCGGCGACTGCAGCAGCGAGAGGAGTGGCCCCGAGGCGCCTCGCTACCCACACCAGGAGTATCCCCGCTGCGAGCATGAAGAGCGCGCGCTGCCATTGCCATCCCACCGGATTGTCGCCGACCACTACAAACGTGAAGGCGTACTGAAAGTCGGAGAGGTAGTTCGCTCGGCCATCGAGCCAGTTCCACACCGCGATCGCCCGAGTACCATCCCACACGCCGTGGGCGCGGCGGAGGATCGGAATGAGCTCGGGGTAGTCCCAAACGGCGAACGCCTGACGTGTCCAGGGCCGCACGAATGCGAGTGCCACGAATGGTGCGAGCGAGGCGAGGAGCCAGGCCCGCCGCGCGGGAGCCCGATCCATCGGCACCGCATCCTTTCGAGCGTCGGTGACCACGGTGGGGGCCCTATCTTTCCCCGCGGGCCCCGGCTCATATTAATCCCCTACCCCTTCGGAGCGCGACCGCGCCGAGCTCATCATGATTCGTGGCAAGCAAATCCTGCTCACCGGTGGAGGGGGCTTCATAGGGACGGCGCTGGCCACCCGGCTGGTGGGCGAAAACCGGATTGTGATCTTCGACAACGGCCATCGCAACTCGATCGCCGACACGACGCTCCTCTCCAATCCCAACCTCCGGTACGTCAGGGGCGACGTGCTCGACGCCGTGGCGGTCGGGGCCGCGATGGATGGCTGCAGCCTGGTGGTGCACCTCGCGGCGATCGCGGGGGTGGATACCGTGCTCAAGATGCCGGTCCACACCATGAAGGTGAGTCTCATCGGCACCTACCACGTGCTGGAGGCGGCCAAGGCGAGGCCCGGCATCGAGCGGGTGATCGACTTCTCGACCAGCGAGGTGTTCGGCACCTACGCCTACAAGGTGCGGGAGGGCGACCTCACCAGCCTGGGCGCCGTGGGCGAGGCGCGCTGGACCTACGCGGTGAGCAAGCTCGCCACCGAGCATCTGGCCCACAACTACCACCGCGAGTTCGGCCTGCCGGCGCTCTCAATCCGGCCGTTCAACATCTACGGCCCCGGCCAGGTGGGCGAGGGCGCGATACACCGCTTCATCCTCCAGGCCCTGCGCGGAGAAGACATCAGCATCCACAACGACGGAGGCCAGATCCGGGCCTGGTGCTACATCGACGACATGGTGGACGGCGTGGTGCGGGCGCTGGCGAAGCCGGAGGCGGTGGGCCACTCGTTCAATATCGGGAACCCGCGCAGCATCGTGACGGTGTATCACCTGGCGCGGGAGATCGTTCGACTCGCGGAGTCGCCCTCGAAGATCGTGTTCATCCCCTGGGACAAGGTGGACGTGGAGCTCCGCATTCCCGACATCGAGAAGGCCCGCGAGCGGCTCGGCTTCCAGCCCCGGGTGGATCTCGAGGAGGGCCTGCTCCGCACCATCGAGTGGTACCGCGAACGAAGGCTCCCGTGATCCGGCTCGCCCATCCGCCGATTGACGAGCGCGACCTCGCCGCCGTCGCGGCAGTGCTGCGAAGCGGATGGCTGATCCAGGGACCGGAAGTCCGCGCGTTCGAGGCGGAAACCGCGCGCCTGGCCGGCGCCGCCCACGGCGTCGCGGTGTCCAACGGCACCGCCGCGCTCCATCTCGCGCTGCTCGCCATGGACATCGGCGCCGGCGACGAGGTCGCAGTCGCCGCCTACAGCTGGCCGGCCACGGCCAACGCCGTCGTGCTGTGCGGCGGCACGCCCGTGTTCGTAGACATCGAGTCCCGCACCGGCGGAATGGATCCGGAGCGGCTCGCACAGCTGCTCCGGGCGAGGCCGTCCATCCGCGCCGTGCTGCCGGTGCACGCCTTCGGCGGGTTTTGCGACATGCCGCCGATCCGCGCCGCCGCCGACGGGCTCGGAATCCCCGTGCTCGAGGACTCGGCCTGCGCGCTCGGCGCCCGGCTCTGCGGACGGCCGGCCGGCTCCTGGGGTGCGGCGGCGTGCTTCAGCTTCCACGCCCGGAAGGTGATCACCACGGGAGAAGGTGGGGCGGTCGTCACCGACGACGAGGCGCTCGCCAACAAGGTCCGCACGCTGCGCAATCACGGCCTCGACCCGACCAGCGCAGAGCCGGACTTCGTCACCGCGGGGTTCAATCTGCGGATGACCGAGTTCCAGGGCGCGCTGGGGCGGCTCCAGCTGGCCAAGCTGCCGGACCTGATCGCGGCGCACCGGCGCGCCGCGCAGTGGTACGCCGAGCTGCTCGCGCCGGTTCCGGTCGAGCTGCCGGCGGCGCTCGAGCCCGAGGCGCACGTCTACCAGGCGTACGTCGTGCTGCTTCCCCGCGCGGCGGCCGCGCGGCGGCGCGACGTGTTCGCCCGCCTCAAGGCCGCGGGGGTCGAGGCAACCATCGGCACCTACCACATACCGCTCACCTCGTACTTCCGGCGGACGGGCGGCCACAAGCCGGGCGATTTCCCGGTCACCGACGATATCGCCGCCAGGGGCGTGGCGCTCCCGATGCACCACGCGTTGAGCCGCGACGACGCGGCGCAGGTGGTGCAAGCACTAACCACCGCTCTCCAGGAGCTCACTACATGAGCGGAGGGCCGGCCAATGTCGGCCAGTTTGGCGCCGGCTGCACCGCGCAAGCGCCGGTGGAGCAGGTCGCAGCTCCAATGCGTGCTGGCCGGGCCGGCCGCATCCGTGCCGCGCTCGACAAAGCCGCAGCGGGAGACCGGTCCGACTCGAGCAACGGCGCCATCGTCTCGGGTCATGCCGGGTTTGCCGCTGCTGGTACTTCAGCGCCGACGGCGCCGTGATGGACGAACGCATAGTCGGACAGCTCACGCTGCGGCAAATGGGCAATGTCGTCGTAAAGAAAGAGCCGGCCTGCGTGGTGGCCGTGGGGAACCTCGCCCGGGGGCTTCGAGTGCCAGACGTGGGGCCATGAGCCACGAAAGCTTCGAAGCGACCGGCGCGCCCGATCTAACGGTGGTACTGATGGCCTACAACGAGGCCGACTCCCTCTCGCCCGTGGCGGAGGAGATCGTCCGCGCGTTGGAACTCCTGCGCGGATCCGCCGAACTACTCATCATAGATGACGGCAGCACAGACGGCTCGGCTACGATCGCGGATCACCTCGAGACTTTATTCCTCCCGGTTCGGGTCATTCATCATTCCGTCAACCTTGGCCTCGGCGGCGTCTACCGCACCGGGTTCACCGAAGCGAGAGGACGCTTCGTCACCTTCTTCCCGGCCGATGGTCAGTTCCCCGCCACTATCATCGCAGATTTTCGACAGGCGGCAGAGTCGGCGGACTTGGTCCTGGGATATCTGCCCGCTCGCCCTGGCTCACCGGTAGGAAGACTGCTCTCAGCGCTGGAACGCGTGCTCTATCGCGCACTCTTTGGACCCATACCCAGGTTCCAGGGCGTATTCATGGTCCGTCGGGAGGTGTTGGGTCGGCTTCCGCTAGGTTCGCGAGGACGGGGTTGGGGTATCCTCATGGAGATGATCCTGCGGATCGAGCGGGACCGGTACCGTGTGGTTTCGCGCCCGACTCCATTCCGGCCACGCGCGTCTGGGCGGTCCAAGGTCACAAATCTCGCGGCCATCTGGGAAAACCTGTGCCAACTCTTCGCGGTCAGAAGCCTGCTTCGGGCGCGCTCCAGGCAGGCCGGCTAAATAAACCGCTGCATTGCGGTGTCGTGCGTGGTGCCGAGGGTGAGGGAGATTAGGTCCCGCGCTGTGAGGTGTTTCCCGAGCGAGCGCTGGAGCTCCGCGTTGAATCGATGGGAGAGAGGGGATTCCGTCCGCCAGAGCGCGCAGACGCGCTCCCGGCTCCGGTCTCTCACGCCAGCCTCTTCCGATTCGAAGCGGGCCGAACAACCCGTCCACCCGCTTAGGGGCTATCATCTCCGCGCCCCTCAAACGCGGGGCCACACATAGTACGCTTCCAACGTCCAGGGGAAGCGGGGAATCGTGCGCTCGAACGCGAATGAAGTGTACCAGTCGCTCGTGATGGCGAGCAGTTTCTCCAGAAGTGCAGTCGGAGTGGCCTCACTGGCGCTGCCGCACGGCACGCGGTAAATGTTCACTGGCGACCCGCAAAGGAGGATACCTGATGCGACTCGCCGCCTTCGGTCGTGGTCCAGTCCTGCGCGACACCGTGCGACTGCTCCACACGCACGGCCACACGATCGCGGTCCTCGCGCTCGCCCGCGAGAACACGGAGTCGACCCTCACGCCTGAGGACTGGGCGAGCACGGCCCATCTGCTCGGCACGCAACTGGTCGTCCCCCTATCGACCGCCGCATTGACCGAGGCATTGCGGGCAAGTGGCGCCCATCTTGGGGTGAGCGTCAATTGGCCGTTCCGACTCCGACTCGAGACGCTGGCTGCGCTCCCGGGCGGCATTCTCAACGTGCACGGTGGCGACCTGCCCCGCTACCGAGGAAATGCCCCCTTTGCTTGGGCCATCCTGCAGGGCGAGGCAACGGCGGGCTTCACAGTGCACCTCATGGACGAAGGCCTCGACACGGGACCCATCGTGCTCCAACGTCAGGTGCCGATACTACCTGAGACCCACGTTGGCGACCTCCTGCGGGCCCTCGCCGCGACCGCGCCCGAGATGATGGTCGAGGCTGTGGACGGTCTGTCGTCCGGTCGGCTTGTCGGCCGCGCCCAAGTAGGCACGGGGCTTCGATGCTACCCCCGGCGCCCCGAGGATGGACGCATCGTGTGGAGCCAGCCGGCCGAAAGGCTGGAGCGCCTCGTCCGGGCGTCGAGCGAGCCTTATGCCGGCGCCTTTGCCGACTGGTGCGGGCAGCGGCTCCTTGTATGGCGGGCGGGGGCAGTACCTTGGCCCACGCCCGCGCTGGCCGTACCGGGCCAGGTCGTAGCGCGCGACCCAAGCCGCGGGGAGGCCAGCGCGGCAACCGGCGAGGGGCTCCTCGTGCTCCGACGCGTGAGTCTGACCGGGGGAGCAATTGTTCCAGCGACCGACCTTCTCCGAAGCGTCCAGACGCGACTCCACGACGGCGTGGTACACTCGTTTGCAGATCCGCCCGTTGCCTAGGACCTACATGTCCGCCTTCGGAGAGCGATGCACATGCGACGGATCAGGTAGATGGGAGTGGCCTTCCGGCGGGTTCTGGGATGCGTAAACCGCGGATGCTCCCGTCGCTGACGTGGGCTACCTAGTTAGCATCTAGAGGGCACGGGCCGGTAAATCGGACCAAGGAGCCGTGTTCCTCTCGTTCCTGTGTAGGGCCCCCCTACCGCCCCGCCCGCGCGCTCCACCACAGCGAATCCACATCCAGTCGAGCGCAGACGTACGCCGACGAGAGCCGGAACGAGGCCCGCTCGAGCAGATACACCGTCCGCCCCGGGTGTTGCCGGAGGAGAACCGTATCTCGCCCGGCAAGCTCGCGCGCGAAGACGTTCGCAACCGGCCGGTCTGTCCTGCCGCCGCGGCAATTCCCGGCGGAGTGGAGCTATCGCGCAGGCCTCGCGGTGGGGCGCGGTGGGAATGGAGACCGCCCGCGGGTCGACGGGTCGCGAGGGCGGCGCCTCAAAGAAGCGAGCTGAAACGCCGGTGACGATTGACAGCCGGACCGCAATGTAATTACTGTACCCACATGGCGTCCCGCGAGCTCAAAGTCACCCGGATCGGCAATTCGAGAGGCGTCCGTCTCCCCGCCGACACTCTCAGGCGATACGGCATCGACGCGGCCGTCATCATGGACGAACGGAGTGACGGCATCCTCCTTCGTCCTGCCGGAGGTGCTCCGTCGAAGCTCACCTGGGCCGAAACGGCCCGCGAGATGGCCGCGAGCAACGAGGACTGGAGCGACTGGGACGCGACGATCGCCGACGGCCTTGATCAGATCCCCTGGCGGAGGGAGAAGGCCCGCCGGGTCGCGGAGGGGAAGGCGTCCTACGACGCCGGCCGTCGCACCAAGTCACGGCGGTGAAGCGCTACGACGTCCGTTGGGCCGACCTCAACCCGGCCCGCGGGGCGGAAATGGCCAAGACCCGCCCGGTTGTCATCGTGAGCCTCGATGAGCTCAACGAGCGGCTTGAAACCGTGACGGTGTGTCCGCTTACGAGCCGACTGCATCCCGCGTGGCGTTCCCGGCTCCCGGTGCTTTCCGGCCGCCGCCAAGCCGAGGTCGCGGTGGACCAGATCCGGACGATCAGCCGGTCCCGCCTTGGCCGGAAGATCGGCGCGCTGACCGATCAAGAGGCCGCGGCGCTCCGCCGGCTCATCACCGAGATGTACGGAGCCTGACTCCACGCTTGCCATCCGGGCGGCCGAACGCTATCGTATTTATATATATATGTAGTATCCCTCGTTCCCCGAAGGTAAAGAAGTTGTTGCGCTGGCAGGCGGTACGTCTGCCGGCGCGGTGCCGTTGCGCGAGCAGCGGTGCACCGCACCGGCGCCCCCCGTTCCGCAGATCGGTGCCAGAGGAGAATCCCCA
>DASYRI010000126.1:0-5175 GCA_036004545.1 Gemmatimonadales bacterium
GTCCGCCCGGCCGTCGCCGTGGAACTCCGGGACGAACGTCCGCACCACCAGGAATTGGCCGGCCTGCTGCTTCGCCTTGAGCAGCGGGTAATGGTTGCGCTGGAAGAGGTCTAGAAACTCGTCCTGATACCCCCACTTCACCGTGTAGAAGTACCACGTGGTCTTGGGCTCCGCCGCGCTTTGCTTGGGCGGGGCCTGCGCCCCGGCCGCCGGCGCTCCGAGCATCAGGGCCGCCAGGACGGCGGTCTCGGTGAATCGTCGCATGGGTCGCTCTCCTTCAGGAAGACGAATCATAGCACCCTCGATCTTGCACGCGTCCCGGACGGCCGCGACGCCCGCCGTCGCGAGGAGCTCGCGGCCCAGGGTGTATGGAATGTCGCTCCCGCGCGGCCGCGAGCCGTTCTTCGCGTCCCACGCCGAGTACCACCAGTCGGAATAACCCGCGAGGCCGAGCGAGAGTGCGGCCGCGCGGGCGGTCGGGTCGTTGAGCACCCGGTGAAGGGACGGCTGGTCGAAGCCGGGGCTCATCACCAGCGGAATGAGCTTGACGCCCCTCGACCGCGCGGCGGCGATCACGCGCGGGTCCACGGTGCCGCTGATGGCGCCGGTCGAGTCCATGACGAAGAGCTGCGGCGCCACGATGGAGATCTGGTCGGCGTGGGCGAGGAACGCCCGGATGATCTCCTCCCCGCGCAGGGACCGGAGCGACTCGAGCCCCTGCGCCCGTGCTCCACCCGCGGCGAGGACGAGGAGGGAGAGCACCCGGAGGGCGCTCAAGGGAAGAGCGGCGGCGCCCACGCGGATCACCGCGACCCCCGCCGGAGAGCTTTGCCAGCCGCTCCTGGAGCTTCTCCTTGTCGTAGTCGCTCGTGCTCTTGTCGATCGCGAACTTGATCTCGGCGATCCGGCCCTCAATGTCGTCGGGCTTCCCCTTCCCGTCCACGGGGCCGCTCGGGCGCGCACTCGGCCCACCGGGCGGACCGAGGGGCGGGGTGGGTGCTCGTGCCCGCGGCGCGGGCCAGCCGGATCCAGCCGGTGGAGGCGCTCAGGGCGGAGCAGGAAAACACCGGGCGGGGCGCGCCGGAGACGGCCGCCCCGCCGGACCGATCACTTGACGCGCTGTAATTTGATCGGGTTATTCGGCTTCACCCCCCCGCTGAAGCTGTAGGTCTTGCTCGGGCACTCGACCGTCAGCTCGGTGTCCGTGACGGTCACCACAATCGAGATCTTCTCGGCGGTCAACGCAGGGCCGCACGAGCCACGCTGGAATACTTGACCGTGAAGCCCTTGACGTACCCCCAGACCGGGACCGGGGGAGTGGCGAGGTCGGGACTGACGCTGATCATCGTGGGCAGCGTGTTCTTGTCCGTTTGAACCCGATACACCACACGACCCTCCTTCGAGACCGTGAGGTTCACGCCGCCCTTTGAAGTTTGATCACCTGGAACAAGCCAGTTGACATGCACATTGTACCCCGACCCGTCGGCCGTGGTCCCGATTCCCGCCACGCCGTATCCGGCGGTCTGCCGGGCGACGGTCTCCCGGGCGAAGAGGGCGAGGAGCGCCGCCAGGGTCGGGATGATCTTCGCTCCAGTCATGGTCTTCTCCTCGCCTCGGGTGCTACTCGAGGAACTTCACCAGCTCCTGGTTCACGATTTCCGAATGGGTCCAGGTGATAAAGTGCGGCCCACCCTTCACGACCACCCAGCGCGCCCCCTTGATGAGCCTGGCGGTCCTGGCGCCCGACGCCGAGATCGGCACAATCCGGTCGGCATCGCCGTGCATGACCAGCGTGGGCACGTCGATGCGGTCCACGTCCGCGCGGAAATCGGTGAGCCAGGTCGGCACGCAGGCGACCGCGGCCGCCGCGGAGCACCCTGCGGCGACCTGCCAGCTCGCCTGCACCGCCGCCTCACTGACCCGTTGGCCCATCAGCTCATCCGTGTTGTAGAAGTTCTTGAAGAACTCGGTGAAGAACGCGTACCGGTCGCCGGTGACGGCCGCCTTGATCTCCGCGAACACACTCCCGTCCACTCCCTCCGGATTGTCCGCCGTCTTGAGCAGATAGGGTGGGATCCCGCCCAGGATCACCGCCTTGCGAACCCCCGCCGACCCGTATTTCCCCAGGTAGCGAGCCACCTCGCCGCCGCCCATCGAAAAGCCGGCCAGGGAGAAATCCCGCAGGTCGAGGGTCGTCACCACCCGGTGCAGGTCCTCGGCGAAGGTGTCGTAGTCGTACCCCGTGGCCGGCTTGCTCGATTTGCCGAATCCCCGGCGGTCGTAGGTGATGACCCGGTGCCCCGCGGCCAGCAGCGCGGCAGTCTGCTTCTCCCAGGATGCTCCGTTGAGCGGATACCCGTGGATCAGGACCACGGGCTTCCCCGAGCCGTGGTCCTCGTAGAACAGGTCGATGGGGGTGGAGTTCTCCTGGCCGACAGTGATGTAGCTCCGCGTTTCCAGCATGTGCGCGCCGCTCATGGTTCCGCTCCTTCCGTGGTCGTACCGTGGCTCCGGTGCCCCTCGGCCCGCGGGGGCGTCCGGACAAGATAGTCAACCCCGGCCGGCGCCTCCGCCAGCGGCTCGGCTACCGCGCCTCCGCAGGATGCGATACCCGGTGAACCCCGTTACCGCGCGCGTTGACAACCCGAGACCCGACCGGTACGTTCGCGAGGGAAAGGACCGCCGGGTTTCTGCCGCGCCCCAAGGACAACACATGAAGCACCAGAAGGCACTGCTCCTCCCGGCCTTGCTGTTTCTCTTCGCTGTAGCGCCGGCCGAGGCGACGGACTTCACCATCTGCAACAAAGGCACGGTGACCGGTTGGGCCGTGACGGCGACGAGAAACGGAAGCGGGGTGTTCACCGTCGTGCACACCTGGAAGGTCTCCGGCTGGTATGAAATCGCCCCCAAAAGATGCGAGACCGTATTCCGTGACGGCGAAGGCGAGCCGATCTACGTCGGTCTCGCCTTCACCGACTTCATGGGCCGCTGGGGCGCCTTCAGCTCCGCGGACGAGCAGGACGATCAGGTCTTCCACAACACCAGGCTCAAGCTGTGCGTGGTACGCGGCAGGGCGTTCGATTACACGCGGGGCGGATCGGACCCGGGGGGACCCTGCAAAGACGGCTATTATCCCTTCCCCGCCACCCTCTACGTGACGCCGACCAGCACCCGCGGCGAAAACACCTTCAGCTTCGAAATCAACGGCAACAGCCTGGTCGTTCCCGTTGATGTGCCGGCGCCGGCCGGCGGCGCGTCGGGCGGGCCGTCCGGTGCACCGTCGGGCGGCTCCGCCGGGAAGACGGCGGCGGTGGTCGGCGGGCTCGGCGCCGCGCTCATCATCGGCAAGTTGATCGCGGATGAGCTGAATTCCAGCGGCGACGCGTCCGGTGCGCCGTCGCCCTTCGAGGCAGGCACGCTGAACGCGATGCTGCTGGGCAAACGGATCGTGCGCCGTTCGAGCGGTCGCGCCTGGTACTACGAAGACGGCTCCCGGGTGAATCCCGTGTATCGGCTCGAGGGCCAGGCGCAGAGTGACCTGCTCGACGCGCCGGTGCAACGGGAGGTGAGCGACGCCGACGTCGCCGCCGCCCAGGCAAGCCTGAATCGCGCGCTCTCCGGCTTCTCACGCAATCGCCGAACCGAGGTACTGAACACCGGCCGTCTCTTCTACAGCTTCGAGGACGAAGGCGGGCTCCTGCACCAGGCCTTGACCAACCTTTCCACGCTGGAGTTCGCACAGGCTCGCCGCCTGGCCGATGTCGGCGGCATCGCGGGCTTCGAGATTCCCTGTCGCGACGAGCATCCGTGCACGATCGGCCTCGACAAGGACAAGGCCGGACACCTCAGCAACAATCACATCTACAGCAGCGTCATTCTCTATTTCGCGAACGACGAAGACGCCGACGGCGTATGGCGGGCGCTGCTCAGGCTCCGCGATCTCTATCCCGCGGGGCCCGCGGTGGTCGCGCGCTGATACCGCGAAGCTGAACGCCGGCCGACCCACTGAGGTTCGCGAGTCGGGTGACCCCCACCCCGTCACAGCGCGGCCCCGACGGCCGCTTCGTCAACCCCTGGCCCGGCGCCCGGCCCCCGGGGATCGGGAGTGTGTTCCGCTGGTGGCGCGACCGCATGCGCAACCGGCCGCCGCCGGATCCCGATGCATCGGTCTTTTCGAGAGCGACGCCCGCCTTCGCCGCTCCACGCGCCGGCCCGGATCAACTGACCGTCACGTGGATCGGGCACTCGGCGCTTCTGCTGCAGATCGGAGGGCGGAACCTGCTCACCGATCCACAGCTCGGCAACCGGGCTTCGCCGGTCGGCTTCGCGGGGCCCAGGCGATGGGTGGCACCGGGCGTCGCCCTCGACGAGCTCCCGGCCATAGACCTCGTGCTGCTGAGCCACAACCACTACGACCACCTCGACGCGGGCAGCGTGCGGAGCATCGCGCGGCGCTGGCCGGAGGCGCCCTGGGTCGTGCCGCTCGAGCTCGGGGCCTTCCTGTCGGCGCTCGGCGTGGCGCAGGCAATCGAGCTGGATTGGTGGGAGCGTCGGACGGTGGCGGGACTCGAGATCGCGGCCACGCCGGCACAGCATTTCAGCGGGCGCAAGCTGGTCGATCGCCACCGCACCTTGTGGTGCGGCTTCTCCATCGCCGCGGGCGGGCGTCGCATCTTCTTCGCGGGCGACACGGCGTATCACCCGGAGTTCGGGCGCATCGGGGAGGAGCTGGGCCCGTTCGATGCAGCGCTGATTCCGGTAGGCGCCTACGAGCCGCGCTGGATCATGCGGCCGGTGCACATGAATCCCGAGGAAGCCGTGCAGGCGTTCGTCGAGCTGGCCGCGGGGAACGCGCGCGGGATCATGGTGCCGATCCATTGGGGCACATTCAAACTCACCGACGAGCCGATGGACGAGCCGCCGGCGCGGACCCGGGGCGCGTGGAGGGCGGCGGGGTTGCCCGCCGAGCGGCTCTGGGTGCCGCGGCACGGGGAGACGCGTACGCTCTGACGATCTTCCGGCCCTCCTCACGGCCATCGAACCGCGGCGACGGCCGGCGGATCAAGGCCGTCAAGCCATGCGACCCGGCGAACCAGCCGTCATGACAGCCGACTGCGTTTCAGCGGCTAGTGCGTGTCACCGAGGTGGAACGGAACGACGGACCGGTCCAGGTAC
>DASYRI010000127.1:0-2593 GCA_036004545.1 Gemmatimonadales bacterium
CCGAATACGGCACCGCGGGGCCGCGGAAAACCTGGAGGTTGTGGTCGTGGCCTGCGGCGTAGAGGAGCGGCGGGTGGCCGTCGAAGGCCCGGGCGAACGCCTCGCGCATCCGGCGATTGGCGCCGCCGCTCAGGTCCTGCGAGCTGACCCCGTGGGCCCGGGCAATCGGGTAGATCGAGCCCAGCAGCGGCAGCGGTACCCAGAGCCATTTCTTGAGGGCGCGGAGCGGAAAGAGGTGCGCCGTCACGGGGAAGTGACCCCCGTGCTCGCCGGCGGTGGCGAGCGGATGGTGCCCTGCCACGATCACCCGGCGTCCGCCGCCCCCGCCCCCCCCGCCCCTCCCATCGCCCTGCTCACCCAGGAGCCGGGAGAGCCGCTCGACCACCCCCTGCTCGGTGAACGTCTGACAGCCGGACGAGGCGTCGGCCGGTTTGGGGTAGGCGGGCTTCTGAAGCCACCATTGGGTGTCGAGGAGCAGGAGGCGGAAGCTGTCGCCCACATCCACCATTTCGGGGCCCGGGCAGCCACCCCCCGGCGCCTGGACGGCGATTCCCTTGCCGCGCTCCCGGATGAACCCCTCGGAGCGGCGGATCGCGTCCCAGCCCGGAGCGCCCATCCGGGCCCAATCGTGGTTCCCCGGCACGAAGACCGCATGGAGCCCGCTCCGCCGCGCCACGTCGAGCTGCGCCTCGAGCCGCCCCTCCATCGTCTTCCGCTCGGGGTCGTCGGGCGCGGGGAGGCCCCGGGGATAGATGTTGTCGCCCAGGAAGACGATGAGGCTCCCCCGGGGCGCGGCCGAGGCCTGGCGGGTGAGCTCGGCGAGCACCGGGTCCGCCGAATCGGGCTTCCCCGCGTCGCCGATCAGGAAGAGGGAAAGCTTCCGGTCCGCCGCGGGGATCGGGGGCGCCGCGGGCGGCACCTCGTGCCCGGCACAGGCGGCGAGCAATACGGCCCCGACCAGGGCCGCGCGATCAGCGCGCACAGTCGTACACCGTCAGGTGGGCCGGGCCATGCCCGCCCTCGTCGCTCACCACGATCGTCCCGTCCCTGGCCACGGCCACGCCCTCCGCCTGCGGGTGATGTTTGCCCAGGAATCCCGCGCCCACCAGCCTTCCCTCCGGGGTGAGCTCGACCGCGACCCGGTTGAGTCCGGCGATGGCGAGATAGCGGCCGGTCACCGGATCGCGCGCCAGGTCCGAGCCCCGGAACTCGTTGCCGTAGCTCCGCCGGAACCGGGCGTCGAGCGGGATCATCAGCCGTTCCGGCACCAGCCACCGCTCCCCCTCGAGGGACCAGCGGAGGATCGTGATCGTGCGGAGCAGCCCGCGGACGCGGGCCGTCTTGCAGAGGAAGAGGAGCGCCTTGTCGCGCGGCTCGTACGCCAGCCCCTCGACCTCGCACCGTGCCCCCGCCCCGGTGCGAGTCACGGCGAAGGGCACCGCCTGGCCGTCCCGCCCTTCCCTCGCCTGGTAGAGTACCCCCTCGCTCGTGACGAGGAAGACCCGGTCAGCGGCCACGGCGATCGCCTCGAAGTCGCGCCGCGGCGTGATACTTCCCAGGCGGAACGCCTTCACCTCCCGGCCGCTTCGGTAATCGAGCTCGACCACCCGGGCGCGCTCGTCGTCGTGGGCCAGCAACCGGCCGTCGCTGGTGAATGTGAGCCCGGAGATTTCCCGCAGGTCGGGCGGCAGGAGCCACCGCGCCCGCGGCTTCCGGGCCAGGCAGTCCACCAGCGACGATCGGTCCGGCGCCTGTGCCGCGGCGGAGAGGAGAACCAGCAGGGCAAGACCCGCTTGCCGGCTCAAGGCCCGCGCGTCCCCATTCCTGACGCCCGGGTCTCCTCGGCGGTCTGCATCGGGATGGAAGCCTCGTTCTCCGTCCGGAGGACCGGCACCGGACCGGTGCTCCGGCCGGCGACCGGAACCTACGTTAGGGGAACGGCCGCGTGGATGGAAGGGCGCCGGCCGGTTCGGGGCGGCCGGCCGGGCAACGCCGCCCCGCGGCCGCGCGTAGGTAGCCGAGACCCACCCTCACCCTGGAGAGCTCGTATGTCAATTCGGATCCTCACCGCTGCCGCGCTCCTGGCGGCCGTCGCGCTCCGCCCCGCACTGGCGCAGGGCAAGCCCGACTTCAGCGGCACCTGGAAGTTGAACACGGAGAAGAGCGACCCGATGGGCGGGGGCGGCGGAGGGGGTGGCGGGGGCGGGGGCGGAGGCGGGATGGGCATGATGGGGCCCACCACGATCACTCAGACGGCCACCGAGCTCACCGTCTCGACTCCGAGAGGTGAGCAGATCGTCAAGCTCACCTACTCGCTCGACGGGAAGGAAACCACCAATCCCGGCATGCGGGGCGGCGAGTCGAAGAGCAAGGCGCACTGGGACGGCAACTCCCTGGTGATCGAATCCACCAGCACGTTCAACGAGATGACAGTGACCAGCAAGGAAGTCCGCACCCTGAGCGAAGACGGGAAGAGCATGACCGTGGTGACGACCCGGCCCACTGCCAACGGCGAGCGGACCACCAAGCGGGTGTACGATAAGCAGTAGAGGGAGACGGAAGGACGGAAAGACGGAAGGACGGAGAGCTGGAG
>DASYRI010000128.1:0-27304 GCA_036004545.1 Gemmatimonadales bacterium
GTGCTGGAATTCGCGCTGGACCTCCCCGACCGGTGGCTCCTGCGGCGGAATCAGGGCAAGCTCCTGCTCCGGCGGCTCCTGCGCCGCTATCTGCCCGCCGAACTGTTCCAGCGACCGAAGCAGGGGTTCAGCGTCCCCCTCCGGGACTGGTTCCGAGGGGCGCTGACGGCCGCCTTCGATCCGGCGCGGTGCGAGGCACTGTTCGACTCGGGCTTCATCCGGCGGGAGGGCGTGACGCAGCTCCTGGACGCCCACGCCCGAGGACACCGGGATCACAGTCAGCGGCTGTTCAACCTCGTGGTACTGGGCCGATGGCTGGAGGCCTGCGCATGAGCGGCGTGCGGCGGCGCTCGGCCAAGGCTCTGGCGGATCCGCGCGCCGCGCTTCCGGGCGCGAGGGTCGGCGCGGATGCCGCCGTCGGCTACGGTGCGATCTACTCCGGCGATCTCCCGGCCGGGTCCGCCCGGTGACGCTACGGCGGCTCCTGAAGCGCTCCCTCTTCCAAGTGGTCCGGACAGCTGGCGGCTTCGCGCTCGCCGCGCGGAGCAGGTGGCGGTGCCGGCGTCTCGTCATTCTCTGCTATCACGGATTCGCGGCGGACGAAGAACACCGCTGGCGGCCGAGCCTTTTCATGGACGCGGCCCTGTTTCGCGAGCGCCTGGAACGGCTCAGCCGCCTCGGCGCCCAGGTGCTGCCGCTCGGGGACGCCCTCCGGCGCCTGGCGGCCGGTGATCTCCCGCCCTGCGCCGTCTGCCTCACCACCGATGACGGGTTCGCGGACTTCCGCACCCTGGCGTACCCGGCGCTGGCGGCGGCCGGTGTGCCGATGACGCTCTATTACACCACCTGGTACGCCGGCACCGGCGTGCCGGTCTTCAACCTCATGGTGCCGTACCTGCTCTGGAAGGGACGGGGTCGGAGGATCTCGCTCAAGGGCATCCTGCGGTCCGCCGACGGCGCGGACCTCAGGACCGAGCCGGGCCGGGAGGCCCTCGCGGCACGAGTGCTGGACGTGGCGCGGTCGGAGCACTGGGATCTGGAGAGGCGCCAGGCGGCGCTCCGGGAGCTGGCCGGCAGGGTGCACGCCGATTACGACCGGCTCCTTGAGCGGCGGATTCTCCAGATCATGGCGCCGGAGGACCTGCGCGCGCTGGACCAGCGGACCGTGAGCGTGCAGCTCCATACCCATCGTCACCGGATGCCCCGCGATCCGGGGCTGCTCGGGAGGGAAATCGAGGACAACCGCTCGGCCATCGCCCGCGCGCTGGGTTCGGACGAGCCGCGGGTGCACTTCTGCTATCCGAGCGGCGAGTTCCACCCCGAATCAACGGCCCAGCTTCTGGCGCTTGGGCTCGAGTCGGCCACCACCTGCCAGCCGGGAATCGCCGGCCCCGGTACCCCGCCGCTGCTTCTGCCCCGGTATCTTGACGGGCAGCAGGTGTCCGGAATCGAATTCGATGCGTGGATCAGCGGGTTCGTCGGCCGGGTGGGCAGCCTGCGGACCGGGCACCGGCGGGGCAGCGGAGCTTGAGGGTCGCGCCCCGAGGCTCATCATGCGCCGAGGTCCCTGGAGATGATGCGCGCATCGCCGGCGCTTCGGGTGCTGTCCGAAGAAGATTCCCCGGCCCGGCGACACCTTCATCATCGACGTCGGCCCCGAATCGAGGACTCATAAGGGGCGGGCTGGAAGCGCCAGCGAGGCCTCTGCTCGAGCGAGGAGCTTCCGGGACGCGCGGTGTCACCGAGTCCAGACCCCCCAGCGGCTCCTGCCGGCATTCCAGAGCGCGGCGAGGGTGGCCCATTGCAGTATCAGACCGAGGCGAATCGCGCCGCGCAGGACGGCCCCGGGCCGACCAGGAATCCCGATGAGAAGGCTTGCCACGAGGAGCAAGGCCAGGAATCGCCACGCCCCCAGCCACGACTCGACGATGGCGAGCCCGCTAACTACGGCACCCGCAACCAGGAATGGGGTCGCGAAACGGGAGAGCTTGTGACCGATGAACTGAAACCAGATGGGGTTTTTGCGCAGGCTCAATACGCCGGGCAGCCAGACGCACAGTTGAAGCACGCCGGTCAGCGTTCGCGTCTTCCGGGAGTACTCGGGCTCCGGTGCGGGCGGCCGCGTGTCGTGGGCTACCGCACGCGGCTCGAACCCGATCCGCCAGCCGTCGAGCACCAGTCGCATGGGGATGTACAAGTCGTCCAGGATCAAGCCGGCAGGGAGGGGGGTCCACGCCTGGCGCCGGACCGCGCACACGGCCCCAGTCACGCCGACACTTGAGTGAATCCGGGCTTCCGCCGCACGGAGAGCCCGTTCCAGCCCCCAGTAGACGCGCAGGAGTTCTCCGGCCCGCCCGGCGGCGGGAAGGTGGAGCGCTCCGGAGACGGCGCCCAATCGGTGATCCTCGAGCGCCTCGCTCAATCGGCGGATCGTGCTCTCGTCGAACCGCTGAAAGGTATCCGTGAACGCGAGGATCTCGCCGGATGCCGCCCGGACTCCGGCGTTCAATGTAGTGGCCTTGCCCCCGGGCTCGTCGCCGCGAACGTAGATGACTCCACGATCGACCGGTCCGAAATCTCCGGGCCGGGCTCCACCGCCCGGGTCGAGCGCGACGATGATTTCGAGCGGTTGCTCTGCGTGCCGGTGTCGGAGGATGTCCTCGACCCTCGCCGCGATGTCCGCGCGGCCCTCCCGGGACGCGATGATCAGCGAGACCGACGCCGGTTTCCCGGCGGAGGGTGGTGGCGGGAGACGCCGCGGGAGGAGTCGCGCGACTGAAAGGATCAGCAGCGGGTACCCGGCCCAGATGAGCAGGAGCCCGCCCACGCATGACACGAAGATCGCAGCCACCACACTCTGGACTTCGACCGTCATCTCCGCAACGACAGCGACGATGACCCGCGGACCCTTCCGGCAGACGGCACAGGCAATCTCACACCGGGTCTCCGTGCTTGAGCGGTCGGGTGCTCCAGATCGCTGGCCGCTCGGGGTGCTGCTGCCGCAAGGCGGGATCCATTACGACGGGATACGGACGCAATATACTCCGGGATGATAACCGGAACCCCGCGCGGACAGGGCGGAGACTTCGAGCAGGACCGGAGACCTGCGTTTCGGATCCCTTCCTCGCCGAACTCGAACGCCTTGCGAAAGCTCCCACTTGGGAAGGGAGATTAGCTCGATGGCGGAGCGTTCCCGACCAGGGATTCCAGGGCTGTGAAGAGCCTGGCCGCTTCCGCGGCGCGGCTGAACCGGCCGTCCCGGGCAATCGGTTCGGGACGGCGGCCGGTCCGGAACTCCTCGAAGCATCGGACCAGGATCTCCCGCGTCCGGGCCACGTCATCCGGAGCCACGACGAAAGCAGAGGTGTCCCGCAAAACCTCCCCGGTGGCACTGTCCGGGGTGGTCTGGGCAAGGACCCAGCACGGCTGGCGTAGATACTCGAACACCTTGGACGGAATCGCCAGATGGCTGTCCTGCGGGAGGGAGAGCAGCATAGCGGCCTCCGAATACTCCCTCAGGGTTTCGCGGCGTGGCATGGTGGGAAGCACCCGGACGTAGTCGCCGATTCCCTCCGCGGCGGCCAGGCCGGCGACGGACTGGCCCCCGAATTCCTCGACCTCCCCGATTAGTCGCACTTCGAATTCTTCGGGACCGATCCCCAGCTGCCGAACGGCGCCGGCGACGGCCTGAAAGAAGGGCCGCGGAGTCCGGTCAATGTAGATGCTGCCGGCATAGATCACGCGGAATTGATCGGGCCAGTCGGAGCACGGCAGCGCTTCCTCATCCCAGCCGTTCATCACCGCCAGCACCCGGCGACCCGGCCACTTCGCCTGCATTTCGGCTGCCGCCAGTGGTGTGTTCATCACGATGAGGTCCGCCTGGCCCACGCATCGGGCCTCTTCCCGGTCGGCAAGGCGGAACCACAAGGGGCTGGCTACCTCTTCGTGGAGCCGCGTCTGGAGGCTCCATGGGTCGCGCAGGTCCATGACGAATGGGACCTTCAAGGCACGAGCGAGGCGCCGGCCCGCCACGTGGACCAGGTGCGGCGGGCCGCAGCTGATGACCAGGTCGTAGTGGTGCCGCTCCGCGACTTGCGAGCCGGTCACCACGGCGGCTCGAGCCCAGGCATTCTCCCGGACGTAGTTCAGCAGCACGTTCCAGGCGCGACGGAGGGCCCGAGGGCCGCCGGAAAGCCATCTTACCTCGGTCCGGTGAATGGACGTCGGCCGGCGGCGCCCTCCGGCGCCTGCTCCGGGGCGCTGGAGGGCCTGCCAGGCCTGCAAGGCCGCAAGCTCCATGCGTCCGATCAGAGGCTCGGGTTTGTCAACGGCATGGACCTGGGTGGAGGGAGGCAGCTCGGCCACTCTTTCCCACCCGACGCTGTCGGCGAGATCCGGAGCGAGCGTGATCGCGTCCACTTCCCATCCGAATTGTGACGCGATCGGGGTAAGGCGCTGCCAACGCAGCGCTCCGGCGGCCTCACTTGGGGGGAAGTGATAACTGACCAGCAGGACCCGGCGCGCGGCCGCGGCCGAGCCACCGACCGGGTGAGGCTCGGGCCTTGCGGGCGAAACACCGGAAAGCGGCAACGGCATCCGTTCTCGTCGGCTCCTATGCTGGAATGCCCTTCTGCACGCGCTCTCCCCGGAGGCCGTCCAGGCGCCCGCGCGCCCGGCGGCGATTGTCGTCATTCGGCGCAATATACCATGCCTCCGTGGCCGCGAGCGGGAGGGAAAGGGCGCACGCCGTCCTGACTCAACCATGCGGATTCGCCCGGAGTCCCAATCGGTTCGAGAGGAAGGCGCTGAGCCGGCGTCGCTCGAGCGGAGTCAGCCCCACAGCCACCACTCCCCCCAGCGCCGCGGCGAGAGTCAGCCCGACTTGAAGGAAAAAGACCGCCAGGCTCTGAGGCCGCCAGGCGTGCTCGACATAGACGGTCGCCAGCGCGAACGGTAGCATGGCCACGAAGGGCCGAACCAATAATTCCGTGGCCATGCGGGAGGGTGGCACGCCGAGGTGGCGCTTCAGATACCACGGAAGAAACAACGCCGACACGGCGAGGTTCGGGATGGTGGTCCCCCAGGCCACACCGGCCAACGCCCACGGGCCGACCAGCGCAACGCTGATGGCGACGTTGGCAAGACCCTCCGCCACCACCGCCGGTACCAGACCCTGGTGCCGGGCCAACCCCATCACGGTTGCCGTCGCCACCTGTCGAGCGGCTGAAAACGGGACCGCGAGCACCAGGATTCTGAGGACCTGGCCGGATAACGCAATGTACGATGTTCCCATCCAGAGACCGATGAAGGTACCCCCGCGGACAAAGAGCGTGATGGCCATGGGCAGAACCACCAGCACAGCCAGGCGACCCACGACCAGGAAAAGTTCTCCCACCTCCCCGGTTGCCCCGCCGCCGGCCAGCGCGCTGACTCGGGGCGTCATGACGAACGACAGTCCGCTCACGATTTCGCGCATGTACTGGGTGAGACTGGAGCCGATGGCAAAGTAGGCAACGAGCGCTACTGGAAGAAAGGCGCTGATCACTATCGAGTCGGTGTAGAACGCAAGCAGGGTCCCGACCTGGAGAGCGGTCGAGATGACTCCAAACTTCAAAAAGCCGCTGGCCGCGGTTGCATTCCAGTATCCGAGCCCGATGCTGACCTCCCTGGCCACGAACCTGGCGAGGGCGAACTGTACCCCGCCGCGCAGGATGGCAACGCCGAGTTGCACCAGAGCGAGCGCAACGATTCCGTACCCCGCGGACAGCGTGGCGACGACTCCCGCCACCCGAAGCAGGCCGATTGCCAGGTCCGCCCCATTCGCGAGATCGAAGCGCTCGAACCCGATCACCAGTCCGCCGAAGACACCAGCAATGAGCGACACGGCGAGCGCGGCCCCGGTGAGGACGAGGGCCGCCCGAGCCGGGCCCAGCAGCTCGGGGGGGATACTCGTCAGCCGGTGGACGCTGGCTGCGAGCAGGATCGAGCCCAGTAGCACGGCGCCGCCGATGATGAAATACAAGCGCATCGCGACCGCCACATGCCGCTCCACGGCCCGGTAATCGCCTGCGCCGACGAAGCGAGCGACATGCCACGTCACAGCACCGCGTACGCCGAAATCCAGCAGACCCAGATAGCCGACGATCGAGCCCAGGAGGGTCCAGAGGCCATACTGAGTGTTGCCGAGGTGGTGCACCACGAAGGGAGAGAGCAGAAAACCGACGACCGCATTGAATCCGAAAAGAACCCAGTTCGACAGGACACTCCGGGCCATTCCAGCGTGGCGCGCGGGGGAAGCCCCGGGGCGGACCTCGTCGGAAGCCGCCATCCTAGGACCGGCTGGCGGCCGGGTCGTGGAGCGGTGGCCGCAGGGACGGTCGATCGGAGCAGGAGAGGTGTGGGCGGATCGTCGGGGCGAAGTTCAAAGGGCCACCGCGCTCGATTCCATGAGGATCCGGGTTCTCGGGATCACGGGGCGCCCTTGGCCGACACCAGGAAAGTGGGCTTTGATTGCCGCCTGAGCAATAGGCAGTACCGAGGCCGGGAGTGTACCCACTCGCTGCCGCCGGTGCCAGAGCTACTGCTCCCGGGCCGGGGGACCCAAGCGACCGATCCCGGGCTGGCGGACGAGGTCCGGGTGGGCAAACCGTTTCGTCTGATGACTCACATCACGAACCCCATGCAATGGACCCCTCTCCCGCCGGACTCCAGCGGCCTATAATTGTTGCGTCTCCACCTGGCCGACCGGAATACGGTCGCCGCGCCCGGAGAGAGGACCATGATACGTGCGTGAGGTCTCGAAGGTGAACGCTTCCGTCGTCCTGTGCACCCACAACCGGGCGTCCAGGCTCAGTCGGGCGCTCGGGAGTCTGTCCGATCTCGATCTGCCCGCCGGGTTGGACTGGGAGCTGATCGTGGTGGACAACAACTCCACCGACGACACACGGGCGATCGTCGAGCGGGTGGCGGCCGAGTCTCGTTTGCCTTGCCGCTATCTGTTCGAGGCACACCCGGGAAAGTCCTTCGCGCTGAACGCGGGAGTCGCCCAGGCGCTTGGACAAGTGCTGATTTTCACGGACGATGACGTGACGTTCGATCCCGGCTGGCTTCGCGCTTTGCTTGCCGCCTTCGACGCCTCCGACTACGCCGGCGTAGGCGGACAAATCGTCCCGGTCTGGCCCGGCCCCCCCCCGCGCTGGTACAGCGAGACCGGACCGTATCGGCTGAGGGCGGCGGTCGTGCGCTACCAGTTCGATGCCGCGGGGCCGGTGTCGCTACCGCCATACGGCGCCAACATGGCCTACCGGCGCGAGATGTTCGAGCGCTACGGCCTGTTCCGTACCGACATCGGTCCTGGACCCCTGGGGGTGATGCGGGGCGAGGACTCCGAGTTCGGGCTGCGGGTGCTGGCCGGGGGCGAGCGGGTCGTCTACGTCCCGAGCGCAATTGTCTACCATCCGGTCGAGCCCGAACGGATGCAGCTGCGGTACTTCGAGCACTTCTACTACGGGGTCGGGCGTATGCAGGTGCGGGCCTTCCCCCTCCCGCCCGGCACGGCCCGTTGGCTTGGTATCCCGCGCTACCTCTTCCGGGCCCTCCCGCAGCACCTGCTCCAGTGGTTGACGTCGCTGAATCCGCGGGCTCGCGCCTTCCACCGGCTCTCCAGCTGGGAAGCGCTCGGAAGCATGCTGGAGGCGTGGAAGCTGCGCCGTCAATGAGCCTCTCCGATTCCCCTGGTTTCCTCGCCTCGACGCCGGAGTGCTCTGAGGAGCGAGTTGCCGGGGCGGCCGAGGAGACACCGCAAGCTCTTGAGCAGGACCTCCCCCTTGATGCGGCTCCCGCCCCAGGATCTGCGATACCAGGCCAGGGCCTGGGCGAACTCCGACCTCGCGAAGTGGCCGTCCGCCCGTCCCTGGTAGTACCGTGACAGCGCCGTTCGCCTGAGCGCGATTTCCCTCGGGGTCTTCGGGTTGGCGAGATGGTGGTCGATCAGCCGCCGCGTCTGTTCCAGCCCCCCTCGCCAGTCGGCGCTCAACGATTCCGGGTGCAGGCGATAGCTGTAGAGAGGATCGCTGACGAAGGCGACGGGCCCGACCCTGGCCAGCTTGATCCGCAGGTCGAGGTTTTCGCCGGCGGGAAGCCGTTCGTCGAAGAGTCCAACCCGGTAGAGCTTCTCCCGCGTGACCATGATCGTCGGCCCCAGGATCCTGTTGTCTTCGGTCCAGAGCTTCTCGTAGATGTCGCCCTGAAAGCGGGGGTCGGGCCGGACCGTCCCCAGTGAGCGACCGGCGGAGTCGATCATCTCGTAGCCGGTATACAGGAACGCGACGTCAGCCGCTGCGCGCAGGGCCTCGACCTGTCGCTCCAGTTTCCCCGCATGCCAGAGGTCGTCGCTGTCGATGAACGCGATCAACTCCCCGGTCGAGGCCGTGATCCCCCGGTTTCGCGCGGCGGCGACACCCAAGTTCGGCTGAGAGATCGGCTTGATCTTCCCGGGGAAGCTCAGGCGATAGCGCTCGATGATGCCGGGTGTCGAATCGGACGATCCGTCGTCCACCACGACCAATTCCCAGTCGGTGAAGGTTTGGTTCAGGACCGATTCGATCGAGTCGGCCAGGTACCGCTCCCGATTGAAGACCGGCAGGATGACCGACACCGTGGGGGCCGACATGGCTGCTGGGTTACTCAACGGGCGGTCGGCACCAAGTAGCTCCCGGGAGCGGCGGCGAACCCTTCCAGGTACCTCATGATCGCTCTCATGCGCCCGACTCCGGCAGGCTGGTCGTGGCGCAGGTTCAGGTGCCAGAGCAGGTGATGCATCAGGAGCCCGCGAAGGTAGCCGGCGAGGACGGGTCGTGCGCCGACCGCAGCCGCGACGCAAGTCTGCACATCCTCCGCCACTGATTTCGCCTCGCCGCCGGCGGATGCCAGCTCGTGAACAGAGAACGCCAGACCGAACTGATCGTGCAGGGGCATGGCGGTCAACCCGAACTCGTCGAAGTCGAAGATGCGTACATCGGTCCCGGCGACCATGAGGTTACTGGTGCAATAATCGCCGTGCTGCCAGTGACAGGCGAGCTCGCCCAGCTTGGCGAGGTGCTCGACACTCGACTCCGCAAGCTGCAGCGCTGCCCGGGAAAGGATGATGCCGTGCTTCCTGCAGAGGTCGAGCTGCCGCCGGAGCTCACCCGAAGGCGAGATCCGTGAGTGCCAGGGAGGGACGGCGTCAATCGCCGCGTGCAGCGCGCGCAGCACGTCGAGCGCCCGCGCGTACAGCCGTCGCCGAACGTCGTGGCGCAGCGGGCCGGCCAGCGAGACCCACGGCATTCCGGGGACCGCCGACTGGATCTGAATGAAACGGCCGTCGGGTAACCGGCCGATGGCGAGCGATTCGGCCGTCAACCTCGGAATCGTCCGATAGAGTCTGGTGAGGACGTCGTGCAGCCGCTTGATCTCCTCCTCACTGCTCACCGTGACGACGAACTCGGGATCCGGCGACCTGTCGCGGAACGCGAGGAAGACCAGCTTCGCATGGTGCAGGGCGACGAAGCTGAGGCGCCCCACGCTCACTCCGGGGGAGAGCAGCCGGGAGAGCAGTGCCGGAAGCTCGAGAATCACGGTTTTTGTCCGACGATCAAGACGGCCGCCACGGACGGATGACACCCGGCCCAGCGGTGGAGGCCTATCCGCCCGATCGCGAAGAGCCACGACCGCGAGCGCGGTAAGAGCCCCCGCTCGGCATACCGCTCGGCCGGGGAGCCGAGCTCGTAGGCCAGGCTCGGCTCGGCCAGGTTCGGATAGAGGGCGAAGCGTCGAACGTGGACAGCGCCGATCCTCGCGAGGGTTCGCCGAAGACCGGCGAGGCGGAAGCGGAGGAAGAGGAGATGGGGAATTCGGGCGCGATGGGAGGGCGCGTCGAGCCGCAGGGCTGCCGCCACATAGCCGCCGGACGGCAGCGCGTCGTACGCCTCCTGGTAGTCCCGTGGCGGCCGCCGGGCATCCAGGACGGTCAGGCGCGCCGGGTCCGAGACGAGGAGGGTCGTGGGTGCCCGGTGAGTGTCCTTCATGACGCAGCGATCCGCCTCTCGACCGGCCAAGGGTCCTGGAAGTTCCTCAGGCGGAGAACCGATCCCTGCTCGCCGCGACACCACCCGTCGCGCCCAACCCGGTCGACCGGTCCCGGGCACGTACCTCATGCTGACCGACACGGGGCGCCCCGTGGGGCGGTACGATCCCCGGTGCTCCCATCCGTGCGTCCCTCACGAGGTCTTTGGGATGGACAGGCGAGGGGTGAGACCAGGCGTCCAAGGGCCACCGAAGATCTCCCTGACCGTCGGGCTCGGACGAAATCTCGTTAGCGAAATGTAATCCCACCGCAGTCGCGGTCCAAGTGACATTGATGTACAACTGGTGCTAGCAATTCTGGTGCCTCCGCCCCTTGGCGTCCACCCCCCCACGAAGCCCTCCCGAGCCCGCTCCCCCTCTATCACACACCGGCTCCCCCGGGGATCCGGGTTGACGCTTCCGGAACCGCCCCGGTACGTTCGAGGCTGAAGGAAACCCTATTCCCAGGAGAAGCTCTCCGCGTGATGGGGCGTGTGCTGGTCACCGGAGCTGCGGGGTTCATCGGCGCCCATTGCTGCCGGGCGCTGCTGGAGCAGGGATCGCGCGTCGTGGGGCTCGACAACTTCGACCCGTTCTACGACCGCGCCCTGAAGGAACCGGCCCTGAGTGAGCTCCGGGGGTGGCCCCGCTTCGGGTTCGTCGAGGGCGACATCCGCGATGCTGCGTTGGTGGGAGGGTTGGTGCGGGAAGCCGACAGCGTGGTGCATCTCGCCGCGCGGGCCGGCGTGCGTCCCAGCATCGAGGATCCAGAGCTGTACATGTCGATCAACGTGTCGGGCACCGTGACCCTGCTGGAGGCGTGCCGCCGCGCCGGGCTCCGCCGTGTCGTGTTCGGATCCTCGTCGTCCGTCTACGGCGATGTCACGCCGGCGCCGTTCCGGGAGGACGCCCCCGCCGGCGACCCGATCTCGCCTTACGCCGCGACCAAGCGTGCCGGTGAGCTTCTCTGCAACGTTTATGCGGCGCTCCACGGGTTTCGCATCGCCGGGCTGCGATTGTTCACGGTGTACGGACCGCGGCAGCGTCCCGATCTGGCGATTCATCGCTTCACCCGGCTGCTGGCGGCCGGGCAGCCGATTCAGCAGTTCGGCGACGGGTCGTCGGAGCGGGATTACACCCACATCGACGATATCCTGAAGGGCGTGCTGGGCGCCCTGCGGTGGCTGGAGCAGGAATCGCCGGCGTTCGAGCTCTTCAATCTGGGCGAGTCGCATACCGTCCGCCTGGATCGCCTGATCGCGCTCATCGCCGAGGCCTTGGGCGTGGTCCCCATGGTCGAGCGCCTCCCGTCTCAACCAGGGGACCTGCGGCGCACGTTTGCCGACACTTCCAAGGCGCGGCGCCTGCTGGGCTACGATCCCAGGACGACCATCGAAGACGGCATCCGTGGGTTCGTGGACTGGTACGAGAGGACCCGCGGAAAGGCGTCCCGCCCCGTTACCTGAGCCGGCATCCGAGCGCTACTCCTCGGAGACGCCGGCGGGGTCGCGCCCCTGTCGGGCGACCCGGTTCAAGGCGGCGCGTGCTTGGAGGGCGCGAGGCGGTACTGCCGCTGCCGGGCCGCGTGGAGATGAACGATGATCTCCCCGACCAGTCCGAGGGCGATGGCCTGCACGCCGAGCACCAGGAGCAGCACTCCAAGGAGGAGAAGAGGCCGGTCGGCAATCCCCTGGCCGCCAAGTCGTTGGGCGAGGACCACGGCGAGGATCCCCGCACCGGCGAGCGACGCAACGCTGCCGACGAGGCCGAAAAAGCGAAGCGGCCTCTGGGTGAATCGGATCAGAAAGTAGAGCCCCAGCAGGTCGAGCGCCCGCCGGAGATAGACGCCCGGCCCGTAGACGCGGGTCCGGGCGTCGCGCGGATGCTGGGCACAGTCCTTCTCGCTGACCCGATATCCCTCCCGCATCGCGAGCGCGGGAAGAAATCGGTAGAAATCCCCGTAGAGCGGCACCCCCTCCAGCACTTCGCGCCGCACGGCCCGGACCCCGCACCCGATGTCTTGGAATCGGCCGCCCGTAACGCGGGCGACGACCCCGTGAAAAAGTCGCCCCTGGAGGCGATTCACCCAGGAGTCGATGCGGGGCCATCGCCGCGCGTCCACGAGGTCCGCGTCGTCGAGCGCCCGGACCAGATCGGGGAGCGCGCTGGCCTTGACCCGGCGATAGGCCGAAAGAATGAGCAGGGCCGGGGCCCGGCAGTAGGGCAGGGCCATGCGGACCAGCCCGGTCTCTCCCATCCGTTGCGCCGCGACCAGCACGCGGACGGGGACATCCGGGTCGTCGGTCTGCCGGATGTCGTCGGTCCGGTCCTGGAGCCATGGCTCCACCGCAAACACACACTCGATCGAGCGCCCCAGCGATTTGAGGACCTGGACGTACTCCCGGCACAGCCCGGCCAGGGGCTCGGGACGCTCACTCGCGAGGAACAAGACGGAGAGGTCTGGCGCGGTGTCCGAAGGGGTCTCGAACAGGAGCTGGACCGAGGCGCCCCGCTGGGTTCCGGTCACGTCAAGCTCGGTGCGCAAGCGGTCCGGGCTCCGGGTGTTCGGCGCGCGCTTCCCACAGCGCGGTTTCCGCGATCAAGCCGAGCATGAGGAGATACCAGCTTAGGGCGAACCAGACGCAGGCGGTGGCCGGCAGGACGAGCGCGTTGGCTTTCGCGGGTTGAAAGCCGGCCATGGAGACCGCGGCCGCGCCGGCGAAGAGCAGGCCGAGGACGGCAGCCACGAGCGCACCCGAGGCAAAGAGCAGCAAAGGCCGCTCGCGGAAGGAGTGAATCATCCTGAGGGTCAGGAGATCGGCCAGCACCTTTCCCACCCGCGACAACCCATACTTGCTGCGACCGTGCTGACGAGGATGGTGGCGGACCTCCAGCTCCACGATCCGGGCGCCGGCCGTGGCGGCTGCCACCGTCGGGATGAAGCGATGAAGGTCGGAATACAGGGCGAGTCGGTCGATAAGCTCCCGCCGGTATGCCTTGAGCGAGCACCCGGTATCCCGGATGGGGACCCCCGTGATCCACCGCAGGACCCGATTCGCCACCCACGACGGCAGCTTGCGGCTGAGCCACGCGTCCTGACGGCCCCGGCGATACCCCGCGACCAGATCGTACCCTTCCTCGAGCTTGGCCACCAGCGCAGGGATGTCGGCCGGATCGTTCTGCAGGTCGCCATCCATGCTGATCACGGTATGTCCGCGGGCGTGATCGAAGCCGGCCTGGAGCGCGGCCGTTTGCCCATAGTTCCGGGCCAGCGCGATCAGGCGGATCCGGTCGTCGGCGCCGGCGAAGGCGAGAACCGCCGCGGCAGTCCCGTCGCTGCTCCCGTCGTCGACGAAGAGCAGCTCCCACGTCGGCCCCTCGCGCAAGGCTTCCCGGACGCCCTCGACCAAGGGGGCGACATTCGGCTCCTCGTTCAGGACGGGGACGACGATCGTTACCGCCGGCGCGTCGGTCATTCCGCTCCACTCGGCAACCGGGGTGCCTCGATCCAGACGAGGAACCGGGCGGGCCCGGTGTTGGCGCTGTACCGTGCCGGAATAGGAAGAAGGCACCGTCCTCGGCTTCGCACCGTGCCGGCATCGTTCCGCGCGATGGGTGCGGGATGGAGTTGGCCCGGCAGAGTCACGCCGCTGCCGAGTCCGGACCCTCCGCTCCGCCCTGAGTGGCCGCTCCGCCGAGCGAACGTGCCGTTTAGAAGATCGTGTAAATGAACGGCGCCAGCACCGATCCCTTCGCCAGCACCAGCAGCGCGCTCACCATGAGCAGCACGACCAGGATCGGCAGCAGCCACCACTTCTTCCGGACCCGCAGAAACGCCCAGAGCTGTCCCACCACGCTCGCACCCGCCATGGTCCCGCTCCCTCAGAATTGAGTGGTGAGATCGCTGCGGCCACCCGAAGGCGGCGTCATCCAGTAACTGCCATCCTTCGCGACATGCCGCATCGGATTCCCGCCGAACAGCCGGCGCGCGAATCCGATCGGCATCATTACCAGAAAATACACCACCCCGAGAAAGATCGGCGTGGTGACTTTCGACAGGGCATGAGCGAAGCCCATCCAGCCCCGATAGACCGGCCCCAGCCGCCCCGGAACCACAACCCCGGCGAGGAGCAGCAGGCCGCCCAGTCCGGCCAGAACCCGCGGCGGCCAGTAGTGCCCCCGCCACAGCGACACGCCGGCGAGCAGTACCAGCACCCCGCCGACCGGAAACGCGAACCGCTGTCCCTCGCGGGGCGTCAATCGAGCTGGAATTCCTTCTGCCATTCGCTGGTCTCCGACCACGCCGGCTGTTCGGCCTTGTGCAGCAGATAGGGCCCCAGCACCAGCGCGTCAAGGTGGGTGCGCATGAAACAGGCATACGCGTCGCGAGGGGCACACACGATCGGCTCCCCCCGCACGTTGAACGAAGTATTCACCAGGACCCCGCAACCGGTCTGCCGGTCGAATTCCCGGATCAGGTCGTAGTAGTCCGGGCTGACCTCCCGTTCGACCGTCTGAACCCGCGCCGAGTAATCGATGTGGGTCACCGCCGGGATGTCGGAGCGCACCTGGTTGAGCTGCTCGATCCCCCACAGGCCCTGGTGGTCTGCCGCCATGGGGATCTGGCGCTCCTTCTTGACCGGCGCCACCAGCAGCATGTACGGGGAATCGCAGGTCAGCTCGAAATACTCGGCCACTCGCTCCCGAAGCACGCTGGGCGCGAAGGGGCGGAAGCCCTCCCGGAACTTGATCTTGAGGTTCATCTGGGCCTGCATCCGGGGGCTTCGGGGATCGCCCAGGATGGAGCGAGCGCCCAGGGCGCGAGGCCCGAATTCCATCCGGCCGTTGAACCACCCGACGACCTTGTCCTGCGCGATGAGCTCGGCCGTCGTCTGCAGCAGGCAGGGGCGGTCCAGCCGGCGATACACGGCGCCCGTCTGGCGCAGGAACGATTCGATCTCCAGGTCGGTGAAGCTCGGCCCCAGGCAGGCGCCGCGCATCGTGTCCGTTCGCTCGTCCACGACGCGGGGTTTCCCGAACCGCCGGTGCCAGATCAATTGTGCGACGCCCAGCGCGCCGCCCGCGTCGCCCGCCGCGGGCTGAATCCAGATCCGCTCAAAGGGACCCTCCCGCAGCAGCCTGCCGTTGCCGACGCAGTTGAGGGCGACGCCTCCGGCGAGGCAAAGCTGCTTCAGGCCGGTCTCCCGGTGCGCGGTCCGGGCCATGCGCAGCATGACTTCTTCGCACACTTCCTGGATCGAACGGGCCAGGTCCATCTCCTTCTGGGTCAGCTTCGACTCGGGGGCTCGGGGCGGCCCCCCAAACAGGCGGTGAAACCGCTCGTTCGTCATCGTCAGGCCGTGGAGATAGCCGAAGTATTCCTGATTGAGCCGGAAGGAGCCGTCCTCCCGGAGATCCATCAGGCGGTCATAGATCAGCTGGGAATACCTGGGCTCGCCGTAGGGGGCGAGGCCCATGACCTTGTATTCTCCGGAATTGACCTTGAACCCGGTGTAGTAGGTGAAGGCCGAGTACAGCAGCCCGAGCGAGTCGGGCCAGCGCATCTCCTTGAGGAGCTGGATGTCGGCGTCCCGCCCGACGCCGAAGGAAGCAGTGGCCCACTCGCCGACGCCGTCCATCGTGAGGATGGCAGCCTCCCGGAAGGGGGAAGGGAAGAACGCGCTCGCCGCGTGCGATTCATGATGCTCGGAGTAGAGCAGCTCACCCTGGTAGTCGCCGAGCGATTCGCGCAGGCCCTTATCGGTCCAGAGCTTCTCCTTGATCCACAGCGGTCCGGCCATCAGGAACTGTCGGAAACCACGCGGTGCAACCCCGAGATAGGTCTCCAGGATCCGCTCGAACTTGAGGATCGGCTTGTCGTAGAAACCCACGACTCCGACATCGGCCAGGCCGATGCCGGCCTCCCTCAAGCAGTACGCGACGGCGCGGGCCGGGAATGCCGGGTCCCCCTTGATCCGGGTGAACCGTTCCTCGGAGGCGGCGGCGACGATGTCGCCGTCCCGCAGGAGGGCTGCGGCACTGTCGTGGTAATAGGCCGAGATACCGAGGATGTGCACGGGCTTGGTCAAGCGGCAGTCCCAGTCGCTGGCAGAACTGCTGAAGCACTGCAAATTCGGCGCCCCCTCCTGAACGCGCGGCCGACTCTCCGTGGGCACAACCTGACCTCCGAGGTGTTGCGTCGACGCAACAGACGGGAGCTGGTGGTTCGGTCCGGTCGCACTGATCTGCTGGCCGATGAGGGGGAGGATGTTCTCGGCGACAAGCCGGGCTACTATCGCGTTCCCCCGGGGAGTGAGATGCGCCTGATCCGTGTCGATCTGCCCCTCAACATTCCTGTGGATCCCGCTCCGGTCGAGCAAAGTACACCCACCCATGCCGCCATCTCGCCTTCGCGGGCCCGGACGAGCCGCTCCGCTCGCGGGTGATGAATGATTCGTCCTTCGGCAGACGCCAGCCTACGCTGAGCTCGAACAGTCCCCGCTTGACTTCGGTAGCAGCCGACGAACTGCGGGAGCGGAAGCAGGGGTGCCTGAACTGCCGCGACGTCACGACGGCTCGACGAGACGCGGCGAGGGATTGGCGCGTTCAACGAGCAGGGCGACCACAAGGGGCAGCTCGAGGGCCCGGCAAACGGATCCCGCTGATGCGTCCGCGCAACAGGCCCGCGTTGAATGGCCCAGTCCGTGGTAGGTGCCGAGTTTCCCTTGCCAGCCAGTTCAAATCCGATGAGTTGGATTAGTTTGCTCCTGGAGGGTGTCGCGGTCGAAGCAGCGGGGGGCCCCGGCCGACGCCACAAATCGCCTCCGTCACTTCATGGTTCGGCCCGCCTACGTCAACTCCCTGCCGGCGGTGTTCCTCGGCCGGCTCGCGCCGAAAGGATCGGGTACTCGAACGCGCCGGTCCGAATAGGGTATGCGGATCCTCATGGTGGCCCCTCAGCCCTTCTTCCGCCCGCGCGGAACCCCGTTCAGCGTCCTGCACCGCATTCGGGCGTTGCTGCGACTCGGCCACCAGGTGGACCTCGTGACGTATCCGTTCGGCGAATCTCCGGCGCTGGGAGGGATGCGGATCATCCGTTCCCGCCGGATGCCCGGGGTGCGTGACGTCCCCGTCGGGCCCTCGCTCGCCAAGCTCGCGCTCGACGGACCGCTCTTCGTCCGCGCCTGGCGGCTGGCCAGGAATGGCGGCTACGACCTGTTGCATACCCACGAGGAGGCGGGTTTCCTCGGCGCCTGGCTCGCTCGCCGGCTGGGCATCACCCACCTGTACGACATGCATTCCAGCCTCCCGCAGCAGTTCGAGAACTTCGGCCGGTTCAACCGGAGTCCGGTGGTCGCCGCGTTCCGGCGGCTCGAGCGCTTCACTCTCGATGGAGCCGACGGGGTGATCGCCATCTGCGCGGAGCTTCGCGATCAGGTGCAGGCGTCGGGATACCGCGGTCCGCTGGCCCTTATCGAGAATACGCTGGACTTCGATCCTCCCGCGCTGACCGAGGCCGACGTGCGCGAGGTGCGGCGGCGGCTCGGCGCCGGCGACGGTCCGGCGATCGTCTACACCGGCACGTTGGAGGCGTATCAGGGTCTCGAGCTGCTGGTCGCCGCGGCGCCGGCAGTGGTTGGGGCCGTTCCGGCCGCGCGATTCGTAGTGGTGGGCGGCACCCCGGAGCAGATCGCCGGCCTCGAGGCGTACGCGCGGTCGCGGGGCGCAGACAAGGCCTTCGTCTTCGTGCCGGCGGTGCTCCCGAGCGAGGTGTTCGGGTATCAGCGCCTCGCCGAGGCGCTCGTCACCCCGCGATCCCGGGGCACCAACACGCCGCTCAAGCTCTATCAGTACCTCCGCGCCGGCCGGCCGATCGTCGCGACCAGGATCCGCTCCCACACCCAGGTGCTCGACGACGATTCGGCCGAGCTGGTGCCTCCCACGGCCCAGGGTCTCGCGGAGGGCCTCGTCCGCGTCCTCACCGATCGGGGCCGCGCCGCGCGCCTGGCCGAAGGTGCGGCGCGGCTGGCGCGGGAGCGATACAGCGAGCAGTCCTACCTCGAGACCCTGGGTGGGCTGCTCGAGGCGGTGACCCGCGCCGGGGCGGCCCGGCGCGGAGCGGCCTGACGATGTGCGGCATCGCGGGGTACTGGAACGTTCGCTCGGGCCGGCCGGCGTCGCGGGCCGTCATCGAGGCGATGGCCCGGTCGCTGCGGCACCGTGGCCCCGACGAGGAAGGATACTGGTTGGATGGCGCGCTCGCCCTCGGCATGACGCGCCTGCGCGTGGTGGATCCCGCCGGTGGCCACCAGCCGATGGCCAACGAGGACGGGACGGTCCAGGTGGTTTACAACGGCGAGATCTACAATCACGGCGATCTCCGCCGCGAGCTGGAAGCCCGGGGCCACCGGTTTCGCACCAGGAGCGACACCGAAGCCGTCGTGCACGCCTTCGAGGAATGGGGACCGGCGTGCGTGGAGCGGTTTAACGGCATGTTCGCCATCGCCGCGTGGGACAGCCGGGCGCGCCGACTCTTCCTGGCCCGGGACCGTCTCGGCATCAAGCCCCTCTACCTGTATGAGGGCCCCGAAGGGATGGTCTTCGGCTCGGAGCTCAAGGCGGTCGTGACCCATCCGGCGGTTCCGATGGCGTGGGACCTCGAGGCCGTTGACGACTTTCTCACCTACGAGTTTGTTCCGGCACCGCGGTCCATTGTCCGCGAGGTGACCAAGGTTCTGCCCGGCACCTGGATGCTCTGGCGGGAAGACCGGCCGGGTCCGGCTGAGACCGGACGGTTCTGGCGGCTGCAGGCGGGCGGCCGGCCCGCGACGATTGACGAGGCGGCGCGGGGTCTTCGCGAGCGGCTCCAGAGGTCCGTCCGCCGCCGGCTGATGGCGGACGTGCCGCTGGGAGCGTTCCTCTCGGGCGGCGTTGACTCGAGCGTCATCGTGGGCCTGATGAGCGGCGAGACGCCGGGTCAGGTGCGCTCCTTCTCGCTCGGCTTCGAGGATCGCTCCTACAACGAATTGCCCTATGCTGCCCTCGTCGCCGAGCGGTTCGGCACCACCCACCGGGCGGAGCTGGTCCGACCGGAGATCCTGGAGCTGGCGGAGCGGCTGGCCGGGTACTTCGACGAGCCGTTCGGGGACGTGTCCGCGTTTCCTACGTTCATGATCTCGGAGCTGGCCCGGCGCGAGGTGACCGTGGCGCTCTCCGGCGACGGCGGCGACGAGCTGTTCGGCGGCTACGATCACTACCGAGCCCATCGCTGGGCCGACCGCATCAGGTGGCTCTCCGGCTCGGCGCCGTGGCGGCTGGTGGACCGCCTCCTGGACGGCCTGCCGCCCTCCTCCCGGAAGAAGGGACCGGTCAACAAGGCCAAGCGGTTCGTGGAGGGACTGCGGCGTCCGGCCGACCTCGAGCACGCCCGCTGGTGGGTCTTCTGGGACCTGGCCGAGCGACGCGCTCTGTACGGCGGAGAGGCGGCGGAGGCGCTGGCGGGCCGCGACTGCTTCGGCTACTACCGGGAGCGCCTGGCCGAGGCGCGTGCCGCCGGCTACCCGGGCCTGCAAGGGCAGCTGTACGCCGATGTGACGGGGTATCTGGCGGACGACATCCTGGTCAAGCTCGACCGCATGTCCATGGCCGTCTCCCTCGAGGCCAGGGTGCCGTTCCTCGACCACGAAGTCGTCGAGTACGCGATGGCGATCCCCCCGGAATGGAAGCTGCGGGGCGGGGTCACCAAGTGGATTCTGAAACGGGCGTTCCGCGACCTCCTTCCGCCGGAGATCCTGGGTCGCGGCAAGGAGGGATTCAGCATCCCGATGAAGAATTGGCTGCGGGGGCCGTTGCAGCCGATGGTCCACGAGCTGCTTCGGGCCGAGCGGGTGCGGGACCGCGGGTGGTTCGGGCCCGCCGAGGTCGCGCGCCTGGTGGACGAGCACCTGCGGGGCCGGGAGAACCACGCCCACCGCCTGTGGTGCCTGATGAGTCTCGAGCTGTCGCTCGGCGGCCTCGAGCGGCGGGCGGCGGAGCGAACGGTGGCGCGCCAGGAGGTGACCCGGTGAGCGCGGGCCCCGCGGGGCCCCCACGGGAGCCGCCGGCGGTGGCCCTCGACGAGCGGGTGCGGGCCTACTGGAACGAGCGCATTCACGACCTCGAGATGACCACGGCGCCTCCCGGCTCGGCGGAGTTCTTCCGCGAGCTCGATGCCTATCGCTTCGAGAAGCTGGACTATCTGCCCCGGCTGGTCGATTTCGGCGGATTTGCCGGCCGGCGCGTGCTCGAAGTCGGCTGCGGGGTAGGAACCGATCTCGCGCGCTTCGCGCGGGGGGGCGCCCGGGTGAGTGGGGTGGATCTCTCGGAAACAGCGGTTGACCTCGCGTGCAGAAACCTCGCGCACCTGGGCCTGGCGGGAGATCTGCGGGTCGCGGATGGCACGGCCCTGCCCTGGCCCGACGGGAGTTTCGACCTGGTCTATTGTCACGGCGTGCTCCAGTACGCCGCCGATCCCCAAGGGATCGTCCGGGAAGCGCATCGAGTTCTCACTCCGCAGGGCGAGGCGGTCTTCATGGTGTACAACCGCCGATCCTGGCTGGCCTGGATGTCCCGCTGGTTCGGGGTCGGCCTCGAGCACGGAGATGCCCCGGCACTCCGGCTCTACACGAAGGGCGAGCTGAACGAGCTCCTCGGGGTGTTCCCACGGCGGCGCGTGGTGCCCGAGCGATTTCCGGTGCGAAGCCGGCTGCACACAGGCGCCAAAGGGATGGTGTACAACGCGCTCTTCGTCCCGGCCTTCCGGGCCTTGCCGCGCGCGTGGGTCCGGCCCCTGGGCTGGCACTTGATGGCCTTCTGCCGCAAGCAGTAGCGCGCGCGCCACCTTCCGCCCGGCCTCGGATCGAATACATTTGATTGCAAGGTTCCGGAGCATTCGGATTCTCCCCCCGAAACGGTCTCGAGAAGAGAGGCTGCCCTGCCACAGGCTCCGCGCGCTCAACCGCTTTCTCCGTTGACGACGCCGCTGGAGACCGCGGCGGAGCCATCGGACGGCGGGGGCCGCGCCGCGGTTATCGCGCTCTGGTCCGGCATCGCGATCTATGTCGGCCTTCGAGTGCTCGCCCTGGTGCTGGCGCCGGAGCTGGAGGACGACGACAGCACCGGATACCTCATCAACGCCGCCGTCCTCCGCGCCGGCCCTGCGTACAGCATCCCGACGCCCGACTTCACGCCGTTCTATCCCGCGAGCATCGTCCTCGTGGGACTCACGAGAATCGACCTGGCGCTCGCCGCGCGGCTGGTGTCGCTCGCCTTCAGCCTGCTGCTGCTCGTGGCGGTCATCGGAATCGGACGCCGCATCGCGAGCCCGATGGGCGTCGCCCTGGGGGTACTCCTCCTGGCGATCAGCCCCAGCCTCGTCCCTCTCTCCGTGAGCGTGCTCTCGGAGCCGTCCTACGTCGGCACCGTATATCTCGGCCTCTGGCTCTTCTTGCGGCAGGTGGACCGCCCGCGGGTGGCGTGGGGGGCGGCACTGGGGCTGATCTTCGGACTCGCGTTTCTCAACCGGATCGAGGGACTCCTCTTCCTCGCAGCCATTCCGGTGCTTCAGGTGGCGGCGGCATACCTGGCGGAGCACCGCGACCGGCTCCCCCCGGCAAACCTCGTGCGGTGGAGCGCGGCGTACATTTTCGTCTTTCTCCTCCTGGCGGGACCCCAGGTCTGGTGGGTCAGCCACCGGATGGGCAGCTTTTCCATCAACGGCCGCCAGACTTGGGCGTTGCTGGACCCGAGATTCGACGTCCGCGACCGGGAGCGGCTGCTGAACGGGCTGGATTACAGCCCACAACAGGAAAACCTCACCTACATGTGGACCCACCCGGAGGCACGGGCGAAGCTCGCGGCGGGAAAATCCCCCATGGTGTGGGTCAAGCTCGCGGTGCGCAACGCAGACCTGATTTACCGCGGCCATTCCGGATACCTCGTCGGCCCGGGGGCCGTGGCGCTCTTCCTCTTCGGACTCGTCGCGGTTCTGCGACGGGGATCCAGGTTCCCCCCGGTGCTGATCGGAGGATTTCTCGCAACCGCGCTGACAGCACCCCTCTTCCAATCGAATATTCACCTCCGGAACCTCGCCGTCCTCACGCCTCTGGTGCTGCTGCTGGCCGGTGAGGGGATTTCATACCTCGCGGCGCTGGTGGCGCCCAGCGGTGCCGGCATCGCCCGCCGTCTGGTGCCGGTGGCGCTCACGGGGGCGCTGGTCATGGTGTCCGTGCTTCCGCTCCGCGACAGCATCGGTGTGCCGCTCAATCAGCAGTACGAGCCTGCCTCCCTGGTTGAGCCGGTGCGGATCATCCGCGAGATCCAGGACCGCGAGCTTCACCGTCCGGCGGTGCTTTGCGATCGAACCGGGTACCTTGGCCAGGCATCCGGGGCAATGCCGATCTTCGTGATCCCGTATACAGACATGCCGGGCTTCGTGAGGTACCTGGCGCTCAATCACGTCGACCTGCTCTACATCGACCATCGGTCCCTGGGTACTCGACCCTTCGCGGCGGACTTCTCCGGTCCGACTCCACCCCCGGGGTTCACGCTCCTCTACCGGGGCGGCTCGCCCGGCGGCAATCGTCGCGAGCTGTACCGCGTGAACCGGTCCTCGCCATGAGCACCAGGGCTCCGCCGGAAATCTCGGTCGTCGTGCCGGCGTGGAATGAAGAGGGGAATCTCGAGACTCTCCACGCGGAGCTCGCGGCGGTGCTCGACGCGGTCGGCCTGACCTGGGAGCTGATCGTGTCCGATGACGGCAGCGCCGATGGCACCTGGCGGGTGCTCACGCGATTGAATGCCCTGGACCCTCGCGTGAAGGGGGTCCGGCTCAGCCGCAACTTCGGGCACCAGGCGGCGCTCCTCGCGGGCCTCGCCCACGCTTCCGGTCGGGCGGTGATTTCCATGGACGCCGACCACCAGCACCCGCCGGACCTGATCCCGGCGCTCATTGACGAGTGGCGCCGGGGAAGCCTGGTGGTCCACACGGTGCGCACCGACGATCCCCGCCAGGGGTTCTTCAAGCGAACGACCTCGCGGCTCTTCTATCGCATCTTCTCGACGCTGAGCGACTCGACCGTGGATCCGGGAATGGCGGACTTCCGCCTCCTCGACCGCCAGGTCCTGGACGAGCTGCTCCGGTTCCCCGAGGAGGGTCTCTTCCTTCGCAGCCTGGTTCAGTGGGTCGGCTTCCCGAGTGCGAGGATTCCCTACGAGTGCCGTACGCGCTACAGCGGCATGACCAAGTACTCCCTGCGGCGGATGCTCAAGTTCGCCTGGACCGCGGTCACGTCCTTCTCCCTGGTGCCGCTTCGCGTCGCCGTCGTGGCCGGCGTGATGACCAGCGGGATCGCGTTCCTCGCGATCGTCTATGCGGTCGGCGCGCACGTCCTGGGCTTCTACACCGTCCCCGGGTGGGCCTCGATCCTCAGCATTCTCTCATTCCTGTTCGGGATACTCTTCATTTTCCTGGGTATCATCGGGGAGTACATCGGGCGGATCCTGATCGAGGTCAAGCAACGGCCCCGCTTCCTGGTGCGGGAGCGAATCGGCACGGAGCCCGCGTCAGGAACGCCGGAACTCGAGGTCCGTGCGAGACGGATTCTCGACGTCTCGCGCGGCCAACCGGAGAGAGGTGAATGGAGCGAGCCCTGATCGTCGAGACGGACGATCTCGGCCTCTCCCGCTCCTTCAACGCCGGCATCCGGGTCGCGGCCGCCCGAGGCGTGGTGACGAGCACCTGCGTGCTGGTCAACGGTGCCGCCTTCGAGGAGGCGGTGCAGGAGGTTGTCCCGGACTTTCCCGCGCTCGGTCTCGGCGTGCACCTGAACATCGTCGAGGGGTCCACCACCCGCCCGAGCGTACCCCGCGGGTCGCCGCTGGTGGACGCCCGGGGCGGATACCGGATGGGCTTTCCGGCCCTGCTTCTGGGGCAGCGAAACCGGACGCTCCTCGCGGAGATCGAAGCGGACTACCGGCACCAGATCGAGACGGCGCTGGCGCGCCTGCCCCGGGTGGATCACCTCAACTCCCACCAGCACTCCCACGCGTTGCCGGCGCTGTTCGAGATCGCTTGCCGCCTCGCCATGGAATACCGGATTCCCTTTGTACGATTCCTCCGGGAGCGGTTCTTCCTGGCGGGGAGCCTTCCGAGCCACCTGGCGGGTTGGTACGCCGCCAACCTCGTGAAGGTGGCCATCCTGAGCCACCTCGTGCCGGCGAACGCCAGGAGCGCCCGGCGCCTGGGTGCCCGGACGAATGACTGGTTCGTGGGCATCGCCTACACCGGGCGGATGGACCGCGCCCGGATTCTTCGGGGTCTCCGCGCGGTGCCGCCGGGCGCACGCCTCGTGGAGGTGCTCGCCCATCCTTGCCTCTTCAGCGGGGACCCTGCGGAGCGCTTCCTGAATTCCGCCGCGCGCGCCTACGCCATGCATCCCGGCCGCGTGGCGGAACTCGAAGCACTGGTGGATCCGGCGCTTCGGGAAGCCCTGACGGCCGACGGCTGGACGCTCACGACCTACGGGCGGATCGCCACTCTCTCGACCCGCGGGTGAGCACGGGTTGCGCCGGTCCAGGCGCCGTCACCTCCGGCGGATGCGCCGGTCCATTCAGCCGTGCGAATCGCGGTTGGGTGAGGGCGTCACCCGGAGCTTGGGGCCGTGGCTGAATCTCGGGGACGTCAGGTTCGCCGGGGCGCGTCGGGCGTGATCGGCCGTCCGCGGGGCGGCACCCCGGCCAGAGCCTCGGCCGCCCGCGCGCGAAGCGCGGGGGAGTCGCTTCCCACGGCTCCCAACTCCGTACGCCGTTCCACGATGTCGGCGGTCGTCAACGCCATCTCCGCGCGGACGGCGTGGATGAACTGGGCGAACACCACGCACCCGCCCGGGTAGAGCGGCTCCAGCCATTCGGGCCCCGCTCCTGCGGAAGCGACGCGAAGCACTTCCTCGTAGTGACGTCCGTACGTGCGGATCAGATGCTCCAGCACGGGCGGCGCCACGCCGTCGTGGCTGCGGCGCGCGGCCGCCAGGAGCCCCTCGACCGAGCCGTCCGGAGCGCCCCGCAAGGGGGTGTCGGCCGTCACGCACGGCGCGGCGCGGCCCAGCTTCGCGCACACCCGGTCCACGGTCTCCTCGGCCACGCGCCGCGCTGTGGTGAACTTGATGCTGGCAACCGTGAGCAGGGATGGGGTTCCGTCGGCGGTGTGGTCCACCAACCGGTGGCGGGTGTCGAGGCGCACGACCCGCGCGGCCTCCCCGCCCTCCGTGCGGCCCGGCAGAAGGCCGGCGTGGAGGAGCCGCAGATCTTCGGGCGACCAGTCGGGACCCGGCCAGGCTGCGCTCACTTCCGCGAGGAAGCCCTCAAGATCCACTCCGGCCGGGTCGAAGGCCGCCGGGTCGCCGTCGTAGGGCAGGTGAGCCGTCCCGATCAGGGTGCGACCGCGCCATGGCACCACGAACAGCTGCCGGGGGCCGCGCCGCAGCAGGGCGTTGGGGTCCCCGGCACGGCCGGTGATCGCGAAGGCCACCCGGTGCCCGGTGGCTTCGACGCCGATGTTGAACGCGAGCGTGTAGCCGATCGGGGGCCCCGCGGCCGGCATCCCGAGCAGCCCGGCGGCGAGGCTCGGCGCGCCGGGGCCCGCGGCGTTGACGATCACTCGGGCCCTGATCTCGAGGCTGGTTCCTTCATCGCTGCGATCCCGTGCGACGACTCCCTCCAGACGGCCGCCCCGCCGGAGCGGGCCGGTGACCTCGAGGTAGTTGGCGGCCTCGGCCCCGGCCTCGACCGCGCCCATCACGGTCTCCAGCACGAGGCGCTCGGAGCTGTACATCTGCGCGTCGGAGAAGAGCACCCCGCCGGTCAACCCAGGTCCCTCCAGCTCGGGCACCAGGGCCAGGCAGTCGGCTCGTGAGACGGCGCGGCCGGCGGGAAGGCGGCGGTCCGGCGCGAGCGCGCGATTGCGATCCCATGCGATGACGTCGTTCACCGCGAGGGCGGCGCGCAGGGCCGACTTGCCGCGCAGGCCCCACCCGTAGGTGGGGACCAGCACCGGGAGCGGCTCCACCAGGTGAGGGGCGATGCGCAGCCACATCGAGCGCTCCCGAATCGACTCGCGCATCCGCCGCAAGTCGAGACGCTGGAGGTACCGAAGCCCCCCGTGGATGATGCGCAAACTGTTGGACGAGGTTCCGCCGCCCCAGTCCCCTCGCTCTACCACCGCCACCCGCAGCCCGCGCAGCGCAGCGTCCCTCGCCGCGCTCGCGCCGAGAATGCCGCCGCCGATAACCAGCAGGTCGAATACAGTGGATTGGAGGGTATCGAGGGAGCGTTGCATGGGTGAACCTGCAAGATAGCACTACCCCCGTCCGGCGGGCCGCGCTGAACGGCCGCGGCCCGGAGTCTTGATCCCGTCGCCCGCCCGCACCGGCCTGGATCGCCGGTGCCCGGGCCCGACCATCGCTCCCATCCGGGCCTCACGCGCGGCGACCTTCAGCGGGATTCGCTTCTCATTCGCTTCATCAGCGCGCAGGCGAGCAGGAGGAATGGAACGATTACCAGACACTCCAGTGACACCGACCAGAGATTATGGGCGGAGAACAGGCTCGGAAAGAAGTCCGCCGTCGCATTACTCCGATGAATATCCGAGAACAGAGGCACCGGGGACATGTAGTACGCAGGGCTGGCGGGCCAGAACAAGGGGACTCCGTAAGGTGCGCTGTGATCCTCGGCGAAGTAATCCAGGAGGAGATGTGAAAGGTAGAGGCCGAGAAAAACCAGGAACGGTTTCCAACGCCACTCGCTCTGGCGCAAGCGCAGGAGCAGACTGACGGCGATCGCGAACAGAAGCGCCAGACCGATCGAGTGACTGACCCCATGGTGGAATCTGTTGGGTTCGCCGACCATCAATCCCGGTATGAAATCCAGATCCGGGGCATTCGCGGCAAGGAGGTACAAGGCGATGACCTGGCGGCGTGCCATGCCATCAATCTCCGGTGCGATCTGGTAGGCGATCAAACCTGCAAGGGAATGACCGACCGGGGATGGCATTATTCTCGTCCGGTTCTCATGTGCTGTCCTGGTGCGGCGGGAATGTGCTCGTGGAGTGACCCCTGGTGTACTCCAAGGAGCGCCGCGCGACGCTCGGGCGACCGGCGAGGGATCG
>DASYRI010000129.1:0-4417 GCA_036004545.1 Gemmatimonadales bacterium
CGTACGTGTCGATGGCCTGCGCCCCGAGAAAGATTTTCAAGTTGCCGAGCATGTGCGCGATGACGAAGCCGACCAGCACGACGCCGGTGACCGCCATCACCACCTTCTTGCCTACCGATGACTCCCACAGCAACCGCAAACGACTCATCGCGGCGTCTCGGTCACGCGTCGACCACGACCTGGGTGGAGCGAACGGCCTCGGCCGACTTGCGCAGCTCCTCCCGCTCCGAGTCGGTGAGCGTCACCTCGATAATTCGCTCGAGGCCGGCTCGGCCTATCTTGCAGGGAACTCCGCAGAACACATCACGAAGCCCGAACTCCCCCTGGAGCCAGGCGGAGCATGGAAGGATTCGCTTCTTGTCCAGGGCGATCGCTTCCACCATCTGCACCGCGGCCGCGCTCGGCGCGTAGTAGGCCGAGCCGGTCTTGAGGTGCGCCACGATCTCGGCGCCGCCGTTCCGGGTGCGCTGGACCACCGCGTCCAGCTTGTCCTTCGCCAGGAGCTGGGTGACCGGTACGCCGGACACGTTGGTGTAGGACACCAGCGGCACCATGGTGTCGCCGTGGCCGCCCAGCACCATCGCCTGGATGTCCTCAACCGAGATGCCGAGCGCCTCGCCCAGGAACATCCGGTAGCGCGCGGTGTCGAGCACCCCCGCCATGCCGAGCACCCGCTCGCGGGGAAAGCCGCTCGCTTTCATCGCGACGTAGCACATGGCGTCGAGCGGATTCGACACCACGACGACGATCGCCTGGGGCGCCACCCGGGCGATCTCCTTCGCCACCGCCTGGACGATGCCGGCGTTGGTCTTGACCAGGTCGTCGCGGCTCATCCCCGGCTTCCGCGCGATGCCGGCGGTGACGACGAAGACTTCCGATCCGGCCGCCTCGGCGTAGTCGTTGGTCCCGATCACCCGGGTGTCGTACCCCTCGATCGGGCCCGACTGCCACTGGTCGAGCGCCTTTCCCTGCGGGACGCCCTCGACCACGTCCACCATCACCACCGTGCGCGCGAGGTTCTTCTCGGCCAGGCGCTGGGCGGCCGTGGCGCCGACGTTGCCCGCGCCGATGACGGTGATCCGGTTCAGCATGGCGGGGATCTCCGGGTTGACGGTCGCGCCACCGGGTGCTTGCCCGGCGGTTCACAGCCGCCCAAATGTATCCTCCCCCGCGAGGGCGGCACCGGGATCGGGCCCGCCCGCACCGCATGGCGCCCGCCGCGCCCTCCAGGAGCGGGAGCGCGAGGAGCGGTTCCGGCTTCGACGCCGGCTCCGGCGGCCTCAGCCCTCCGCGCCGCCGGCTTCCAGCGCGGCGGCCCGCGACGCGGCGGCCTCGTGCCCCAGCTTGCGGAGCGCTTCGTAGAGCACGATCCCGGCCGCGGTGGCCAGGTTGAGGCTCCGGACCTTCCCGGCCGGCATCGGGATCGTGAAGCAGCCCTCGGGGTGCTTCTCCAGGATCCGGTCCGGCATGCCGTCGGTTTCATTGCCGAAGACCAGCACGCTGTTCGGCTGGAAACACGCCTCCTCCAGCAGCCGCTCTGCCCGCGCCGAGAAGTAGAGACAGCGCTCCCGCGCGATCGCCTCCCGGAAATCCCGCCAGCCCGGGTGCACCCAGAGGTCCACCGCATCCCAGTAGTCGAGCCCCGCCCGCCGCAGATCGGCGTCGGCGATCGAGAAGCCGAGCGGCTCGATCAGGTGGAGACTGGTGTCGGTCGCGGCGCAGAGCCGGGCGATGTTGCCCGTGTTAGGCGGGATCTTCGGTTCGATGAGCGCGATGTGGAGGGGCATAGTCGGCCCCCGGGGAATCCCTCAGCCGCCCCGGGTGTGCATCTCCCGGTGCGGGTCCGCCCTGAGTCCTTCCACCTGGTAGAGCTGGGTCCGGCCCGGCGCGCCGAGCCGCTCCTCGGCCCCCCGGTCGTCGCGGCGCCGCCAGGCCGCGCTGACCAGCTCGGCGATCTCCGGGTCGGAACGCCCCATCCGGAGCGGCTCCCGAAGGTCCATTCCCCGCTCGGCGTACAGACAGGAAAACCATGTCCCGTCGGCGGTCACCCGGCTCCGGTCGCACCGGGCGCAGAATGGCGCGGTCACCGAGGCGATGACGCCGAACACCGTCCCGTCGCGCAGCCGGAACCGCTCCGCCGGCGCCCGCGGGCTGGCCGGATCCGGAAGCGGCTCGACCGGGCCGTAGCGACGCTCGATCGAGGCCAGGAGCTCGGCCCGGCTCACCACGTCGTCCAGGCGCCAGCGGGTGGCTCCGCCCACGTCCATGTACTCGATGTAGCGGAGCTCGAGGCGGTGGGCGCGGGCATACTCCAGCAGCTCCGGCACCTCGTCGTCGTTGAAGCCCCGGATCACCACGCTGTTGAGCTTGATCCGCTCGAACCCCGCCGCTTGCGCCGCCGCGATCCCGGCCAGCACGTCCCCGTGCCGCGTGCTCCGGGCGAACGCGAGCATCCGCTCGGCCCGGAGCGTGTCCAGGCTCACCGTGAGGCGGTGGAGGCCCGCCTGCCGCAGCTCGAGGGCGTTGGGGCCGAGCAGGATCCCGTTGGTGGTGAGCGCAAGGTCCCGGACCCCCGGCCGCGCGGCGAGCAGCCGCACCAGCGTGGGGAGCCCATGCCGGAGCAGCGGCTCACCGCCGGTGAGGCGGAGCTTGCCCGCCCCCAGCTCGACGAAGATCCCGGCCAGCCGGTCCAGCTCTTCCAGGGTGAGGAGCGACTCCCGAGGCAGCCAGACGTAGCTCTCCTCCGGCATGCAGTAGCCGCAGCGCATGTTGCAGCGGTCGGTGACCGAGAGCCGCAGGCTGCCCAGCGGGCGACCATGCTTGTCGGCCAGCGGGGCCAGCGAGGAGGAGGTAGCGGGGAGCGAGGGGGGATGACTCACCAGACGGCACTCCCTTCTCGCTTCTCGCTACTTGCTACCTCCTGGCCTCGCTTCTCGCTACTCGCTACCTCCTGGTCTCGCTCCTCGCTCCTCGCTATCTCCTGGCGTGTGGGGTCGACCCATTCCTCCGTGCCGTCGGCATACCTCTCCCGTTTCCAGATCGGCACCCGGCGCTTGACCTCCTCGATCACGTAGCGGCAGGCGGCGAACGCCTCGTCCCGATGCGCGCCGGCGACCGCTACCGCGACCGCGGCCTCGCCTATGCCGAGGTCGCCCAGCCGGTGGCGGAGCCCGACCCGCACCGGCCAGCGGCGCTCCGCCTCCGCCACGATCTCGGCCGAGACCAGCTCCGCCATCGGCGCATAGGCGCTGTAGCCGAGCCGCTCGACCCTCCGGCCGGCCTGATGGTCGCGTACCAGCCCGATGAACACCGCGATCCCGCCGCGCCCCGGAGCCGAAACTTCCGCGAGGAGGCCGTTGACGTCGAGGGCTTCGGCCGAGAGGAAGCTCATCGTCATCCTCCGGCCAGCGGTGGAAGCAGGGCGACCTCGTCGCCGGGAGAGACCGGCTGCTCGGGCCGTGCCTGCCGGAGGTTCACCGCCACCAGGGCGCCGGCTCCGATCGCGGAGCCGCCGGGCAGCGATCGGATTCGTGCCAGCACGTCGGCCACCGTGGTCGGGCCGCTGGCGGGCACGTCCACGTGGCTCGCGCCGAGCAGATCGGCGAATCGCGCGTAGAGCTGAACGCGGATTACTGGGGAAACCGCAGGCGAAGCGGGCATCTGACCCGGAGTATGGGGCGGATGCTCACGCGGGGCAAGCGCCGGGGCGACCGTCTGGAAACAAAACGGCGGGGCCGGTCACGTCGGTCCCGCCGCGACTGGAGAGGATCGGCGGGGTCAGTCGATGTCGTCCCGCTCGTCGCTCGCGAAGGTCGTGTCCGGCTCGTCCGCCACCAGCGCCCGCAACTCTTTGCTGGGCTTGAAGACGGGAACGGGCCGCGCGGCCACCTCGACCGGCTCACCGGTTCGAGGATTCCGGGCCATGCGGGTCTTCCGGCGGCGGATCTTGAAGGTGCCGAAGCCCCGAACTTCAATGTTGTGTTGCTCTTTCAGCGCGTGCTTGATGGCGTCGAGGAAGGCGTCCACCACCCGCGCGCAGTCCTTCTTGGAGATCAGCGGCCCCGAAGTGCGAGCCATGGCGGCGGTTACCTGCTCTACGAGATCGGCCTTGGTCATGCTCCCCCCACTAGGGTGACCGGACTGGCCCTCTCCGGGTGCTGGAGACCGTCCACTCATGCGAATCGTAGGAGCTTAACCATTGTCTGTCAAGAGGTTGCGGGATTTCACCGAGTTCGGGAGCCGATGAGATCGAGGAATTCGCGGAAATGGGGGTAGGCGTCGTGCGGTCCTGGCGACGCCTCCGGGTGGTACTGCACCGCAAAAACCGGAAGTCCTTTATGCCGAAGACCTTCCACGGTTCCGTCGTTCAAGTTGAGGTGGGTGACCTCCAGATCCGGTGAGCCGGGCACTCCCGCCT
>DASYRI010000130.1:0-29722 GCA_036004545.1 Gemmatimonadales bacterium
CGCTCTGGGTGGTGCTGCTGTGCCGGTTTCCGAAGAGTCCGCCCACCAGCGGGATGTCCATGAGGACCGGGATGCCGGACCGGCTCTTCTCCTCCTGCCGGTCAATCAGTCCCCCGATCACCGCGGTCTGCCCGTCCCTGACGAAGAGCAGCGTGGACGCCTCCCGGGTGCTGATGATCGGCGCGCCGAACTGCACCTCGGCGGTGGCGCTGCTCACTTCCTGGAGCACCTGGAGGTTGACGTAGCCGTCGTCGTTGATGATCGGCACGATGGTGAGCTTGGTCCCCACGTCGCGATACTGAATCAGCTGATCGCGCACGCCCGCGTCGGTGGGCAGCGAGCGCGAGGCCTGCACGAACGGCCGCTCCGATCCGATCAGGATCCGCGCCTCCTGGTTGTTCTGGGCCAGGATGACCGGCCGCGAAAGGATGCGTACCTCTCCCCGGCTCGACAACGCATGGAGCGCGAGCTTGAGATCGAGATTCGTGCCCTGCTTCAGCACCTCCAGCGCGAAGTCGCCCACGCTCGGGCCGTCGAGCGTCGCCTTGACTTCCGGATTGGTCTTGCCGTCGCTCACGCTTCCGCGCACCGTGGTGCCGGTCTCCCGGGTGCGCCGCACCTCGGCGATCACCACCTCGATCAGCACCTGCAGGGGCCGGACGTCGAGCGCGTCAATCGTCTGGCGCAGGATCTCCCAATCCGCCGGCTGCGCCCGCACCAGCAGCGCGTTGGTCCTCTCATCGGCCACGATCTGCACGTCGCCCTTGAGGGTACCAGGGAGGGAGGCGCGCTGGCCTCCGACCTCGACCCCGATCCGCACCGGCGGCGGCGCAACCTCGGCGCCACTCGGCGGGAGCTTCGCTTCGCGCAGCGTCTGGGAGAGCGGCACCTCGGTGAGCCCGGCTCGTCCGCCGGTGGTCCGGCCCCCACCGAAAAGCGTCTGGATGGTGGCGGCGAGCTCCGAGGCGCGCGCATGCTTGAGCCGATGCACGAACAGGCGCATCTCCGCCTTGACGGTATCCTGCGCGGCCTGACCCGGCGCCGGTGTTGCTCCTCCGGCTTCGATCCGGAGGAAGCCCTCCTGCTCGACGACGGTGAGTCCGTTGGAGCGGGCGAGATTCTTGAGGAGACTCACCAGCGCGTCGTGCTCCAGCGGCTGCCGCATCCGAAGCGTCACCCGCCGCGCCGGCAGGTCGCCGTAGACCACGTTGAGCCCCGCCGCCTCGGCGAGCGCCGAGATCACCAGGCGGAGGTCCGCGTCCTGGAAGTCCACCAGGGTTCCCTGGGCCGTCGTCTGAACCCCTGCCTGCGGGGAGGACGGCGCCGCCTGCGCGCCGAGTGTTCCCGCCGCAAGGGTGCCGCCCGCCGCGGCCAGGGCAATCGCGAAGAAGCCGGCTCTCATGATCAGGTCCCCGTCTTGGGGACCCGGACCTCGAGCGCCTGCCCGGTCTCGGATCGGAACGTGGCCCGGCCCTGCCCCACCGCACGCAGCGTGTAGCCGGCGAGCCGCTCGCCCAGGCGGACCAGCCTGGGTGGGTCGTTGCCCAACTGACACATCGCGAACCCGCCCCCGTCCGGCTGGACCGCGGTCCCGATCAAGGTGATCGGTGGGGGCTGCGAGGCTCGCTCGGAATCCCCGGGGCCGGCCGGCTCTCCCGGCATTCGGAAGGCAACCGGCGCGGGCCGCCGGTCGGGCCGGAAGGGATCGGCGCTGATCGCGGCGCCGGCTTCGCTTGGCGCCGCCGTGGCAGCCGTCACCGCCACGCCGTCCGCTCTTGTTACCGTTCGGGCCGTACCTGCGTTCTCCCCCGCCGTCTCCGCTCGCTGAGTCGCTGCCCGAGCGGCTAGCGGCGATTCGGCTGCCTCACCGGACCGCGCTGGACTCGGCAGGCGGACCGGCCGCGCCAGGCGCACGGCCGACGCGACGGAGAGGCCGATCAACGCCGCGAGGCAGGCGCAGGGCAGGAATACGCTGGGAGCAATCTGGAATCGCCTCACATTCCCGCTCCCTTCGCGACCACCATGACGGTGTCCGGCAGCACGAGGGCGAACCCCTCCACCGCGACCGTGAGGCCCAGGAGCTCCGCGTCGCCGGAAACACCAGACGAGCCGATCAGAACCGCCGGTATCACCGACAGCTGGGTAACCCGCACCAGCTTCCGGCCCTCTTCCAGCGCGCCGAGCCAGGCGACCAGCCCGGCGAGATCGCTCACGGCCCGCACCTCCACCCGGATGCGAAGGACGCCGTCCAGGCCGAGCGCCGGCGCGCCGGGCTCGCTGGCCTGGACGAAGACCCGGTGCGCGGCGGCGTGTCCGGTGACATAGGCGATGAGCTCCGCCGCGGCAGTCACCGAGTCCCGGCCGTCGAAGAGCCTCGGCGCCACCTCGAGAAGAGCCGCCCCTTCGCGCCGGAACACCGCCTCCAGCTCGGATCGCCGGCCGAGGAGCTCCGCCTCGCGGCGGTAGAGGTCCCGCTCCTGAGCCACCCGGGCTTCGATATGCGCGAAGCTCGACGCGACCGGCCGCACCACACCGGCCCAGCCGATCGCCGGCAGGACGACCAGCGCCGCCCGCCGAAGGGTCTTGCGCTCGCGCCGGGCGAGCGCGCTCCACCACCGGGCGGGGCCGCGCATCGGGACGGCGTCGCGGGCGGGAACAAGGACCGCGCTCACGGGGATCGCTTCCCGGTGGAGTCGGCCGGCGCGCGCAGCATGGCCGTCGCGCTGAATCGCTCGATCGGCGGGGCTGAGTCCCGCACTTCCTGCCGGATTGGTCCGGAGGGTCGCACTCTGCTCAGGCGAGTCGCAGCCTGGAGCCCCTCGAAGACGCCCGCCGCGCGCCGCGCCACTCCTTCGATCGCCAGCGAGTCCCCGGTCGTCCGGAGGCCGGTGAGATAGGCGTCGGGGGGGAGCGTCGTCGCGATCTGGTCGAGCACCGCGGTCCAGTGGAGCGCCCCATGCTCGGCCGCGGTCAGGGCGGCGAGCCGGGCGCTCACGCCGAGGGCCGCCTCGCGCGCGGTCATCGCCGCTTCGACCGCCCCGCGATGAGAGATCCGGGCGCTCTCGAGGGTGCGGAGCTCCCGGACCAGTGCGGCGCGGTGGAGCCCGAGGGCCAGGAGCAGCGAGGCCGCCGTGGCGAGCCAGAGCCTGATTGCCGTTTGGCGGACGCGACGCCCGCGCGCCGAGGCCTCTGCGATGGTCACGAGCTCGAGCCCTCCCGGCGGACCGGCATGCGCGGCGGCGATCGCCGCGGCGGCTTCCACCGATCCCACCAACTCCACGCCGCCCTCGCGGCAGCACGCCAGCGCGACCTCCCCTTCGCCGAAGACCGCGCGGCCACCATCGCCCAGCTCGGTGAGCGCCGCGTCAATCCGGGCCGGCACGGCCGGCGTCCGCCGCACGGCCACGACTCTCCTGCCATGAGTGCGGATGAGCTCGGCGCCGCCCGATTCGAGTACGATCACGTTCGCGGAGCCGCGGCTGCGCGCCCATCTCGCCCATCCAGCGTGCGCGGGCTCGAACGAAGCGATCGCGAATCCCGCGGTGCCCGCGGCTTCGGTGAGCGCCTCGGGCACCCACGCGGGCGTTGCGGCCGCGAGCACGGAGATCGGACCGCGCCGCGGGCCCCGGAGCAGCTCCAGGGCCACCGTCTGCGCCCCGCGGATCCGGGGGAAGTACCTGGCCACATCGCGCGCGCCCACCCGGCGGACTTCCGCCGCGCGGAGCCGTGGGAATTGGATGACGCGGAGCTGCACCAGCGGCGGCAGCAGGACCACGGCGAGCCGGCCGGCACCGACGTCCAGTGTCTCCCGCATCTCAAGCAGCGCCGCCGCCACCTCGTCACGCCATGCCGTGGTATCCTCCATTCCCTCGGACAGCTCCCGGCGCCACGCCACGCCGTCGGCTGTGGGCGCGCCGCACCGCGCCACGACCAGGTGTCGGTCGCTCACCGCGACCCCGATGATCGATCCGCTCATCGCGGTGTCCCGGTCCATACCACGACCGCCTCGCCGCCGGCGCGTACCATCTCCGCCTCAACCCGCGCGCGCACCGGGCTCCCGTCGAGCCATCCCTCGCTCGTCACCACGACGTCCCGGGTGTCGAACGTGGTGCGATTCATGAGCGCCACCTGGTTGGCGAGCAGCAGCTCGCGGGCCCCGCTGGTAAGCGCGAGGGAAAGCTCGCCAAGCTGGTGCACCGGCCGTCCCGCGGCGCGGCGGCCGAGGAGAACTCTCACCGTTTCTTCGGACATCCCCGGGAGCGCGAGCAGCACCGGCCGAGGCGCGGCGTTGAGGTTCACCCGGCCGGCGCCCCGCACCGTGAGGAACGGTGAGATCTTCGCGTACAGAGCCGGCGTCATGCCGAAGACCTCCGCGAGCTCGATCAGCCGGGCGAATGGCCGGTTGCCGGGACGCGTGGTGAGCCCGGCCCGCGCGTAGTCGGCGGCCTCCGCGCCGCGGGCCCGGCGCAGGTTGTCCGGATCGCGCCAATCGGCGATGGCCTGGGCGAGCCGGTCGGCCTGGCCGAAGTCCACTCGTAGCGCGCCGAACAGCCGGCGGAGCTCATCTACATCCGCGGTGTTGAGATCGAGGGCCGCGCCGGCATCGCTGATCCGCACCCGCACGTGCACTCCGCCGAGTCTCAGCGAATCGCGAAAGAGCCGCTGCGGCGTCCGCCACGGGTCGAGCATCGTTTCGGCATCGGTGGACCGCGCATCCTGCCCCGCCACGAGGCCTCTGGTGAGCCGGGCGCGCGCTTCCTGGAGCCCGCCATCCGCGGCCGCGAGCACCCGAGTCGTTTCGATCCGGTTCGCGATGCCGAGCCGCGCCGCCCGCGAGCGGAGCCCGAGCTCGAGCCCGATCGCGGCGAAGGCGACCAGCAGCCACAGCGCCGCCATCAAGGCGAACCCGCGCCGGTCCCTCATCGCATCGCTCCGATCGGAATCAGCAGCGGAAGCCGGAGCAGCAGCGGCAGGGAGTCGCCGTACAGGCGGACTTCGACGCCCGAAGGCAGGATGGAGCTCGACACCCAGCTCGGCAGCCAGCCCCGGTCGCCCAGCGCCACCGAGTAGTAGCGCAGGTCGAGCCCGGTGACCCGCGGGTCGAGCTCGACCGTGCGCCGCCTGCCGGGGGGCCAGCTCGCCAGGCGGGCCACAAGGCCCCGCTCCCGGGTGCGCGGGTCCCGATCCAGCGCCAGCTGCACCACGGTCTCGGCGCCGTCAAGGTCGGTGGGCGCGGAGGTGACCAGCGTGATCGCGTCGTCCGGCGCGTGCTCGTCCAACGCGTCGAGCCCGGCGAAGGCCGGCTCGCCCTGCTGCGGCAGCCGCGCCGCCCCGATCCACGACCGCAGCAGCTCCCGCTCGGCGCTGGCGCGGGTTATCTCCTCCAGCACCGCCGCCGAGGCGTCCCGGCGGTCGAGCACGGTGCGGAACGCGGCGAATCCCGCCGACAGCACGGCGCCGGTGATCGTGAGGCTCACGATCAGCTCGATCAGCGTGAAGCCGTCTCTGCTCTGGCCGCGGGTCATCTTGCGAAGCTCCGGGGCGCCGGCCGGTAGAGCCGGGTCTCCAGCGCGAACCGGCCGTCGGCCCCCGTCACCTCGACGACCGCGTGCAACAGGTCGGGCGTGCCGAGCACCGGGCGCACCGTCCGGGTCCACGCGTACCGCTCGAATGGCGGCTCGAAGCGGCCGTGGCGGAGCGAGTCGGGCAGCGGCCGCAGGAGCTGGGCGGGAACCAGCCAGAGCCCGGCCAGCGATTCCCGGGCCAGCGTCTCCAGCTCCACGGCCGTTCGGGCCTTCCCGGCCACGCGCAATTCGGCGGCGAAGGCGCCGAGGCCCGCCACGATTGCCAGGCTCACGATGGTGAGCGCGATCACCGCCTCGAGGAGGCTGAATCCCCGCCGTGAGGTGTCAGGGCCGGACATGGGCCGCTCCCGTCCAGCGGTCCACCCAGACCGCTACCGTGGCGCGGTCGTGGCGCACGTACAGGGTCTCGCCCTGCGCCACCCCGGTTGCCGCGAACCGGAACCCGGCGCCGGAGGTGTCGCCGGCGAGCGTCACGTCGCGAGGGATCGTGAGCGCTCCTCGGCTCGTCTCCTGCGCTGAATCGCCACGTTCCACGGTCACGAGGAAGGCGTGGGTCGAGGGATCGAGGCGGACGCTCACCGCCTCGGCGCGCGACAGCGCAAGCGTCCTCGCCGATCGAAGGAGCCCTACCACTTGGGAGGCGGCGGCGCCCGCCGGATTCTCCTCGGCGCGATCGGCGGTCCGCGGCACCGAGACCGCGGTGAGCAGGCCGACGATGACCAGCACGACGACCAGCTCGAGCAGCGTGAACCCGAAGCGGCTGGTCATCGGAGGGCGCCGGCGTTGACGCTGTAGATCGCTTGGAGGAGGGAGAGCGCCACGAACCCGACGATCCCGCCGAAGACCACGATCATCGCCGGCTCGATCGCGGCCACGATGCGCGCGAGCGCCCGCTCGGTGCGCTCCTCCAGAATGTCGGCGGCCTTGGTGAGGAATTCGGGCAGCCGCCCCGATTCCTCTCCCACCGAGACGAGCTGCGGCAGGAGCGGCGGGAAGAGGGTGCTCTCGGCCAGTGTGGCGCTGAGCGAGCCGCCTTCCCGGACCCGATCGCGGATTCGAGCGGTCTCCTCGCGCGCCAGCGGCTCCCCGATGGATTCGATCGTGTCGTCGAGCGCGGTGAGCAGCGGGGCGCCGCCGCCCAGGAGGGTGCTGACGAGCCGGGCGAACCGGGCACCCAAGGCGTGCTGCCGGAACGAGCGGAGGAGCGGCACTCTGAGCAGGAGCAGGCCGCTGGCGCGCCGGCCGGCTTCGCTCGTTCGGCTCCAGACCAGGAGCGCGACGGCGCCGGCCATGAGCGTGAGCAGCACCGGCCAATGCGAGCGGATCGCCGCCGAGAGGGCGAGGAGCAGCGCGGTGGTCCGGGGGAGCGCGATGCCGGTGTCCTGGAGCAGGGCGGCGAACCGGGGAATCACGAAGAAGAGCAGCACCATGATCGCGGCGCCGCCGGCCAGCCCCAGGACGATCGGATAGATGGAGACCGAGAGCAGGCGGGCGCGGAGCGCGGAGTCGTGCTCCAGCTGCGTGGAAAGGCGGAGGAACGCGGCGTCGAGCGTGCCGCTCCGTTCCCCCGCCCGGATCAGCCCGACGTAGAGCGGCGGAAACAACGCTGGATGCTGGGCGAGCGACTCGGCCAGCGCCCGGCCGCGCTCGACCTCTCCGCGGACGGCTTCGAGAGCCGTACGGACTTCACCGGTCGCCAGGTGGCTTGCGGCGTCGAGAGCGCTGGCGAGCGGCATCCCGGCGGGAAGCAGGGCGGCGAGGGCGCGGGTAACCTCGAGCACCTCGCGTTTCCGCGCCAAGCCGAGGCTGAAGCCTTGCTTACCGGATTCCTGAGCCTCCTGCACCTCGAGTACGACAAACCCGCGGGATTCGAGCGCCTGGGACAGGGCGATCGAGCTGGTGGCGGGCTCGGTGCCACGAACCCTGCGGCCCGTGGAATCCACGGCGCGGTACACGAAGGGGGATGTCACGCGTCACTTGTTCTTCCAGCTCAGGATGTCGGCGGCGTCGCCCTCGCCGCCGGCCTTGCCGTCGGCGCCGTAGGAGAGGAGGTCGTAGCCGGTGCTGCTCTCGGTACCCGGGGAGCGGTAGATATAGGGACGGTCCCACGGGTCCGCCGGCGCTTCCTTGCGTAGATATGGCCCTCGCCAGTTGGCGGGCAGCGGATCGCGGCTGGGCCGAGTCCAAAGGGCTTCCAAGCCTTGCTCGGACACCGGGTAGCGCCCAGTGTCGAGGCGGTAGGCGTCGAGCGCGGCACCGAGCATCTCGATCTGGGTGCGGGCGGTGGCGTCCTTCGCCGCCCCGACGTGGCGGAAGACGTTTGGGGCGACGAGCGTGGCGAGGATCGCGATCACGACGATCACGACGAGGAGCTCGAGGAGGGTGAAGCCGTCCTTACCAGCTAGGCGCCCAGGTGGATGAGAAATTGGGGTCATCATATCCTGCCTGTGGCCATCAAGAACCCACGAGCGTGGACCAGATACGCTCAAAATCGTCCTTGTCAATTGGTTCGCTCGGCTCGTCTGGCGCGCGGTCCTCGTCCTTGTAGACACCGAGGTTCTCCCTCCATGGCGCCCACACGATCGAAACTCAACCCTCAGCGAACCCGATTTCCCTGAGGACTGATTGATCTTCTGCGATTTCCAGCCACCACTCGCGTACACGATCATAGCGATCGTGAAAGTCTGGGTTCGCCTTTGGAACGATCATGCTCACCGGGCTCCAGCTCAGCTTCTTCCCAGTAGAAAGAGGTTGCGCCTCTCCCCAGACAACCTTGACGTAACGCGGCATTAACGCGGCCAGAAGTGAAAATGTCCAGGATCTGCAAACCGCCAATTATCGAACGGGATCTTTAAGCCCCTCAGCCATTGATTGAAATCACGCAAGAGCTCGGATCCAATTCTGATTGCGTACTTTGGAGACTGGCGACGCCACGAGCCAAATGACGAGGACCAGCATCACTCCCGCAGCGACCAAGCCGAACATACAGGTCTTCTCGGAATCCATCACTTACCACATCCTCGACTAGGGAATGGCCTTCACTCCCTCTCCTGTTCGCATCGCCAGAAGTCCGTAGCAGAACAAGTACGTAGCGCCACTCGAAAAGGTGAAGCCCACGGCGAAGTCCTTACCCATTCCGAGCGCTAGGAGACTCCCTATCGGGGGCAGGAGAACGAGAGCAGCAAACCGCACTGGCCATCCTCTAGGCACGAGGCCCCGCTCCACCGTCGCCACTAAGTAGGCGACTGCGAAGGCTGCAACGAAGCCGACACCGATACCCATCAACGACGGGGTCGTCTTGTTGCGGAGAGCGACACTTCCCAGCCCCATTGCCAGTAGCCCACCTATCACACCCCTAGCGGTCCCGCTTCGCCAACCCTCTGACTCGGCCATCTGACCCGTTCCTTCCTATGGATGTGGAATCGGCGGCCCTGCCGGAGCGGGCACAAGCCTTGGCGGGGCTGCCGGCTGCGTAAACATGTCAGTGATGCCTGACAGAAGTGGCGAGAGGAGCGCGCCTGGCAACTCCTCGGCCGCACCAAACGGGAGCGCTGCACTAAATAGGTTCCCAAAGGCCCCCGATGCCGCGGAATAGAGGGCGGGCCGAAGCTCCAGACGAGCGGGACAGGTGGTTGTCGCTGCAAGCTGGCCCGCCAAGTTGCCCAAGAAGCCCGCAGAGGCTCCTCTCAGCAATTGCTGAGCTAAGAGATTCCCAACCACGCGAGAGAACCCGAAACCCGGAATTAGGCCTGAAAGGAAACCGCCTGCCGCAGCGATCGCTATGGTCCTTGCATCCGAGCCACTACGATAGGCCTGAATTGCCGCAAATGTGGCTCCCAGCAGTCCCGTCGCGATCGTCGGGGAGAAGGCCCCGGTCGGATCGACGAGTCTTGCCGGGTCATTCCCGACATACAGGTACAGGTTGCTATCTCCCCCCCCGAAGCCTAGGGGATCCCTGGCCGTCCACCGCCCCGTCGCCGCGTCGTAGTCGCGCAGCCCGAACCGCACCAGCTCCGTCTGCTCGTCGTACATCCCGCCCGCATACCCGAAGGGCTGGAACCCCGGGCTGGTGTTCTGCGTGACCCGCCCGAACTCATCGTAATCCAGCCGCTGGACCACGGACCCGTCGGCCGTGTTGACAACCAGCCGCACGCTCCCCAGGTGGTCCAGCACTAGCCGGTAGGTCACCCCGTCCTTCACCATGTAATCTGGGGCATTCACGCTGGTGGCGTAGACGAATCTGCTCACAATCGCCCCGCTCGCACCGAGCTCCGCCGCCGGTGCTAGTTGGCTCTGCCAGAGCCACGCCTGTTGTAGCGTCCCATTCACCTTCTTCCCGATCCGCCGATTCTGCCCGTCAACGAGATACTCGACAAGCGTGCCGTTCGGCAGCGTCACCTTGAGCAGGTTCCCCAGTGCGTCGTAGACGTACCGGGTCGTGTCCGACCCGACCACCTTCTCAGTCAGTGAACCGTTCCGGTCGTAGCTGTAGCTGCCGGTGCCGTAGGTGAGCAGCCGGTCCTGGTTGTCGTAGCCCCCGCTCACGCTCAGGCCCGGTCCGGTGAGGCTGATGCGATTCCCGTTGGGATCATACCCGTAGCTTCGGACGAGCGTCCCACCCTCGCGCGCATCCTGGAGACGGCCCGCGGAGTCGTAGGTGAAGGCCCGCGTGAGGGCAAGTCCCTGGACCGTGTCGGTCGCCTCGGTGACGCGGCCCAAAGAATCCCTGACGTAATGCGCGCTGTAGAGGATGCTCCCGCCCGCCCGGGCCGTGTAGGCAGCGAGCGATCCCTTCGTGTCAAAGGTCCAACTCCCGCCCGTCACGCCCAGAGTGTCGCTCTGAAGAAGCCCGTTGTCCGCGCGACGGCCGAGCGCGAGCGCCCCCGCCGAGGTCAAGAGCCCGTCCGCATCGTACCCGAACCGCACCGGGCTTCCGTTCACCGTGATGGTGTCCACCCGGAACGCGGCGTCGTACCCCAGCGCGACGGAGCCGGCCACCGTACCGGTCCAGGTCGCCTGCTTGGGCAGCGCGCCATCGTAGGCGAAGCCGAGTGTCGAGCCACCCGGCGCCGCGATCGAGGTGAGCGCTCCCGTCGTGCTGCTGTATCCGAACCGCAAGGAGTCGGTGCCGAATGTGCCGCGACTGAAGCTCACGGCCGACGGCCGTCCGGGGGCGTCATAGCTGAAGGTCAACGAATCTCCCGAGGGCCGGAGAATCCTGGTGACCTGCCGGTCGGCGTTGAAGGTGTAACTCCTGGACCAGGTGCCCGCCCCCACGCTGGGCGGATTCTCGGAACCCACGAGATCGATCGGGGTGTAGCCAAACGTGTGCGCAGGTCGCGAAGGCGGCGTGAGGCTGGTCAGGTTCCCGCTGGAATCGTAGGCAAAGGCGATCTCCCGCCCGTCCCAGGATTTGGTGCGATTGAGCCGGTCGGCGGTATCGTAGAACAGGCTGTCCGTCCGCCCCAGCGGATCGGTCGTGGTCTTGACCCGGCCCTGCGCGTCGTAGGTGTAGGTGGCGACCCGGCCGCCGGTCTGCGCGCGATCCAGCCGACCTTGCGCGTCGTAGTGGTAGGCCACCGAATCGAGGCCCGTCGTCCGCGCCATCAACAGTCGCCCCAGACTGTCGGTCCGCACGAAGCTCTGCCGGCCCAGCGGGGACGTGCTGGTTTCGAGCCAGGTCGCTCCGCTCCGGGCACCCGTTGTCAGAAACATCTGCCCGGCCACGAACGTGGTGTCCGTGCTCGAGGTGATGCTGAAGGGATTGAGGGCGCTCCCCACCACGGCCTGCTGGACGGAGGTCACGACTGAGCTATCCCCGGACGGGAGTCGAACGACCGCACGCGAAGCGAACGGCGCCTGCGGGCCGAAGCGCGGATCTGAGCCATCGGAGACTGTGGTCACCGTGCCATCCGCCGAGGTGGTGACCGTCGTTCCATCTCGCCGCCTCAGTGTAACGGTCTTGAACCCCGCTGGATCGGTGATCTCCTGGCGCTGGTCTTGATTCTCGAGCTGATCGAGGCGGTACGCCGTCTGCCGGCCCATCACCGTACTCCGGGTCACCGTGAAGCCGGTGTCCGCGTCGGTGCGGGCCAGCACCTGGCTCCCGCCGGCAGGGTTGTCGTCTTCCACCAGTCGGCCCGCCCCGTCGTACCCGAACGCGTGCTTCTTCCCGCGCGCATCGAACAGGCTGTCCAGCAACCCGGCTGCACCGTGGTAGAGCCTGGTGCGATTCCCCGCGGGGTCGCTCACCTGCCGCAGGAAGCCGTTGCCATCCAGGGTGAGACCCGTCTGCTGGCCGAACGGACCCACGATCGCCGTCGGGACACCCACTCCGTCGCGTTGAACGGTCGTCGTGTTTCCGCTCCCGTCCTTGACCGACCCCAATCGGCCCGCCGCGTCATAGGCGAACGTCAGAAGGGTGTCCCCGCTCATCGCATCGAGGGTGAACTTGTGGCGACCGGTATAGTCGACCTGATAGACCTCCCCGCCGCCCTCGTCCGCGACGAACAAGTCGGTGGTCGTAACGCCCGGAAGCATGGGCCGGACCCGGCGAACATGGTGCTGATCAGGATCCGAGACGTAGTACGTTCCATCGGGGGCCATCACCACACCCACGGCATTTCGGAACGCCGCCTGCAGCGGCAGGCCGCCGTCGTGCCAGGAGTCCTGATTGCAGCAGATCGGTATCGTTTGCCCCGCGAGCGCCGTCATGTCACCGGCAGGGGTCATTCGATACACCCGGGGCTTGGTGGCGATGATGAGGTCACCGTTCGGCGCGAACGCAAGACCAGCCGGGCCATTGTATAACGAGGTCCGATAGGCCGGCGTCCCGCTGGTACCACCAACACCAGCGACCGTCTTGATGATCCCGTTGGGCGTTACCCGCCGAAGCCAGACGTACGACTTGAAATACACCGTGCCGTCTTCGGCCACGGCCACCGCTGTAGGGTTCGGGACTGAAGATTGGGTGGCCGGCACGTTGTCCGCCCCATCAGGCCCACTGTTCCCGTTGCCGGCGAACGTGGAGATGATTCCGTCCGGAGCGACTCGCCGAATCCGATGGTTTCCCCATTCGGCGATATAGACGCTGCCATCCGGTCCGACGGCCACCGCTTCGGGATTGTTCAGTTTGGCCTCGGTGGCGGGGCCGCCGTCGCCCGAGAACCCGGCAACGCCGGTCCCGGCGACGACGATGAACGGGCCGCCAGGGGGATAGCGCCACACGCGGTTGAACGAGGCGCCGGCGAGGTACATCGTTCCATCGGCGGCCAAGGCAATCCCGTGCGCGCTGACACAGCATACGACGACTCGGAGCGAGTCATCCGGATCCAGCCGGCGGATGACTCCGTCCTCGAAGTACGGGATGTACACCCTGCCTTGCCCGTCAATCGCCATGCCGCGGAAGAACCCACGATCCGCCGAGGCCCAGGACTCTCGAGCTGCCGGCCCGGCACCCGGCGGACTGCGTCCTCCTCGACATCTCGATGCCGGACCGGAACGGCCTGGAGATCCTGCCGGATCTCCGCGCGGCGCATCCCGGCGTCAAAGTGCTGATGATCACAATGCACGTGAACCGGGCCCTCGCCGAAGCCTCGATCAGCGGCGGCGCCCACGGCTACATCCCGAAGGAGTGCTCCCGGGACGAGCTGCTCCTCGCCATCTCCGAAGTTCTGGCCGGCAGGGTTCACATTTCGCCTCACATCCCGCGGCACACGGAGCGTGTTTCGCTGAAGGCCGCGCACCTCGCGCTTGCCGGGCTCACGCCAAAGCAGCATGAGATCTTCCGGCTCATCGGCGATGGGCACTCCACCACGGCCATCGCCGCCGAGCTCGGCATCGTAGAGAAGACAGTGGAGTTCCACCGGGCGAGGATTCGGAAGGCCCTGGGTATCGCGAACGAGCGGGGGCTGTTGCGTTACGCTGTGCTGCTGAGGGCGGCGGAGGTGGAGCGGTAGCCGCCGCGTCACTGGCTCCTGAGAGCGGCCCTGGCCCGCTGGCGTTCGTAATCCGACTTCAGGCGGTCCGCCGCCGTGAGATAGGCGTCCTTCACCCCGCCTTCGACCTTGTTGTGCGCAGCCAGCCCGATCAGCACGTTGGCGGCTTCGTAGTCCGAGGTCATGGTGCGGGTGACGTCGAGAACCCGGATCAGCGCCTCCTTCGACAGCTGGCCGGAGCCTACGACCAGCCCGAGCACCCGGCCGCGCTCGTAGTCGGATCGCATGCCCGCCACCACGTCGAGGTAGTCGGCCTCCGCGGTTTTGGGATCGACCAGCCGGCTTCCGCCGAGGGCCATGAGCACGCGTGACTTCTCGTAGTCGGAGCTCATCCCGCCCGCGAGCTTCACGATGGTGCGGCCGGCTTCGGGGGTGGGGGCGCCTTTGCCGATGACGACGAGCAGGAGCTGGGCCCGCTCGTAGTCGGACTCGAGGGTTCCGGCGGCTTCGATGAAGGCGGTTCTGATCTCGCCATCCGCCAGCGAGTACTGCTCGGCCAGCGCGGCGAGTACCCGGCCGAGCTCGTAATCCGACTCCATGGTGGTACCGGCCGCCCTGGCGGCGCGGCGCACCTCGCTCTGCGACAGCCTGGCGCTGGTGAACAGCTTGCGATAGTAGAGGCCGCGCGCGTAGTCCGAGAACATCCGATCGATCTCGTCGAGCACGGCTCCCACCCCCTGCTTCAGCAGCGCCGGGAATCTCGCCTCGATGGCGAACCCGGTGTGCCGGTCGAGATCAATGAGGAATTCGGCGAGCCAGGCTCGGGCCGCATCGTCGTACGGCGCGGCGCTGCCATTGACGGTGTAGGACCGCTGCAGGGTTCCGCCCCGCGGGCGGAACTCGATGCGCCGGACGGACTCACCCTCGCGGACGGTGATCTCCAGATACCCGCCGGAAGAGATTTCGGTCACGTCGGAGAAGTCGGCGTTGAACTTGACGTCTCCGCTCGCGACCAGGTCCACGGAGCACCCGTCGCCGGACCAGGACACCCGCCAGGACTTCTTCCCGCCGTCGCTCCAGTTGCTGCTGGAGTGCGAATGTCTGGAGTTGACGTTTCGCTGGTCGCAGGGTGACAGGCTTGCGGCGCCGGGAGCGGACCGTGCGTCGGGGACCGGGGCGGGCTCCACCGGCAGGGAGACCGGGGCGGGCTCAGGCTTCCTGGTAACCCTCGAGGACGGCGAGGTACTCAAGCGGGCCGGTTTGGCGATGCCGGGTGTTTGCTCGGTGTCACGAGCGGCCGCGGGTGCGCTTCGCCAGTCGGCTGGAACCGGCTTCGCGGGTGCCGCGGCCGGACGGAATGCGGCGAGCGGGAGAGTCAATACCAGCGCGGCGGCGCCGAACCCCATCGCCAGACCGGCGTGCGGTACCCCGCGGCGGACCTCCGGATTCAGAATCGCCAGCAAACGCCCCTCGAGCTCGGATCGGCGCGCCATGGCGAGGGCGACGCCGTGGGGTTCGAGCCCCAGCGAGCTGCGCGCAATCTCGAGCAGCTCGCCGGCGTAGGTCGAGGCTCGGGTGCCGGCGGCCAGGACCCGATCGTCGCAGGCGCGCTCCCGTTCGCTCCGAAAAGCGCGCGCCGCGAGCCAGATGAGGGGATTGAACCAGTAGAGGGCGCAGCAGACCTGCGCGGCAAGGTGGGTCGCGGAATCCCAGCGCGCCACGTGGGCGAGCTCATGAATCAGGACGGCGCGGCGGCGCTCGGCGCTCCATTCCTGGTAATCCGGAGGCAACAGGAGCACCGGGTGGGCGATGCCCCAGGTCAGCGGGACCGTGGTGTGCTCGCTCGCGAGCAGCCGGACCGGGCGGGTGACCCCGGCCGCCCGCCGAGCCTCGGCGAGCAGGGCCCGCCACGAGGCGTCGTTGACGGGCGCGGAGCCGCGGCTGAGCCGCGCAAGCCTGGCGGCGCCGGTGAGGAAGCGTGCCAGGAGCGCGGCGGCGACGAGAGCCCAGCAGAGGATGAGCATCGAGGCGAGGGAGATCGGGGCGGCCCTGGTCTGGTTGCCGGAGGCCGGCGCGTGGCCGGGTCGGGCCGGCCGCGACGCCGGGCTCGAAGCCGCTCCGACAAAGGTGCTGATCGAGAGCCCCGATGCGGGAATCGAGGCTTGCCCCTGCTCCAGGGTCGGGAGCGACCGCGGCGCCCGGCTGGACGCGACGGCAAGGGGCAAGCTGACTCGCCACGCCGGGAGGAGACTGGTCGCGAGGGGCATGGCGGCCGCCGAGAGCAGCGCGATGCCCCAGACCAGGTGGCGCGCGGCGGCGGAGCGGCTCCGCATCAGGCTCGCCAGAACCGCGGCCAGAGCCAGGATGAGGCTGCCTTTGACGGTGGCCTCGAAGAGGAGCGCGAGCATGGTCAGCGTCCTTCGGCTTTCGCGCGCTCGATGAGCCGCGTCAGCCGTTTGGCGTCACCCGGGGTCATGGAGTCCGACATGGCGAGCAGCGCCGCGGCCGCGCGCTCCGGTGAGCCGTCGAAGAAGGTGCGCACCAGATGCTTGAGGGCGGACTGTCCCGCGACCCCGCGGGCGATCGTGGGGCGGTAGAGGTAGCGCAGGCCGTCCCGCTCGTGGCGCAGGAGCCCCTTCTCTTCCAGGATGCCGAGGATGGCGCGGACGGCGGAGTAGCCGGGTGGGGTGGGCAGCTCCCGCCTCACCTCGGCGACGGAGGCCTTGCCCAGCCTGAAGACGGCGTCCATGATCTGGCGCTCGCGGGGTCCGAGCTTCTGGGAAGCCTGGGGCACGGGCACGACTCCTCGGGGGCCTGCGGGACCTGCTGGGCAATTAGCACGTGCTAAGAGCTTAGCAGGTTTGCCGGGACTGTCAAGAGGAGAGGGTCCTCCCGGGCTACTCTCCCCGGATCGCCTTCCCGAGGGCCTGCAGGCCAGGTCTGTGCAACTTCGCCCCCTCCGAGCATCCTGCTGACACCCCACTGCTCGGAGCAACCGTGAAACGCGCCGCCTGCCGTCTCGGGATTCTTTCCCTCCTCGCGCTCCTGCCGGGCTGCGACAATCAAGCGCCACGCCCGGCGGATGTGGCGTCAGCCGGTGCCGCCTCCGGAGGCGCCCGGGTCGCCCAGGCCAGGCGGCCGGTCGCGGAGGCGCGCCCGCGGGGATTCAGTGCGGATACGGCCTCGGCGGCAGCACCGACGCCGCCGGGCCCGGCTCCGGATCCGCTGGTGTCCTCGATGGTCATCCGCACCGGGCAGGCGGAGATCAGGGTGGACTCGCTGGAGCCCGCCATCAGGCTGGTGGAGGCGCTGGCCCGGAGAGTCGGCGGCTTCATCGCCAACAGCTCGATTCAATCGGGTGAGGGACAACGGCGCCAGGCCACCCTCCAGATCAAGGTGCCGGCGGCGCGCTACGAGCAGGCGATGTCCGGGCTTTCCGGCATCGGCAAGCTGATCTCCGCCACCACCGATGCGCAGGACGTGGGCGAGGAATACGTGGACGTCACCGCCCGTATGTCCAACGCGCGGCGGCTGGAGGAGCGCCTGGTGACGCTGCTCGCCACCCGCACCGGCAAGCTGACAGACGTGCTGGCGGTGGAGCGGCAGCTTGCGCGGGTCCGCGAGGAGATCGAGCGGTTCGAGGGCCGGCTCCGTTATCTCCGCTCCAACGTGGCGGTGAGCACCCTCACCGTGACGCTGGCCGAGCCGGGTCCGGTCGTGGGCGAGCCCGGCTCGAACCTGATCGTCGAGGCCTTCAAGGAGGCATGGCGCAACTGCGTGAACGTGGCGGCGGGCGTGATTGCGGTTCTGGGCGGACTGGTTCCGCTATTCCTGCTGGCCGGGCTTGGGTTTCTGACCTGGAAGCGGTGGGGAAAAAAGCGAGTGATGGCGCCGCCCGCGGCGTAGGGCACCGGTCGCCGGGGACGAGGCCTGTCCTACCTGGCCAGCAGCGCCCTCCGGAGCTGCAGCAGTTTCCTCCGCACCGACCCGTCCATCATCCGGTCGCCCACCCGGACGACGGCCCCGCCCAGGATCGTGGGCTCCACCGCGAACCCCGCCACGATCTCCTTGCCGAGGGCGTCGCCGAGCGCCTTGATGATCGCCGCCCGGAGGGCCGGGTCCGGCTCCCGCGCGAGGGTGATCCCCGCGCGGACCCGGTTGTACTTCACGTCCAGCAGGCCGGCGTACTCCGTCGCGATCTCGCCCAGGAGCAGCTGCCGCCCCCGCTTCACCACCGCCACGAGGAAGAGCGCGAACTCCCGCGGCGCATCCGGCACCGCCGCCGCAAGGATCTCCGCCTTCCGCGCCTTGGTCACCTTGGGCGACATGAGCACCGCGCGCGCCCGCTCCGACGCCTCGACCGCCGCGGCGAGCGCCTCGACCAGCTCGAGATACTCCTCGGTCCGCCCGCTCTTCTCCCCGAGCTCGAACAGCGCCTCGGCGTAGTTCCGCGCGATCGTCGCGGCCCTCAATGCGCCGTCTCCACTTTGGCCAGATAGTCCAGCACGATCTTCCGGTCGGTCTCCGCGTCGAGCCGCGCGCCGATGAGCTTCGCGGCCGCGCCGAGGGAGAGGTCCACCGCCTCTCGCCGGAGCTCGAGCAGCGCCTTGTCGCGCTCGGCCGCGATCTCGCGGCGGGTCCGCTCCAGCAGCGCCTCCTGCTCCAGGCGCACCCTGTCCACCAGCGACGCCTTCTCCTTCTCCACCGCGGAGCGCGCCTCGGCGAGCAGCGCCTGAGCCTGGTGCCGCGCGTCGAGCTGGAGCTTCTGCCCCTGGGCGATCGCCGCCTTCGCCTCGGTGTTGAGCCGCTCCGCCTCGGCGAGCTGCGTCTGGATCTTCCGCTCCCGCTCCTCGGTCATCTTGAGGATCTCCGGCCAGCCGTACTTCCACAGCGCCAGGAGCAGGATGCCGAACACCACCAGTGTCCAGAAAAAGAGGCCGAAGTTGACCTCGAACGGAGACGCGGGCCCCGCCTCGGCGGCGTGGTCCACTACGGCTGCTTCCTGAAGCAACATGAACACCGCGAAAGCCATGGTGGACCCCTCCGTCCTGTCCGTCTGTGCGTCCGTCCGCCCGTCCGCCTGTCCGCCTGTCCGCCGCCTTACCTGATCAACTTGAACAGCAATGCAAACACCATCGCGATGATCGTGGCGCCCTCGAGGAGCACGGCGAACAGCAGCGCGGCGCCGCGGATCTCGCCGCTCGCCTCCGGCTGCCGCGCGATCGCCTCGGCGGCCTGGCCGCCGATCCGGCCGAGACCGATCCCCGCGCCCACGATGGCGAGCCCGATGCCGATGCCGGCGCCGAGGAGGGCGTTGTTGTTGAGCGCGGCCCGGACCGACTCGGGCTGAACCGCGGCCTGCAGCAGGACGAGCAAGTGGAGCGTCATGTCACGACTCCCGTCGTGGGTGGAGAGTTCGGGTCGGTCGCGCCGCCCGCGGTCAGGGCCGTCTCTCCAGCCGGCCCGTCCCCGCGGTGATCCGCCGTTGCCTTGCGGCAGCGGATATCTCTGACCCCTCGGCCAGATACGTGGAGACCGGTTGCGGCGCGCTCGCCGATCTCCGTATTAGGAGGTAGCGAGTAGCGAGGAGCGAGGAGGGGAAAGCCCTCCCCGCAGTCCTTCTCGCTACTCGCTACTCGCTACCTCCTCTACTTCAGTGCTCGTGCTGCATAAGACCTATAAAGACGGCGGACAGCAGGGCAAACACGTAAGCCTGGAGAAACGCCACGAACAGCTCCAGCAGCATGATCCCGAACACCAGCGCCACCGTCACCCCCGCGATGCCGTAGCTCCACACGCCGAGGTTCCCGAAGAGGAACAGGATGCCGAAGAGCGAGAGGATCACGAAGTGGCCGGCGGTCATGTTGCCGAAGAGCCGGACCGCGAGCGCGAACGGCTTGACCAGCTTGCCGATGATCTCGATCGGCGCCATCGCGACCGACATCACCGCCGCGCCGGTCGGGCCCAGCCCGGGCACGGACGGAAAGATGGTGCGCAGGTAGCCCTTCGGGCCGAGGGTCAGAAACCCGCCGATCTCGATGACGAAAAAGACCAGGATCGCGAGCGAGGCGGTCACCGCCAAGTTCCCGGTGGGTGACGACCCGTAGGGTATCAGCCCCAGCAGGTTCGAGTAGAGAATGAAGAAGAAGAGCGTCATGATGAGCGGCGCGAACCGTGCGCCGCCGTGGCCGATGTTGGCGATGGCGATGTCGTCGCGCACCCAGAGCACCAGCCCCTCCATCGCGGCGGCGAACCCCTTCGGCGCGTTCTCCCCCGCCCGCTGCCGCGTGAGCGCGCGCCCGGCGAGCTTCATGGTGAGGAAGACAAGCAGCGCCGCGATCGCGAGAAAGACGACGTGCTTGGTGGGCGTCAGGTTGAGGCTGAGCGGCCCGAGCTGGATGTCGGCCCATTTGTGCCAGGCGACCTTCCCCAGCGGGTAGAAATCAATCGAGTACGCGTCCGCCGTGTGGTGGAGGACGATCTCGCCGATGTCGACCTGCTCGCCCGCCTGCATCAGCATCATCGGATCAGCCGCACCTCGAAGAAGAGCAGGGGAAGCAGCACGCCCAGGAATCCCGCCGCGGCGGGGACCGGCGGGAAATCTCCCGGATCGAGGCCCGCCGCCACTGCGATCGCCACCACGCCGAGGAGCCGGAGCCCCATCCCCGCGCCCCAGCGGGCGATGAACCGCTGAAACGGGGCCGCCCCGCCTCCGCCCTCTCCCCCGCCCTGCACCGGCCGCATCAGGCCGAGCGCGCCGAGCTGGATCGCGGTCGCGAGCGCCGCGAACGCCGCCGCGGCGATCGCGGCTTGCGCGCCGGAAACCCGGTACGCCGCGCCCGAGATGATCGCGCCCAGGATGAGTCCCGCGAGTGCGGTGGGGATCACGGCTCCTTCTCCCGGTCCTCCCGGGACCGCCGCGGATCTCGTTCCCCGTCCTCCTCTGCCGTACTCGCCGTTCCGCGGGTTTCCCCCGCGTGGCTTCGATGCCGCTCCCGCCAGGTGGGCTGGTTGGCCTGGTCCGCCGCCAACTCCCGATAGACGCTCACGAAGCCGAGCACCGCGCCGAGCACCGTCCCCGCGATGAGGAAGAGGGGGAGGGTATGCAGCCACCGATCCAGCGCGAGTCCGCCGAGCAGGAAGACCACGATCGCGCCGGCGAACCGGAGCCCCGTGGCGAGGTACTTGTACCCCTTGCCGATGGCCTGTTCCGGGGTCTCAGGCTCCATATCGGCGGGAAAAGTAGGAGCTTGTGAAAAATTTCGCAAGCGAATCCGGACTTCCCCGAACCCCGGCACCGGGGGTAATCTCCGGGGCCGGTGTACGTCCGGTAACCCGGAGGGACCGGGCCGTTCCCCTTCTCCCAACTCGCTATCTCCTACCTCCCAGGAAAATGGCCCTCCCAGAGACCGCCACCGACACCGACGTCCAGCGCCTCGACCGGCTCGCCGCCGCGGTCGCGGCCCTGCGCCGCCAGGTCGCCCAGCGGATCGTGGGCCAGGCGACCGTGATTGACGGGGTGCTCACCGCGCTGCTCGCCGGCGGGCACTCGCTCCTGATCGGGGTGCCGGGCCTCGCGAAGACGCTGCTGGTCTCGACGATCGCTGAGGCGCTCGATCTGTCGTTCAACCGGGTGCAGTTCACCCCCGATCTCATGCCCGGCGACATCACCGGCACCGAGCTGGTCGAGGAGGACCCGGCGACCGGACACCGCGCCTTTCGGTTCGTGCCGGGGCCGGTGTTCGCCAACGTGCTGCTGGCCGACGAGATCAACCGGACGCCGCCTAAGACCCAGGCGGCGCAGCTCCAGGCGATGCAGGAGCACCAGGTGACCGCGGCGGGGAAAACCTATCCCCTTCCCGATCCCTTCTTCGTGCTGGCGACCCAGAACCCGATCGAGCAGGAGGGGACCTATCCCCTGCCCGAGGCCCAGCTCGACCGGTTCATGCTGGAGCTTCGAGTGAGCTATCCGAGCCGCGCGGAGGAGGAGGCGGTGGTGGAGCGCACCACGGCGGACCACAGCGTCACCATCCAGCCGGTGCTCGACTCGGCGGCGCTGCACGAGATGCAGCACCTGGTGCGGCGGATCCCGGTGTCGAAGGGGCTGGTGGCGGCGGCGGTGACGCTGGCGCGGATGACCCGGCCGGGGGACGAGCAGGCGCCGGCGTTCGTCAAGGAATACGTCGAGTGGGGTGTGGGCCCGCGGGCGTCGCAGTACCTGGTGCTCGGCGCCAAGGCGCGGGCGGCGATGGACGGGCGGCCGATGGCGGACCTCGATGACGTCAAGGCGGTGGCACCATCGGTGCTCCGGCACCGGCTGGTCACGAACTTCAATGCCGAGGCGGCGGAGCGGACCAGCGAGGACCTGGTGGCGGAGCTGGTCAAGGGGAGGGGGTGGCAGGAGATATCGAGTCGCTGACCGGCGGAGAACTGCCCCTCCTCTCATTGAACTTCGCGGCCCCTCACGATCCCGGGCCTTTGCGGCGCCACTCCGGATCGGACCTATGGGTGAGCCGCTCCTGGAAGAAGTGCTCGATCGGCCCGCCGACCAGGAGGACGAGGAAGACCAGGACGAACGCCACCAGCGCTGGTGTGACCCAGCGAAAAGCCGATCGTGGTGACGGTCGCGGCGCCCAGCGCCACGAGCGCGTGGGTCCGGAGCCCGGCGGGGTGGTGGCGGACCCGGCGGTTGAGGCCGATCAACGCGCCAAGGCCCGTCGCGGTGCCGAGGCGGGCCGCGGTGTCTCCCAAGGAGGTGAGATCGAGCACGAACCCGGTCATGATGCCGCGTCCCTCCCTCCCCGCCGGCCGCCTCAGTGCGTCAGGCCGTACATGACGTAGTTGACCCCGAGCTTGTAGCCCTCGTTGGAGAGGTCGATGGGCACCAGCTCCTCGCTCGAGAATTCCCAGAAGTTCGAGACGTCGGTGTTGAAGTTCACCATCACCAGCATGCGCTTGCGGGGGTCGTTGTCCTCGAACAGCCCGCGGAAGATCGGGGGGCCGCGGTCGTAGAACTGCGGAATCTCGGCGAAGCTGTTGATCTCGAAGAAGGAGTGGAAGATCGGGTTATCGGGCGTGAGGTCGATGAACCGCGCCGTCGGAATAACCCGCTGCATCTGGCGCTCGAAGTTCTCCCATCCCCCGCCGCCGCGGAACGGGTCGTCCCGGAAGTCGTCGAAGATGACGAAGCCCCCCTTCTGGAGGTACGCGCGGAGCCCGGCGGCTTCCTTGTCGGTCATCGTCCAGAACCCGGCCTCGGTCATGTAGGCCACGGGGTAGTGGAAGAGCAGCGGATCGTCGAGGGCCACCACCACGCTGCCGTCCAGGTGCGGGTGGACCGCGCTCACCTCGTTGACGATCTTCATCAGGTTGAGCTCGGACACGGCATAGCCGTGGGCCCACGCCGGCAAGCCGCGGTAGTACCAGCCGCCCGGGCCGGTCTCGTACTTGATGCGCGCGAACGTGAAACGGCCGTCGTAGGGGATGTTGTGAATCTCGGGCTCGACCCGGATGCCGCGCTGCGCCGCCGCGCTCGCGGGCGCCAGGAAGAGGAGCGCGGCGACCGCGGTTCCCCTCATACCGCCAGCTTGTTCGCGGCGTTGAGCGCCGCGACCTTGTAGCACTCCGCGAGCGTGGGATAGTTGAAGATGGTTGTCAGGAAGTAGTCGAGGCCGCCGCCCAGGCCCAGCACCGCCTGCCCGATGTGCAGCAGCTCGGTGGCGCCGGTGCCGATGATGTGCACGCCGAGCAGGCGGCGGGTCTCGCGGTGAAACAGCATCTTGAAGAACCCGCTGTCGTCGCCCAGGATCTGCCCGCGCGCAATCTCGCGATAGCGGGCAACGCCGACTTCGTAGGGCACCCGCGCCGTGGTGAGCTGCTGTTCCGTCTGGCCCACCATCGAGATCTCGGGGACCGAGTAAATCCCGATCGGAAAGTGCGCCCCCATCGGCGTGGCCAGCGCGCCCATCGCGTGACAGGCGGCCAGGCGCCCCTGTTCGCTCGAGGTGGCGGCCAGACTCGGATACCCGATCACGTCCCCCGCGGCGAAAATGTGCGGCACCGCAGTCCGGAAGGCGGGGTCGACCGCGAGCCGCCCGCGCTCGTCGGCGACGAGCCCGGCGGCGGCGAGCCCGAGCTGCGCCGTGGCGCCCTGCCGGCCGACGGAGAAGAGCGCCATGTCCGCGACGATGCGCTTCCCCGACTCCAGCCACAGCACTGCGCGGCGCGGTGGTCCCTCGCTGACCTCGAGCCGCTCGACCGCCTCGCCAAAGCGGAAGGTCACGGTCTGCTTCCGCATCTGGTGGATGAGCTCGTCGACGATCTCGGCGTCCAGGAACTCGAGCGGCCGGTCGCGCCGGTCCACCACCGTGACGTCCACGCCGAGGGCGGCGAACATCGAAGCGAATTCGATGCCGACCACGCCGGCGCCCACCACGGCGAGGGTGCGCGGCAGCGTCTTGAGCCGGGTGACGTCGTCGCTGGTGAGGATGATTTCCCCGTCGGGCACTACACCCGGGGTGGCTGCCGTCTCGGTCCCCGTGGCGATCAGGATGCTGGCCGCGGTGCATTCCCGTGTCCCCTCGGGGGAGCGAATGACGAGGGTATGGGCATCCCGGAACGCGGCCTCGCCGCAGAACACGTCGACGTGATTGCGCGCCAGCTGGCCGGCGATCACCGACCGCTCGCGCGCGACCACCGCAGCGACCCGTTCGAGCAGCTCGGCGGCCGTCGGGCGCACCGGGCTCATCGCCGGGGAGCGGGCTTGCCCGGCCCGGATCCACAGCACGGCTTCGCGGAGCGTCTTGCTCGGAATGGTGCCGGTGTCGACGCACGCACCGCCGAGCGTGCCACGCCGCTCGATCACCGCGACGCGTTTGGCGAACTTCGCGGCTTGGACGGCGCCCCGCTGCCCGGCGGGGCCGCTCCCGATGCACAGCAGGTCGTAGTCGAACGAGTGGCTCTGCATGACCGCACATCGGCCGGGTCGAGTGACCCGTCAAGTATAGCCTCCACGTCGAGAGTTCGAGCGAAGGGAAACCGGGGGCCCGCTCACCCCGACCCCCGGCCCCTTCCCTTCTTCACGGCGCCACCAACCCCACACCGACAAGACGCCGTTCCCCGCGCCGTCACGCGGCAGGGGCGACACCGCCTTGCACCGCCCCGTCACCCGCCGCCGGCGGGGTCACTTCGGCCCGCGGCTGTCCGAGCACCTGCCGGATCGCCTTCCACTCCGCCATCACCTCGGGATTCTTTCCGAAGCGGTAGCGGGTGATCCCGTCGAGCACCTTGATCTCGCCCAGCAGCTCGGTCGTGATCACCTCCAGATCGGCGTGGGCCCCGATGCGGTCTCGGCGGCCGGTCCGGATCCCCTCGAGGGCGGTCTCGAACTCCGAGACCATTCGGCCGAGGTCGTCCAGCGACGTGGGCGTCATGCCCTCCTGCACCAGCAGCTCCTTCTCGATCTCCGCCGAGGCGAGGAGCCCCTTGACGGTGGTGAGGAAGGTAGTGTTGGTCACGTTGCCGTTCGGGAGCTTGAGCCGCTCGGCCAGCCCGGCCCGGTGACGCTGGCGCGGATGACCCGGCCGGGGGACGAGCAGGCGCCGGCGTTCGTCAAGGAGTACGTCGAGTGGGGTGCGGGCCCGCGGGCGTCCCAGTACCTGGTGCTCGGCGCCAAGGCCCGCGCCGCGATGGATGGGCGGCCGATGGCGGACCTCGACGACGTCAAGGCGGTGGCACCGGCGGTGCTCCGGCACCGGCTGGTCACGAACTTCAACGCCGAGGCGGCGGAGCGGACCAGCGAGGACCTGGTGGCGGAGCTGGTGAAGGGGAGGGGGCGGCAGGACGGCACGGGGCGCAGACGAACCGCCTCACCCGCCGCCTGCCCCCGCGCCCGCCACCCGCCGCATCGGAAAATCAATTCCCCGCGGCCCCGAAGGGCCGGGCCCCTCGATCCGCGCGATCAGCGAGTCGGCGCCCCGCCGGCGGTAGATAATCCGCTGCGGGAAATCGTGCTGCGGATTCTCCACGGTGAAGCTGGAGTCGGTGACCGCGGTGGACGTGAACGACGCGGTCGGCTGGCCGGACGGGCTCGCGGTATAGACGAGCTTTCCGCCCTCGGCCTTGAGGATGAGCTGCTCGTACTCGCGCACCACGCCGCCGGCGACCGTCCGGCCGGCCGTCAGGCACGACCGCCTCGACGCCACCGCCGGCGCTCCTCAAGAGCCAGAGGCAGTGGATCCAGTCGGCGTCGTCGGGCGGACAGCGCAGCTCGCGATACTCCATCCCTACCCCCTGCCTCAGTGCGCAGGCTAAGGTAGCCCAAGGAGCGAGGCGGCGGCAGAGAGGTCTTCGCCGCGGTAGCGGGTCAGGCGGCGCAGCGGCTGGAGAAGCGGGGGACGTTCGGGAACTGTCGGCGCCCGGACATTACATTGCAGCTTGTCGCCGGCTCTCGAGCGACGTCCTCGCCCCCTCGATGCAAGGAAGGCCCAGGATGAACCGACTGACCATTCTAAGTCTGGGACTCCTCCTGGCCGCGCCTGCCGCCGCCCAGGCACCCGGCGCGCCGCCGGCCGGCCCCGCTCAGACGCCGATGACGCTCTACTCTTCGGACGAGATCCAGTGGAAGGACGGCCCTCCGACGTTGCCGAAGGGGGCGAAGATGGCGGTTCTCGAGGGGGACCCGTCCCAGCCCGGGATGTTCACGCTCCGATTCAAGTTCCCCGACGGCTTCCGCGTAGGGCCGCACTGGCACACCCAGACGGAGCACGCCACGGTGCTGGCGGGGGTCCTGCATCTCGGAATGGGCGAGCGGTTCGACCGGGCGGCCGCGCGGGCGCTGCCCGCGGGATCGTTCGGCTACTGGCCCGCCGGGACGCGCCACTACGCGTGGGCGGAGGGCGAGACGATTCTCCAGCTGCACGGGCAGGGGCCGTGGACCGTCAGCTACGTCAACCCGGCGGACGACCCGCGGCGGCCGGTGCCGGAGCGGTGAGCGTGCGGCAGTACGGGATGAGCGGTCGGTCATCATTACCATTCCTTCACCATTACAACCGGTAAAATGTTTTCGACTCGGGCACCCCTCCCGGTTTGATGGCATCTTGCGCGTGCGGTACTATGGTACCAGCACGCACACCGGACCGGTCCAATGGCTGCAACCTTGTTCCTCAAATGCATGGGGCTTCCCGGCCTCAGCGGTCCCGACGGGCGGCCGTACCGGTTCAAGGTGCGTAAGCACCTGGCGCTCCTCATCTACTTCGCGGTGGAGCAGCGGCTCGGCCATCGCCGCGATTCGCTGGCGGAGCTCTTCTGGCCCGGCGCGCCGCCCGAGTGCGCACGCCACTCGCTCTCGACCGCGCTCACCCTGCTGCGCGGCGTGTTAGGCCGGGGCGCGATCCGCTCGAACGCGACCCACGCCCGGCTCGAGCCGGGGATGGTCACCCTCGACCTCGACCTCCTCATCCGCGGGGAGATTCTGGGCGACCTGGTGACCCCGCCGCTCGAGGTGGACGGCTTCCTCCACGACTTCGACATTCTCGACGCGCCGGCGTTCATGCACTGGCGCGACCGGCAGCAGGCCCTCTTCCTTCCGATGATCCAGACCGGGCTCCTGAGCCTCGCCGATCATGCCCGCCGCTCGGGGGACATGGCGCGGGTGATGGCGCTCGCCGACAGGATCCTCACCCTCGATCCGCTGGCCGAGGAGGGGGTGCGCGCCAAGATGGAGGCGTTCGCCATGCAGGGCGACCGGGTGAGCGCGCTCCGGCTGTTCGAGGAATGGAAGGTGGAGCTGCACCTCCAGCTCGGCGCGGCGCCGTCGGACCTTCTCGAGCGACTGGCCGACCGGCTCCGCCGGCGGGGATTCGAGCGTCCCAGCGCTCCGGTGGGCCCCTCGGTGCAGACCGAACAGTGGGCGGATCGGCCGTTCATCGGCCGGGCGGCGGAGTACGGCGCGCTGTGCGACGCCTGGGACTCGAGCCTCCAGCTCGACACCCGCCACATCCTCCTCACCGGCGAGAGCGGCATCGGCAAGTCCACCCTCGCGCTCCGCTTCGGCACCGCGGCCGCGCTGGAGGGCGCGGCGGTGGCGCGGGTGCAGTGCTTCGAGCTGGAACAGCGAATTCCCTTCGGGACGATCGGCGCGCTGGTGACCAGCCTGCTCGACCGCCCCGGCGTCGTGGCGACGGCGCCCGAGTCGCTCGCCGAGATCGCGCGAGTGGTGCCCAGAGTGCGGGAGCGGTTCCCCCATCTTCCCGCGCCCAGGACGACCGAAGGCGAATCGGCCCGGCTCCACTTTGCCGAGGGGGTGTTCGCGCTCTTCGATGCCACCATGGACGAGCAGCCGCTCATCCTCATCGTGGACGATTACCCGCGCTCCGACGAGGCGAGCCTGGCCGTGCTCCACATGCTGCTCCGCCGGACCGGCTGCGAGCAACTCATGGTGGTGCTTTCGGGGCGGCCCGCCGAGCCGGGCGAGCCGGCCCAGGCGGCGCGAATCCGGAAGGGAGTGGAGTATCTGCCGCTCCGCCACCTGGAGCTCGGCCCGCTCTCCGAAGCGGAGTGCGAGGAGGTCCTGAGCGCCGTGTTAGGGAGGGCCGCCAGGAAGCCCGCCGCGCCGGAGCGGCGCGCGCTGCTCCGGGCATCGTCGGGCAACCCGATGGCGCTCGAGCTCCTGGCGCAGGACTGGGCCGCACACGGCGACGCGGCGCTCGCGGTCTCGCTTCCGGCCATGACCGCGGAGGTGCCGGCCTCGGCGCTGGAAGCGGCGGGCTACGACCGGCTGGTGGAGCGGATTCTCTCGGAAATTCCGCCCCGGACCCGGGTGGCACTGTACCTGGCGGCCATCCTCGGCCCGCGGCTCAATGACCTCGATTCATTCAGGATCGTGGATCTCACCTCGACCCAGACCATGGCCGCGCTGGCCGACCTGGTGAGCTACCGGCTTCTGCGCGACGTGGGCGGCCAGCTCGAGTTCGTCAATGAGCTGGTGCGGGGGCGGCTCTACGTCCGGATCCCTTCCGCGATCCGGTTCCGGCTCCACAACGCCGTGGCGGATCGACTGCTCGCCGAAGTGGCGGCGGGGCAGACGCTGCCGGGGCTGGAGGTGGCGTGGCACTGCATCCGGGCCCGGCGCCCGGAGGAGGGAACGCCGTTCCTGATGCGGGGCGCGCGCGAGGCGATCACCCACGGCGCACCGGACGAGGCGGCGCGGGCGCTGGCCTCCGCGGTGCGCCAGCTCAAGGGGCGAGTTCGGGATGAGGCGCTGCTGCTCCTGGCGGAGACGTACCAGGAGATGGCGGAGTGGAAGGGGGCGCTGGAGTGTATCGAGGAAATGAGCCGAGGGCACCGGCAAGACGAGTACTTGAGGGAGATGGCGAAGGTGTTGGAAATCGAAAGCAGGAGGCAGTTGGGGTACTTCTCTACCGATCATCTTCCGGAAGTACTTGACACTCTCCTCGGAATCGTTCGCAACAGTGCAGTGCCAACTGCTCAGATTCAGGCAGCTGTCTTCGCAGCATCAGTTGCGGCGTCCCTCCGGGACTACGACCTCATCGTCAAGGCTCGCAGAGCCATACAGGAGGCGAGAATTGAGGTTCTCGTCGACGCACCTCGCTACAAAGTCTTCCTCGCCTCCGCAATGCTCAATTTTCACGCTCGCCAAAATCAGAACGGCCTTCCCGAGGCGAGTGCTGCAGCTCAACTTCTTCGCGAGGCCAATGCTACTGACTCCACGTACGCGCAAATTCAGACCGGGCTGGGCGCAATGGCATGGTCAGTCGGGGCTTTTTCTGACGCCCTAGAGTGCTTCGAGACTGCGTATCACGTCGCGGTCCGGCTTGACAATTGGCCCGTTGCAAACCGTGCCGCGAGAAACTTGGCGTATTGCATGTACCACCTCGGCCGGCAGAGGGAACTTGAGCGGTGGTGTTCCATAGCGCAGAAAACTTGCGAACACTTCCCAGCAGATACGTGGGCGGGCATTCACCACGCGTCGCTAACAGCCATGGCGTCGATCGCAGGGAATCGGGTGCACGACGCAGAAGAGGCGCTGAGGTGTCTCAGGAACAAGATTCGAGTTGCCGACCTGCCATGGATTCGTCAGACTGGCTTCTTGTACGAGGCAGATGTCACATGTCTGATGGGACACGCGGCTCAATCGCTGGCAGCAGTTCGTGAGGCGAGGGGTGTAGCTACCCTACCTCT
>DASYRI010000131.1:0-2781 GCA_036004545.1 Gemmatimonadales bacterium
TTTCCTTTCCGCGACGTTGCGGATCCGCCGCAGCTGCGTGGAGCCGGAGAGGTAGAGGTCGTTGCCGACGAACGTGGGATGGCCGACCGGATCGACCTTCCCCACGACGTGGACGCTCGCGTCGCGCGGGTCGATGCGCACCAGCACGTCCCTGAGGTAAGTCCAGAAGAAGCCGTCCGGTCCGCGCGTGAGGGAGAGGTACTCATAGGAGGGGTCCACCCAGTGCGGCCAGTAGTCGTCAACCGAGACGCGCCAGGGGAGGGCTTTCCGGAAGAACACCTCGCCCGAGGCGGCATCGACGCCATAGAGGAGGCCGGTGCCGGGACGCCCTGAGGTGACGGTGTCCACCGTCAGCCCCAGGAGCCGTCCGGAGGCGACCTCCGCCAGGAGTCCGGTGGCCCGCGCCTTCGGCACGGGGACGAGGTCCCTCACGATCTTCCGCTCGTTCACGTCGTAGACGAACAGCTTCGCCTCCCCGGCTGGGCGGTGCTGGTTTTGTTCATCTGCCGCCGTTACGGATGAGAGGACGATCAGCCGTCCGCCCAGCGCCGGCACGATCCAATGCACCTGGTAGCCGCTCAACGGGCTCCAGAAGCCGTCGAGTTGATTCGTCTTCGGGTCATACCACCCCAACCCGCCGCCGGTGTAGTTGCGCTCGCCGAAGCCGCCGAAGTAGATCCTCCCGTCCGCGCCCAGCGCCGAGCTGTGCATGATGGCCACCCGGGTGGCGCGAAACTCGCCGATCCGGCGGGGGTTGCTCGCCAGGCTCCCCTCGCCCGGTGGAGGCTGGGTGGGCGGGCCGCCTTTGCCCAGCACCCAGGGCTGCGCCGGATCGTAGACGAAGAGCGGGCCTCCCGCGTACCCGCTGGAGAAAAGCTTTCCGCCGCAAACGATCGTGGTGTAAGGGGCCAGCCCGGTGCGGGGACCGCAGTAGGTGGACTGATCGGCATGGGGATCGAAGAGGAAGGTGCCGGCGTAGTCATCGCCTGTCCCGTAGAGCCGGCCGTCCGGCAGAACAGAGAGAGGATTGAGGCGATGCGGGTAGGTATCCACCTCCTTCAGGCGGATCGATTTCCACCCCAGCTCTTCCGGTCCGGCCTGGAGCGGACCCCCGGCCGGTGCCTTCCCCTTCTTGCCCTCACCGCTCGACCGGTACCAGAGCACCGCATTGCCCCCCTCATCCGGATCGATCTGGCCGAAGTACGCTTCCGGCCTGGGCACGGCCCCGCTCCACGGCGAAGCCTGCCGGGGCCACGGCGGCTGATCGCCGGCTTTGGGAATCGCGGCGCCGTGATAGAGCCAGTACTCCCGGTCGGGAGCGCCTGCCCCCTGAGGCAGGCGGGCGTACGCTCCGGGGAAATCTTCGATGATGTCCATCACCCGTTCGGTGGGCGACTCGAGGAGCACCTTCTCCTCGCCGGTCTTCAGGTTCACGGCGATCAGGTACCAGGCCGGGACCATTCCGCTCGCAAGGTACGCGTGGGTGTCATCCACTCCCATGACGTATCGGCTCCACGCTCCGTTGGGATGGCTCGGACCGATTGCGCCGAAGTCCTTGACCACCTCGCGCAGCTTCGGATCGTAGATATAGAGGCCGATTCGATTGCCCCGGGTTCCCGTGCCGTAAATGCGGCCGTCCGGCCCGACCGCGAGCGGGCGCACCTCCCCGCCCAGCCCGGGAACGATTTCACCCCGATCTTCGAGGGTATTCGTGGCCGGGTCGTACACGAACAGTCCCATGCTCCAGGTCCGCCGCGACGGCGTGGCGAGGTAGTACTTGCCGTCGAAGCCGAGGGCCCGTCCAGACAGGTAGAACTGGTGGTCATCCGCCAGACGCTGCTTCTTCACCTCCCCGCTGCCGAGGTCGATGGCATGAAGCCAGGTCGGCCCATAGTATTCCTTGAAGTAGATCTGGAGGAGGTCCCACGACTTGCCGTCCGGATTGGGCACGAACCAGCGCTCCCAGACGTTCACGCCGCGCGCCGGCTCGCCGAGGGGCTCGGTCGTAAGGAGGGGCGCCTTTTCGAGCGCCTGCCTGAGCTCCGGCTGCTCGGCGGCGGACCAGGGCTCGGCGGCGGCGACGCCGCCGCTCAGGCAGAAGAGCGCGCCGGCGAACGTCCCGATCCAAAGAACCGTCTTGGGGCTCATGCGAGGGGATCGGCCTGCCGCTTCAGGCCTTGCGCAGATCCGATATCGGAACGGCGAAGCCTTCGATGCGGTTATCGACGCAGTGGATGTCGCGGGTCTCGGCCCCGATCCGGATTCCGATCCGGGAGGCGGGCTGCCGGCTTTCCCTCAGCTCGTTTTTCATCAACACCACGGACTCGGACTCGCCGTTGACGTCGATGGCCACGCCTTTCTCCTGCCCACTATCGACGATGCGGTTCTGCTCGATGCGGTTTCGGTGCGGTGCGAAGGCCTTGTTTCCGCCACGGAAGTGTATGCCCGCTTCGCCACTCCGCCGGATGTCGTTGTCACGAATGAGATTGTCCGAATCGCTGTGACCCAGGGTCATCCCGTAGTTGCAGTCTTCGATCACGTTTTTCTCGTAGAGCCCATGCTGCGCGCCCCAGCAGAAGTAGACCCCCTCGGCGCAACGTTGAACCCGGTTGCCCCGGACGACTGAGCGCTGAGACCCCGAACCGGAGTGCAGAGCGAGTCGGGCGCCATCCTGCAGGTGACATTCCTCGACCAGCACGTCGTGGGTAATGCCCCAGACGATGCCATCGCAGTAGGAATTGCGCACCGTCACCTTGCGGACGGTGATGCGATTGGATTCAT
>DASYRI010000132.1:0-2856 GCA_036004545.1 Gemmatimonadales bacterium
GCCGGCCTCGACCTCGGCGCGCACCGCGCACCCCGGCTCGGTGCGGTGGGTGCAGTCGGGGAACTTGCAGCGCTCGAGCGCCGGCCGCATTTCCGGGAAGCAGCCCGCGAGCTCCCGGGGCTCGATGCCCCAGAGCCCCACGTCGCTGAACCCCGGCGTGTCCACCAGCCAGCCGCCGCCCTCGAGCGGCACCAGCACCGCGGCGACGGTGGTGTTCTTGCCGCGCCCGATCCGCTCGCTCACCTCGCGGGTCCGGAGGCCGAGCCCCGGCTGCATCCGGTTGAGCAGGGACGATTTCCCCACCCCGGACGCGCCGGTCAGCAGGGATTCCTTCCCGCGCAGCTCGGCGAAGAGCCGCTCGAGCCCTTGCCCGGTGTGAACGCTGACGAGAAAAGTGTCGTACCCGGCCCGGCGATACGGCTCGGCGATCGCCTGACCCCCGAGCGGATCCAGGTCCACCTTGTTGACGACCAGCGCCACCGGGATCTCGTTGGCCTCCGCGATCGCGGCGAGCCGGTCGAGCAGCTGCGGGACCGGCGGCGGGTCGGCGACGGCGGTGACGACGAAGACCCGATCCAGGTTGGCGGCGACCGGCCGGTTGCCCCGGCCCAGCGGGGTGCGGCGCTCGAGGAGATTCCGGCGGGGCTCGACGCCCGCGATGCCGAAGATGCCGCGCTCGGCGCCGGCCTCGTCGAGCTGCACCCGATCGCCGACCACGACCCGGTCGTGGGCGTCGCGCCGGGCCTTGCCGCGGAGCACGGCGACGACCTCACCGCCATCGGTGGCCACGCGGAATCGTCCGCCCTCCCGGGCCAGCACCAGGCCGGTGCGCCGCACGGGGCTCACCACTCCTCCGGCCGGGCGGCGATCGCGGCATCGAGCGCCTGCTTGACGTCGTAGAGCGACAGCGCCTTCATCCGCTCCTCCGCTTCCGCCGGCGTCCGCCCCCAGACGAGCGGCTCGCTCTCGGCGTGCCCGACGGGCCGGTCGCCCGAAGGGCTCCATCGCACGAAGAGCAGCGAGGCGCCGAACCGGCCGCGCTGGTCGGGCGCCTCGTCCACCCAGATAGCGACCGAGTACGCCTGCCCATCGCTCCCCCCGAACGCCGGGGCGCGCTCGTGCCTGGCGAGGTAGCCGCCCAGGGTCACTTCGGGAGGGAGCGGCGGCAGCATCGAGCGTCTACCCGTCGAGCGGCAGCCAGAGCCGCGCCACGCAGCCCGCCCGGTCGGACCGGTTCATCAGCACGAGCCCGCCCCCGTGCGCCTCCGCCACCTGCCGGGAGAAGACCAAGCCGATGCCGGTGCCGTTCGGCTTGGTGGTGAAGAACGGGACGAAAAGGTTGGTGGTGGACTGGAGGCCGGGGCCCTCATCGCTCACCTCGACCTCGAGGACGCCGTCGCGCACCGCCCAGGCCACTTCCGCCTGGCCGCCGGTCTGCCGGGCCGCCTCGGCGGCGTTCTTGACCAGGTTGATGAGCACCTGGTCCAGCTGATCGCCGTCGGCCCGCACCACAGCAGGCGGCCCTTCCCGGAGCTGGACGTGGAGCCGGTCCTCCAGCCGCACCACCCTCCGGACCCATTCCCCCACGTCGAGCGGGGCCTTGCTCGGCGGCGGGAGTTTCGCCAGGCGGGCGTAGGATGCCATGAAGCGGTTGAGCGCGTCGGCGCGGGTGCCGATGACCTCGAGCCCCTTTCGCAGATCGTCCTCGTAGTCGGGCGGGCGCGGAGTCCGCCGGAGCAGGCTCGTCATCGTGCCGGCCAGCGACTTGATCGGCGCGAGCGAGTTGTTGATCTCGTGGGAGAGCACCCGCACCAGCCGCTGCCAGACCTGGCGCTCCTCGGCGCGGAGCACGCGGCTGATGTCGGCGAGCACCACCATGTCGAGCGGGAGCCCCCCCTGCCGGAAGGGACGGCGGCGCACTTCCCATTTCCCCGTCGCGGCGCCGGGCACCACCAGCTCGAGGATCCGCGGGGTCTCCCCGACCAGGCACTGCTCGAGGCCCAGCTGGGCGGCGGTGCGGCCGATCAGCCGCTCGACCGGCTGGGCGAGGAGCCGCTCGCCGGCGCGATTGGCCAGGCGAAGCGCCCCCCCGGCGTCGAACGCGAAGACGGCGACGTCAATCTCCTCCATCACCCGGCGGAGCAGCGCGCCCGCCTCGAGCGCGCCGAGCCGCTGGTCGCGCAGCGTTTCCTGGAGAGTGTTCACCTCGCGCCGGACCGCGCCGAGGACGTCCTCGGACTCCTCCTCGCGGGCCCGAAGGGTGAAGTGCCCCTCGCGCAGCCCGGCGAGCAGATTGGCGACGACCTGAAGCGGGCGCACCACCCGGAGCTGCGCCGCCCGCGCGGCGATGAGCCAGCCCAGGACCAGGGCGCCGAGTACGGTGCCGCGCAGGAGGTCCGACGCGGGGACCAGCCACAGCAGGATGGCGGCGGCCGCCAGCGCGGGGAGCCCCGCGAGGAGGGCGAGGAGGAGGATCTTGCGGTCGTGGGAGAGTTTCACGCGGTCAAAGCCCATGGCGCTGCAGCCGCCGGTAGAGCGCGCTCCGCGACAGCCCCAGCGCCCGCGCGGCGAGGCTCACGTTGCCGTCGTGCCGCGACAGCGCCTGGCGGATCGCCTCGCGCTCCAGCTCCTCGAGGCTGGCCGGGGCGGGCGCCGCCTCGCCGGGCCGCCGGGCCGGCGCCCCGGCCGGGGGCGCGAGGGCCAGGTCGGCGGCTTCCAGGGTCTCGCTCCGGGAGAGCAGCACCGCTCGCTCCACCGCGTGGTCCAGCTCCCGCACGTTGCCGGGCCAGTCGTACCGGCGCAGCAGACGCAGCGCTTCCTCCGAAAAGCCGCTCCGGGTCCTGGCATAGCGCGCGG
>DASYRI010000133.1:0-1501 GCA_036004545.1 Gemmatimonadales bacterium
TGGCCGGCCTGGAGCGAGGCGTCCTGGCGGTTGTCTGTGAAGCTGAGTAGTTTTCGCGCGCGTTCCGGCAGTTCCGCCACGGAGCGCAGATAGCGGATCGCGGCCAGGCTGAGGACCGTGGTCGCTGAGCTTCGGCCCTCCGTCCCGAGGGAAGCGAGCTTTGCGAAATCCGAGGTCTGCCGAAAGCCGTATGTGACACCGCAACTCAGGCAGAACCGGAACGGCGCGGGGACGTAGTGCGCGTCCACGCCGGACTCGCTCTCCGTTCCATCCGGGGCGACGCGGACAGGGCGGGGCAGGTAGTCCCGCCGGTCCGCTCGTACGCGCGAGGCACCCCGGAAGTCCTCCAGCCAGTCCTCGGGAAGGCGCTCGGCCACGCGGACGGGATCGCCGGGCCAGGGCTCTTTCATGCTCACGTAGAGGAACCCGGCTTCATCGTCCTCGTCCAAGAGTCGGTCCGACAGCTCGCGCGGCGTGAAGACGCGCGTCCTCGTCTGGTCGCTCTGCCGCATCCGGACGCAGTAGTACTCCTGGCCGCACTCCCGGCAGAAGACCAGCGGCAGCAGTAGCCGCTGGCGATCGCCCGGCACGAACTGCTGCCCCCGGACTGTCAGGTGACGCTCGGCTTCCGGCTCGGGCGTGGCGTAGACGATGTCGCCCCGACTGATGAACTGGTGGAGGCGGAACGCGAACGCCGGGAAGCCGGTCTCCGGATCGAGCGCCGAGTGGTAGCTCACGAGAAGCTGCTGCGCGATGGCGTCGCCGCACCGGTCGGCCGCCACTCCGGTCAGCTCGCTCAGCCGCCGGGCCGCCCCCTCCGGGCCCGAGAGGCTCTGTGGCGGCGTGCGGACAAGCCGGCCGGTGGCGGCCTCGGTGGTGATCCCGAACGTGCTCTCGATCCAGGCCGAGAGCGGGTCGTTCACGAAGCTGGCGTAATCTCCCGGTGGCGGTGTCCTCGGATCGTCTACACGCCGGCGCAGCTCGGTCGCGAACGCGGGATCGGCGAGGTCGCGGTCCGGCGTCCGGCGCCGCAGAGTCTCACCGATGATGTGCTTCGGGTCGACCGGGGCACCGAAGAGCAGCGACGCCACTCGGGCAACCTCGGTGCGCTGTTCCTCCCAGGTGCCGGTCCCTGCCAAGGTGGCCGAGGTGCCCACACACTGGAGGTTCTCGGCGGAGACGGAATCCCGGGTCCGTCGCACCAGGAAAGCCACGTCCGCTCCCTGGCGGCCCCGGTACGTGTGTAACTCGTCGAGCACCAGGAACTTGAGGCCGCTGGCTGCCCTGACCAGTCCCTTCTCGTACGGCCTCGTCAGCAACAGCTCCAGCATGACGTAGTTCGTCAGCAGGATGTCGGGTGGATGGGCGATAATGCGCTGGCGCTCTTCGTCTCACTCCTGGCCCGTATAGCGTGCGAACGTCACAGGGCCCCGCCCATCCGGGTAGCCGTGACCGAGAAACTTTCGCAGCTCGCCCTCCTGACTATTCGCGAGGGCGTTCA
>DASYRI010000134.1:0-17887 GCA_036004545.1 Gemmatimonadales bacterium
GCCGATCTCGTGCCCCAGCACCCCCGCCAGCTCCGCCTCGGAGTCGAGGTAGGGAAGGATCCCCCGGGTGATGAAGATTTTCCCACCCGGCGCGGCGAAGGCGTTGACCTCCGGGTCGTCGATCACCTCGAACGACCAGGGGAGGCCGGGCCGCTCCGACGTGGCGGCGAGGCGCATTCCGAGGCCGCGGACGTAGCGCTGGACCGCCGAGTCGGGATAATCACCGATGCTGGCCCGGGTGCTCTTGGCCGTGGCCTCCCCCATGGCGATCTCGTCCTGCTCACCGACGAGGGAGAGCTCGCGTTTGCCGGTGGCCGGATTGACGGCGCAGGAGCAGAGAACAGACGCGAAGACGCAAAGACGCGAGGAACGAGGCAAGGAGGCAAAGACGCGAGTGAGACGGAAAGACGCACGGACGCCAGGACGCAAAGGGGCTGTCTCACCGGCGACCACTTTGCGTCGATGCGTCTGTGCGTCTTTGCGTCTCACCTGGGCCACAACCACCCGAACGTCCCCGCGGTCAGCAGCCCCCAGACCACCGCGTCGGTGAACTGCTTGACCACGAAACTCCTGGAGTACCCGTACCAGATCGCGTGTGGCGCGAAGCCGAAGCCGTACGCCATGATCGCCGCGGTACCGGCGATCCGGAAGACCTGAAGGTAATCGGCCCCCGGCCCCAGCGTGCGGCCCGCGAGGTAGGCGATAAAGAGGCTCACCACCAGGTGGTACACCACCATCCCCATCAGCATCGGCGTCATGGTGAACTTGCCGGGTCTGCGGAGCACCAGGATCCCCACCGGGCCGGCCGCCCACTTGGCCTGAAATTCGGCGCTTTTCATGTCCTTGGGGTCACACCACGGCAACATGTAGTGCCCGGCGCCCGCGCCGGCCTTCTTGAGCGCGTCGAGCACGCCCGGCTCGCCCGGCAGCCCGACCCAGTCCCCCTTATGGAGCGGGATCAGCATGTGAAGGACGAAGCCTGCCAGGAAGCAGAGCACGACCGAGACCAGGATGGGCGACCACAACTGCTGGATCGGAACGACCGAATCCATTGGCATGGCGAAGCTCCCGGGCAGTGGAGGATGGGGGACCGGTGGAGCGCTATCATTCACGGGGTTCCCGGGAGATGATGCGCCCCGCCGGGACGGCTGGCAAGTGGACTGCCGGCGGGCCGCCGCCCCCTACACCCCCCACCCCCTCCGGAAGGACGCCCCGCATGCTGCGTCGCCTGCTCGTCGCCTCCGCCCTGCTCTTCGCCGGGAGCCCGCTGGTCGCCCAGGGGACGCCGGTCACCGTGTTCGTGGTCCGCCACGCCGAGAAAGGCCCCGGGACTCCCGATCCCTCGCTCAGCGAGGCCGGCCGCCAGCGCGCCGCTCTGCTCGCTCGAATGGTCGGCGACACCCGGCCGACGGCCCTCTTCGCCACCGAGTTCAAGCGAACCCAGGAGACCCTGGCCCCGCTGGCGACCGTCGCCGGCGTCCCGCTGACGGTGATCCTGGCGCGCGACCTGGACGGTCTGGTGGCCAGGCTCCGCGCCCTCCCTCCCGGGAGCCGGGCCGTAGTGGCGAGCCACAGCAACCTGGTGCACCTCCTTGTGGAGAAGCTCACCGGGGTGAAGGTGCCCGAGCTGACCGACAATGACTACGACCGGCTGGTGGTGGTCAGCGTGACCGGCCCGGGCAAGGGCGAGGCGGTGGTGCTTCGATACGGCGAGCCCTGAAACGGGTGAGAGGTGAGAGGCAGGAGGGGTGTTCCCTCTCACTTCTCACCTCTCACCTTCCGAGTCACGACCCGGGCGGCGGACGCCGGGAGGAGCGCCTCGGGCGCCCGGGTCCCTCTACTTCAGCACCCGGTACTGGCGCACCGGCGAACGCACGCCGTCGGAGAAGAGCAGATCGAGCTGTGCCGAAGACGACCAGATCCGCGCGAGCCCGCCGCGGGCGAACGAGAGCACCTGGCCGGTGGCCTGGTCGCGAACCAGGACCATCGGGTAGAGAGCGCCGTTCCACCGCAGCTCGATCTGCTGGGGGGTGGGCCGGGAGATGAACATCTCGGGATCGCCGCCGGCCGACCGGGTGTCGCGGGTCACACTCCGCCCGTCGGCCTCTACCCGCATGGCGGCGAGGTTGGCCTGCACGCTCGCGTCGAACGGGAGCACGAACGCGAAGTGCCGCTCTACACCACCGGGTGCGTCGGCGAGCTCGTCGGCGTCGAAGTTCACCGTCCGGAGCACCGAGCCGTCCGCGGCGAGCAGGTCGAGGCGGTGGGGGCCGCGGGTGGGAGCCGTGGCGGTGATACCGGTCAGCTGGAACGAAGGCTCGAGCACGATCCCAGTCGGGGTGATACGACCCCAGACCAGGAGACCGGGACCCGTCGCCGGCGGTCCGCCCGCCATGAGATTGGCGGTGGAGGTCTGCCGGTAGTCCATCATCGCCTTCCAGTTGTAATCGCTGATCCAGTTGGGGTGACAGTAGCCCATGAGGTCACCCAGCGAGGTCGGCGACTGGAGCGTCAGGGTGTTGAGATCGAGACCCCACACGCCGATCACGCCGCCGGAATACGGATAGGACGGGTCCGGCGAGCCGGCACCGCCGCAGGGCGCGTGCGGCCGGCTCAGGTTGTGCCCTGCCTCGTGCGCCATCACGTTGGACGCGCTGGGGAAGGCGTCCCACCCGAGTGCGGTGTTGGCGCCGCCGCCCACGTAGCCCAGGCCCGCCACACCGGAGGAGTACGTCGTCTTCACGACTCCGTAGTAGTAGCCGGTGAAGTTGTCGGTGAGGCGGAGCGAGTACAGCTCACTGATGATGGTGCCCCACGCCCCGTTCGAGTTGTCGCTGGTCAGAACGGGCGCGTTCGTGGTGTACACCGCCCGGACGTCGGCCGCATAGGCGCCCACCGGCAGCATCGCTTTCGCGTCGGCCAGATAGGCCTCGGTGTTCGATGAGGTCACGTTGCCCTGCAACCCGTTCACCTGCTGGCGCACCGGCACGAATCGGACCCGGTACGTCGGCAGCGACCGCACATCCACGGCCAGCGGGCTTCCCGACAGTGGGAACTGGTTGTCGCCCTCGTTCGCCTCGGCGATCCCGCCGGCCGGGTCCACGTCCGCCAGCACCCTGAGCCCGGGCTGCACCAGCGCGCCGGGCACCGGCAGGTTCCAGGAGCTGCCGAGCACGCCTTCGGTCACCACCGTCGGCACGCTCGCGCCCGGCGCGCCGAGCGTAGAGGTCTGGACCAGGGTAGACCCGCTGTAGAGCCGCACCCGGACCTGGGGTGGCGCCGCGTTCGGTTGATTCGCCAGGACGAAGACCCGCAGGTAGGCGTTGCGACCGGCGACGAGGGGGACCGAGCCGTCATAGCGCTGGGTCGCCTGGGTCAGGTAAAGTCCGTTCACCGTGAGATTGAGCGTCGCTCCGCCGGCCGACCCGGTGTAGGTCACCGTAGCGGCGGCCGTGGCACTCGCGCTCACGGTCGCCGACTGGCTGGCCGGCGCCGGAGTGTACGTGGTGCCCCCACCTGTGACGCCGGTCGCTGTGATCGTGTAAGTCCCGGGCGACAGCCCCGAGAGGGTCTGGGACGCGGTGAGTGTCTGAGAGAAACCGCCCGGGGCGGTAACGGTCAGGTCGCCGCTGGTGCCGACCGGCAAGCCGGCGATCGTCACCGCGAGCCCGCCGGTCGTCGCCGAGTAGGCGACCCCGGCGCTGGCCATGGCGCCGACGGTCAAGGAGACGGACTGGGACCCGGGAGACGGGACCCAGGTGGTACCGTTTGCCGTGACGCTCGCCGCGGAAGCGGTGTAGGTCCCCGCCGCGAGCCCCGAGAGCGTTTGGGAGGCGGTCACGAGCCGGGAGAAGCCGTTGGGACCGGTGACCGACACGCTGCCGCTCACCCCGGACGGAAGCCCGCTGATCGTGACCGCGAGTCCACCGCTCTGCGGCGCGTAGCTGACCCCCGCCAGGGCCGGAGTCAGGCTGATCGAGACCTTCACGGTCCTCGACGCGGGGGTGGCCAGGTAGCCCTCGCCTTCCACGGTCACACCGGCGGCGGTGACCAGAAAGTTCCCGCTGCTGAGCCCGTACAACGTCTCCGAGGCGGTCGTGACATGGCTGTATCCACTTCCCGTAACGGTCACCCACCCGGCCGCCCCGTCGGGCAGCCCGGATGCAGTGATCTGCAGCCGGCCCGAATTGAGCGAATAACCGACACTGACCTTCACCGTCTGGCCGGCTCTGAGACTGATCTTTTTGGTGGTGAAACCGGGACGATACAGATCCCCCAGGCCCGTCACGACCTGAGCGACGGTGAGGTAGTAGGTCCCCGGCGGGAGCGTGCTCAGCGTGTCCGACTCGATGACTTCGGCCACCACTCCTGTGGACGACGTGAGCGAGATCGCCGCGGGGGCCCCGGCGGGGAGGCCGCTCACCAGGACGATGAGGTTACCGGTTGATAAGGTGGCGAAGTCCGCGGTGAGGTCCGCATCGCGACCGCACCCGCCGAGCGCCGCGAGAGCCACCACGGTAGCTTGCCACTTGCCGCGGCAGAACGCCCCGCGGAGCCCGCCCATCACGAGTTGCGTAGATCCATGCACGATCTCTATGTCCTTGCAGGGGTAGGCCAGATCCGGCGGCGGCTCGAAAACGACCGAATGCCATTTCTCTCGGTCCGGTCATCACTGAGCAGGGACTGTGCCGACCTCTCCCGGCGGTGGGTTGGCGGCAGGAACCGCCTTCTTTCGCACAATGCGGGTTAGCCGCGAGCCGGCGACTCCGGCTCTCAACTCCATGGCATCAGCCGGGATTCATCGCCAGGCCGGAGCGAGCGAGACAGCATCGAGACCAGCGCCCGGCTCGGGTCCCCGCGGGGCTGCCTGGTTGTCGAGACCTGGAGGGCTCGAGCGGTTGTCAGGACTTGGAGTGCTTGTGCGGAGGACTCGCGCCGGCCGGGCGTTGAACCAATAACCCGGCCGGCGTGGGCAGCGCCGACGCGTTCGATTCCTGGGCAGTTGCGGGCACCGCCGAGCGCGCTCCTCCCCCGGAGACCGTGATCACCCGCGCGTCGGAAGTCTCCCTCCGGACCGCCCCACCGCCGGTGGGCCCGACGACCGCAGTCAGGGGGACGCTTCCCCCGGGTTCGAGGAAGAGGGTGGCCGGCACGACCGCTCTCACCGGACCCGGCGCTCCAGCCGGCCGAGCATGCCGAGCGTCAGGGCGTCCATCGCGCGGTCGGGAAGCAGCCGGCTCAGCCAGAGACGAATCCGGGCGTCGCGCCCGATCAGGTAGCGGGTGCGCGGTGTCCGCGCCCGGAGCGCGTGGAGCACCGCGTCCGCCACCAGGTCCGGAGCCCCCGCGCGCCGCGGGGCGCTCTCGAGGATCCAGCGAAACACCTTGAGCCGGTCGCTGTAGCGCGAGATGCCTTCGACGGGGACTCGATCGGCGAAGCCCTGGAACTGGGAGAGCCCCTTGTCCCAGATCGGGGTGCGGATCTGGCCCGGCTCCACCACCGAGACACGGATCCCCTCGGGGGCGAGCTCCAGCCGGAGCGCATCGGCGAGGGCCTCCACGGCGTGCTTCGACGCCGCATAGGGACCGATGAACGGGGAGGTGATGAGCCCGGAGATCGAGCCGATGTGCACAATGCGGCCGCGCGCCCGGCGAATGAGCGGGAGGAAGGCGCGGGTCACCGCGTGCAGCCCGACGACGTTCACCTCGAGCTGCCGGCGCAGGTCGTCCGCGGTGACGTACTCGAGCGGCCCGCCCATGGCGATCCCCGCGTTATTGACGAGGCCCGCGAGCCCCCCGTCCCCCACCGCGTCCCCGACCGCCCGCCCGGCGGCGGCGATCTGCGCGGCGTCCGTCACGTCGAGCGGAATCCAGTCGAGCCGGCCCGAGGCGCGGCCGCGGAGGCGCTCGCCGTCGTCCGCCCGGCGAACCCCGGCAAACACGCGGTATCCGCCCGCCGCGAGGCGGAGCGCGCAGGTCTCCCCGATGCCGCTGGAGGCGCCGGTGACCAGCACGGTGGGTGCTGTGGGCATGAGGGAATCTAAGAGCGCCAAGGCCCCACCCCGGGGCGCGATCGCCGGTCCTGGTCGTGCGGACGGGCTCGCCGGAGCCGGGGGCCGCCCCTCGATCCCGCCCTGGGATCCCGCCCTCCGAAGAATTAGCTTGGTGGCCTGAGCCGAAGCGCCGTCCTTCCCCCCCGCCGAGGAGGTCGCATGACCACCCGCCGGTCGTTCCTCACCGCGCTCGCGGGCGTCTCCGCGTCGCTGCCGGTCTTCCGGGAGCGCGCCATCACGGCGGTCCGCCGCGCCCAGGAAATAGCCGGCAGCCGGGCGCCGGCGGAGCTGGCCGACGATGAGGCTTACTGGGCCGAGATCCAGCGGGCCTTCGACACCGACCGAACGATGGTGAACCTCAACAACGGCGGCTGCTCGCCGGCCCCGACCCACGTCCTGGAGCAGATGATCCGGGACCTCAAGTTCAGCAACGAGCTCCCGGTCTACAACATGTGGGCGGTGCTCGAGCCCAGGCTGGAGAGCGTGCGGCGCGACCTGGCCAAGGATTTCGGCTGCGACGTCGAGGAGATGGCGATCACCCGCAACGCCTCCGAGGCCAACGAGATCATGATCTTCGGGCTTGACCTCAAAGCCGGCGACGAGGTGATCGTCACCAACCAGAACTACCCCCGGATGCTCACCGGCTGGCGGCAGCGGGCGCGACGGGAGGGGATCGTGCTCAAGGAGATCTCCTTCAAGGTCCCCCCACCGACCCAGCAGTATCTGGTGGATCGGTTCAGGGCCGCGATCACCCCGCGCACGAGAGTCATCGAGGTCACCCACATCACCAACCTCACCGGGCAGATCATGCCGGTGAAGGAGCTGATGGACCTGGCCCGCCCACGGGGCATCGAAGTGTTCGTGGACGGGGCCCACGCCTACGCCCACTTCCCGTTCACCCGCGACCAGCTCGCGGCGGACTACTACGGCACCAGCCTCCACAAGTGGCTGCTCTGCCCGGTGGGCGCGGGTTTCCTCTACGTGCGGAAGGAAAAGCAGAAGAAGCTCTGGCCGCTGATGGCGGCGCCGGCCGATATGGACGAGAACGTGCGGAAATACGAGGAGATCGGCACCCACCCCGCCGCGAACCACAATGCGATCTCGGTGGCGCTGGCCTTCCACCGCTCGATCGGCGCGGACCGGAAGGTGGCGCGGCTCCGCTGGCTCCGGGACCGCTGGGCCAAGCGGCTGCTGGCCGAGAACGACCGGGTCCGGGTGCTCACACCGCTCGACTCGCCCTACGCCGGCGCGATCTGCCTCTTCTCGGTGACCGGGATGGACATGCCGAAGCTCGGCGGCTGGCTCATGGACAAGTACCGGATTGTGACCACGCCCATCACCCACCCGGAGTTCACGGGCATGCGCATCACGCCCAACGTCTACAACACCCCGGACGAGGTGGACCTGTTCGCGGAGAAGGTGCTGGAGGCGATCCGGAAGGGCGTGGCGTGACGGCCAGGGAATAGCGAGGAGGAGGGGGCGAGGAGGGCGGCGCCGCTACCCCCTTCTCGCTCCTCGCTACTCACTACCTCCTCTAAGCGTGCATCCCCGCCATCTGTGACGCCGTGCGCCGCTCCGCCCACGCCTCCGGCCCGAACTTGCGCAGCATGCGCTGGTGGGAACGGACCGCCGAGAACAGCGTCGGCTGATCGTTGTAGGGCACCCGGTATTTCTCCGCGACTTCCTTCACGATCGGGCTGATCGCCCGATAGTGCACGCTGCACACCCGCGGGAACAGGTGGTGCTCGATCTGATAGTTGAGCCCGCCCACGTACCACGAAAGCAGCCGGTTCCCCCGCGCGAAGTTGGCCGTGGTCGCCATCTCGTGGATCAGCCAGGCCTCGCCGATGTGCCCCTCGGCGTCGGGCACCGGATACTCGGGGCCCTCCACCACGTGCGCCAGCTGGAACACCACACCGAGGATGAATCCGGCGGTCAGGTGCATGGCCAGGAACCCGATCGCGAACTGCCACCAGGGCACCTGGAGCACGAGGAGCGGAACCACGATCGCCCAGCTGTAGTACACCGCCTTCATCAGCACGAGGTTGGCCACTTCCCGCCGCGGATGCTGCTTGTGGTGGTAGGGCCCGAGGTGCTTCTGCAGGAAGTACTTGTAGTCCTTGACGAAGACCCAGAAGAGTGTGGAGAGCGAATAGGTGGCCAGGCCGTAGTAGGGCTGGAACCGGTGGACTCCGCGCAGCGGCTGGCCCGGCGAAAGCCGCAGCAGCGGCGAGACGGTCAGGTCGCCGTCCACGCCGTCAATGTTGGTGTAGGTGTGATGGATGACGTTGTGGGTGAGCTTCCAGATGTAGCCGTTGGCGCCCAGCAGGTCGAAGGTGCGTCCGAGGAGCGCGTTCACCCTCGGGTTGGCGGAATAGGCGCCGTGCAGCGCGTCGTGCGAGATGGCGAAGCCGACCCCCGCCACGCCCACCCCCATCACGATGGCCAGGCCGAGCATCGCGAGCGGCGGGAAGAGATTGCTCAGGATGAGGGCGTAGGGCACGAACGTGATCGCGAGCAGCAGGACCGTTTTCGCGACCATGGCGGGGGTTGCGTGGCGGGTTATTCCCGCGTCGTCGAAGTACGCGGCCACGCGCCGCTTCACTTCGTCGGCGAAGCCGGAAATATCACGGTTGGGAAAGGTGATCCCTACAGCGCTCAATAGAGTGATCCGTGATTGAGGAGCAGCGCGCCGAAATCGGCCGCTCAAGGTAATTCAGTCGCGGTATGCGACGGTCCGGACCCAATTATGCACGGTCCATCGGCTCCGGACAAGCGGCAATGCTACATATTTGAACGGTCAGCCGGATAACCCGGCGTCGGGCCGGACGAAACGGGGCGATGCATCCCTCCCGACGCCAGCCGAATCTACTGCACCTTGAACTGCTGAATCATGCCGTGCACCATGTGCGACTTGTTGTCCCTGATATCCGAGAGGAAGCAGATGAAGCCGTAGTCCCCGGGGGTGAGGTCCACCGGGATGTAGTTGACCTCTCCCACCGCGATCGGCGCCACCCCGTTGACGGGCGCGCCCGGGGGCGGCCCCTGGGGCTTTTCGGCCCACTTGGCGAACTCGGCGATGGTCTTGCCCGGCTCGAGCCTGATGAAGACGAGCTCATGCCACTGGGCGCCGGTATTCTCGACCTTGATCACGTGGTGCCCGGCGGTGAGCGGCGACGAGGGCGTGAACGTGTAGTCCCCGAGGGTGATCGTCACGTCGGGTGTCGGCGCCTGGACCGGAGCGCTCGAGGTGGTGACGGTGAGCGGCCGCAGCATCCCCTTCATCATGTGCGAGATGCCGTCGGGAGAGGGGATCCCGCAGATCATGACGTACTCCCCCGCCTTGAGGTCCACGGTGGCTTCCGCTTCGCCCCCGGGCGCGGCCGGATTGGGGCCGCCGATCACCATCAGGTTGGGCGGCGGGGGTGCGCCGGGATTCATCTTCTGGAGGTCGGCCATCGTCTGTCCCGGCGCCAGGCGAAGCAGCATGACCTGGTGCAGCTCCTTGCCGTGATTCATCATATGGATAGTCGTGAGGCCGCCCGGGACGGTGTCGGGCCCCTCGAACGCGAAATCGTTCGCGACCACATGGACGACGCGCGGCGCCGCGGGCGCGGCGGCTGCCGCCTGCTCGGCCGGCTTGCCGGCCTTCTCGCAGCCGCCCAGGAGGGCGAGCGCCGCCGCGGAAAGGGTGGATCCAATCAAGCCAGGGGTGCGCATCAGGTGCTGTCCTCCGATTGGGAGTCGGTGGGAAGCGGCACGATCATTCGGCATCGGGACGATTATGGTTAGAAATGTCTCGCAACGCCAGAGGGGATGCGCTGGAGCGATCGCGATTGAGCCACGCAGCCCGTGAGCGCCACGCGACAGGACTCGCGTTGCAGTTGCTCATCGGGCTGATCACGGCGTGCGGCGGCGACACGGCGCGTTCCGCGGTGGCGCGCTTGCGGGCCGTCGTCGAGACGCCCCCACCCCCGCCGGACACCATCCCGGAGATGCTCGACTACGCCGCCGGGCTCGGAGTGAATCTGGCGGACATGAAGAAGCTGCCGGAGGGGCTACTGTACGAGGACGTGGGGGCCAGCGGCGCCGGCGACAGCGCCGTGGCGGCGCCGGGTGACTCGGTCGAAATCCGCTTCGACGGATTCCTGCCGAGTGGCACCAAGGTGGATAGCGGCGCCGTGGCCATCCGGGTCGGGGCGGGCGCCGTGATCCGGGGTCTGGAGAGCGCCATCCCGGGGATGAAACCGGGCGGAAGGCGCAAGCTCGTCCTTCCACCCGGCCTGGGCTACGGGGCCGACGGCACCGGGACCATACTCCCCAACAGCGTGCTGGTCTACGATCTCGAGCTGCGCCGGATCATCCGCGGGGCCGGCTAACGCGCCCTTCCCCTGGGCTTCGTCTTGGCCCGTTGCTCGGCCGCCGCTTCCGCCTTGCGCAGCATCTGCTCCGGGCTCAGCGGATTCGCGCCGGGGCGCGGCGTCCCCATCTTGAGCACCACCTGCCCCTCCTCGATGGCGATCGAGATGGGGCGTCCGCCCTTGACCTCGTAGGCGCCAAGCACCTCCTCGCCCACCGTGGCGCCCGGCTTGACCCGCTCGCGGAGCGCCTCCCGGCTGGGCAGGCCGTCCACGGAGAGGAACCGGGTCCCGCTCGCACTCTGGAGCCGGACCAGCACGGCGAACCGGGCGCCGGCCAGGTTCCGGATCGAGCGCAGCTCGGTCCCCGCGGCCAGCCCGCGGGCCCACCGGAGGGCCTCCTGCTCCTGGATGCTGTACTGGGGAGAGACCTCGGCGCGACCGGGTGGCGCGCTCCCGGGGGACGGCTTCAGGCGTCCCTCCTGGGCACGGCGCAGGCGCAGCAGGTATTCGGGTTCCTGGCTCACGGGCACGCTCCAACCGGCGAACGGGTGCGGGAACTTCTAGGATAAGGTGAATCACCCGTTCGGAACAGTCCCGTCCGCCGTCTCGCCGGCGGCTACTCCCCTTCCGCCGGCGGGTCATGCGACCGATGCCGCTCCGAGCGCTTGCGCCCCTCCGGGGGACCGGGGCACCTTAGCCCATGGCCCCCGTCACCACGGCGACGCAGGACCCCATCTCCCAACTCATCGTGGCCGCCGTCATCGCGGGGGTGTTCGCGCTGCTCGCGCTGGAGAAGGCCCATCGGGTGCTGGTGATCTTCTCGGCGGTGGCATTGCTCTGGCTGGTTACCTATCTCACACCCTACCGCCTCATCAGCTTCGAGGCGGCCCATCGGGCCATTGATCTTAACGTGATCCTCCTCCTCGCCTCGATGATGGCGGTGGTGGGAGTGCTCAAGACGACCGGGGTCTTCACCTGGGCGGTGGAGTGGCTGGTGGCGCGCTCCGGCGGGCATCCCGCCACGCTGCTGGCCCTCCTGATCTGGTTCACCGGCATCCTCTCGGCCTTCTGCGACAACGTCACCACGGTGATCTTCGTCTTCCCCATGGCGATCCAGATGGCCCGGACCACCGGGCTGCCGGCGGCGGCGCTCCTGCTCCCGATGGTCATCGCCTCCAACCTCGGCGGCACCGCCACGCTCATCGGGGATCCGCCCAATATCCTGATCGGCTCCGGCGCCGGGCTCTCGTTTCTCGACTTTATCGAGAACCTGACCATGCCGGTGCTCTGGATGCTGGTGGTGTGCGTCTGGTTCTCGCGCCGCTACTACCGCGCCGCGATCGCCGGCGGCCGGGCGGCCAGGCTCGAAGGCGGGGCCACGCAGATCACCGACCCGGCGCTCCTGCGCTGGAGCCTGGCCATCTCGGCGCTGATCTTCGTCGGCTTCTTCACCCACCCGCTCACCGGCATGCCTGCGGCGGTGCCGGCGGCCATCGGGGCGGCGCTGATCCTGGCGGGGCAGGACGTGCTCCACCTCCGCACCCACCGGACCTCGGACACCGAGCGGATCCACGGCATTCTCACCGTCATCGAGCGGGAGATCGAGTGGCCCACGCTCGCGTTCTTCGCCTTTCTCTTCATCGCGGTCGGCGCCGCGGTGGAGACCGGGCTCATCGACACGATGGCGCGGGAGCTCCAGTACTTCATCGAGCTGGGCCGGGTGCGCTTCGGGCTCTCGGAGAACGGCACCCTGATGTTCGCCGTGATCCTGGTGCTCTGGGTGAGCGGGTTTCTTTCGGCGCTGATCGACAACATCCCCTACGTCGCGGTGACGATCCCCATCATCGCCCGGCTGGTGGGGGCGCTCCACGGCGACACCGAGGCGCTCTGGTGGGCGCTCTCGCTCGGGGCCTGCCTCGGCGGGAACGGGACCGCGATCGGCGCCTCGGCCAACGTCACCGTCATCGGCCTGGCCGAGCGGGCGGGCTCCAGGGTCTCGTTCCGGGAGTTCACCCGCTACGGCGCGCTGATGACCGCGATCACCCTCCTCATGTCCACCGGCTTCCTCGCGGTGCACCTCCGCTTCGGGCGGATGCCGACGCTGCTCACCGGAGTAGCGGGGCTGCTGCTCTATTCCGGGATTCAGGTGCTGGGGGGACGGCGTCGCGCGGCGCTCGCCGGCCGCTGAGGGAGGGCGACGGGCCGGGCCCTACCCGCCGGGGGAGTGCCGGGCCGAGGCGTACCGCCACCGGAGCAGCAACGGCGTTACCAGTGTCGTCACCATCACCATGATGACCACCGCCGAGTAGGCCGGCACGCTTACCACGGGGCGTCCCTCCACAAGCAGCGTCAATCCGATCCCCGCGAAAATGAGCCCGACCTCACCGCGGGGGATCATCCCGAGCGCCACGACCCACCGATCGATGACGCCGCCCCAGACCGCCGCCGCGCAGGCCATCTTGCCGGCGATGGCCGCGACCGTCAGCACGGCCGCGAACCCCAGAATCTCGGGCTCTCCGAAGACTCGCAGATCGACCTTCAGGCCCATGAGCAGGAAGAACACGGGCAGGAAGAGCGAGGTGACCGGATGCAACAGCTCCTCCAGCGAGCGCTCCTCCCTGGTCGTCAGGTGCGCGAACTCGACCGAGTCGAGGATCAGGCCGGCCGTGAAGGCGCCGATGATCGGTGCCAGCCCGGCGAGCTGGGACAGGTAGGCGAGCAGGAAGCAGAAGCTGAGGCTCAAGGGGAGCAGCACGCCTCGACCGGGCACTCGGGCCGCGACGCGGAACATCCTGGGAGCCAGCCAGCGCCCCACCAGAATGGCGCCGACCAGAAACCCGCCGGCCTTGACGACGATCAGAATCACCTGATTCGGACCGAGGGAGGCACCGCCGGAGGCGGCCTGAATCATCGCCGAGACCGCCGCCAGGACGACCAGGCCGAGAACGTCATCCATCACCGCCGCGCCGAGGATGAGCCTGGCTTCGGGAGTGCGGGTCTTGCCGAGATCCCGGAGGACTCGCGCGGTGACTCCCACGCTCGTCGCGCAGAGGATGGCCCCGACGAAGAGATGGGCGTAGCCTGACTCCCCGCCCAGGAACAGCGTTGCGGCTCCCCATCCCAGCACCGCTGGCACGACAATACCGACCACCGCAATCAGCAACGCGGCCCACCCCACCCGCAGCATCTGGGGCACGGTCCATTCTATGCCGACTTCGAAGAGCAACAGGATGATGCCGAACTCCGCGAGCACATCGAGCACCGGCTGGTCGCGCAGGAAGCGCAATTCGACCAGTCCGAAATACTGCAGGTTGCCTATCACCACACCCGCCATCAGCTCGCCCAGGACTGCCGACTGCCCCAGACGCTCGACCAGCACGCCCCCCGTCTTGGCCAGAACCAGGATGACGGCCAAGCCGAGCAGAACGGGACCGAGATCGGACCCTCCCGCCGGCGCTACCGGCAGCACGCGGCGCTCACGTCTTGGGGATCTCCTTCTTGGGATCGTGGAACGGCTTCGGAACGACGGTGGCCCGCCGCTCGCCGAGGCCGGGAACCTCCACCAGGAGCGCGGTCCCGTCGGCTGTGTGGGAAGTCGGGACCATGGCGTAGCCGATGTTCTTCTTCAGCCGGGGCGACCAGATCGCCGAGGTGACCCGGCCGATCGGCTCGTCGCCCGTCGCCGCGCGTACCGGCCACCTGGTCGCATTGAACTCGAGGGGATCGCCCCCGATCTCCAGACCTACGAGGCGGCGGGTGACGCCCTCGGCGCGGATCCGCCGGAGCGCGTCCTTCCCGATGTAATCGGCCTGCTTGTCGTCGTCCACCAGCCATCCGAGCCCGGCCTGGTACACGTTGTCCTCCAGCGTCATGTCGGCGCCCCAGTTCAGGATGCCGGCCTCGACCCGGCGGATGTCGGACGGACCGGTGGGGCGGATCTGGTGTGGCTTGCCCGCCGCCATGATCCGCTCCCAGAGCGCATCGCCGCGGCTCCCGTCGCGCAGGTAGATCTCGTAGCCCACCTCGCCGGACCAGCCGGTGCGGGTGACCACGACCGGGATGCCGTCGAGCGAGGTCTCGAGAAACCAGTAGTACTTGAGGCCCAGGACCCGATCGCCGAAGAGCGTGCGCACGACCTCCTTGGCCTTGGGGCCCTGGACCTGGAGCGGCGAGACGTCCGGCTCCCGTATGGTGACCCGCATTCCGGCGCGCACCGCCACCCCCCGCGCCCAGAGCAGCACGTCGCTGTCGGCGAGGGCAAGCCAGAAGTGGCTCTCGCCCAGACGAAGGAGCACCGGGTCGTTGAGGATGCCGCCGTCGTCGGCGGTGATGGCGACGTACTTCCCCTGGCCCACGGCGCAGCGGGAGAGATCGCGGGGGGTGAGCAGGTTGGTGAAGGCGAACGCATCGGGTCCGGTGATCTCCACCTGCCGCTCCACCGCCACGTCCCAGAGCGTCACGTGGTTGATCAGGTGCCAGTACTCCTCCTCGAGGTCCGCGAAGCAGATCGGGAAGAGGGTGTGATTGTACGCGGTGTAGCCGCGGGCGCCGTAGCGCTGGGTCGCCTCGAAGAACGGGGTGCGGCGCAGGCGGGCGCCGCGCTGAACCAGACTCATGTCGAAGGGCATGGGCGGGGTCCTCGGCTGCGGGGTGTCGTGGTCCCGGGGAGATCGGCCGGGCGATCCGGCTACCGGCGGCGGTCGGCCAGCACCTGCCTCGCGGCGAGCCAGCCCGGCCCGCCGGGAATGCCGCCGCCCGGATGGGTTCCCGCCCCGGCGAGGTAGAGTCCCCCGATCGGGGTGGCGTAGCGGGCCGAGCCCGCGACGGGGCGCATGAAAAGTATCTGGTCGAGCGTCATCTCGCCGTGGGTGACCGCGCCCTCGGTGAGCCCGTACCGCGCCTCGAGGTCGGGCGGGGCCAGCACCATCCGTTCCCTAACCCGCTCGCCGAAGCAGGGCGCCGCCTCGGCGATCGCCGCGGTCACCAGGTCGCCCAGGGCGGCGCGCCGGGCCGCGTCCCAGGCTCCCTCACGGAGCGAGTGAGGCGTCCACTGCACGTGGGCCACGAGGACGTGCCGGCCCGCGGGCGCGAGCTGCGCCGAAGGCCAGCGGAGCGAGGGAACCTCGATCTCCACCAGCGGCCGCTCCGAAACCCGGCCGTACTTGGCTGCGTCGGCCGCCCGCTCGAGCTCCTCCAGCGACCGGGCCAGGGTCACCACGCCCGCGAGGGCGCGGGGCGGGTCGGGGAGCCCGGGGAATTCCGGGAGCTCGTCCAGGGCGTAGAGCACCTTCGCGGCGCTGCCCCGGTACTTGATGTTGCGGACCGCGAGCAGGAACTCCGGGTCGAGCCAGACCGGATCCACGAAGCCGAGCAGCGTCCGGGCCGGATCGGCGGTGGAGACGACGAGCCGCGCCGCGATTTCCTCCCCGCTCGCGAGGATGACGCCGGTGGCCCGGTCGTCTTCGACCACCACCCGCGCCACCTCAGCTCCGTTTCGAACCTCGGCCCCGCGGCCGCGGGCGGCGGCTTCCGCCGCGCGGATCAGCGCGTCCGGGCCGGTGCGCCAGTAGCCCCGACCGCGGATGGCGCCGGCCGGCGCGCCGACCTGATGGTGCAGGAGCACGAACGCGGTGCCGCCGGAGCGGGGGCCCTGCCGGAGCTCGGTGACGCCGCTCGCCCCGACCGCCGCCTTGAGCGGTGCGGATTCGAACCAGTCGTCGAGCAGCTCGGCCACCGACATCGGGACGGTGCGGAGGAGCTCGATCATGTCGGCGCGGCCGAGGCCGCGGAGCTTCCGCGCCACCCCAAGGAGCGAGAGGAGCTCGCCGGGCGCGGTGGCGGCGATGTCCGGCGCCGGGAGGGTGTAGAGCACCTGGAGGAACCCCGCCAGTGCCGCGATGCGGGCGCAGAACGCGCTCCACCTGGCGGCGTCGCCCGGCGAGTGGGGGCGAATCGCCTGGGCCGAGCGAACGACGTCGCTCGTGAGCGCGAGCCACTCAGCTTCCCCCACCCGGACGCTGACGGTGGGGTCCGGCACCAGGAGATCGAGTCCGCGGAGGCCCAGCTCCCGCGCCAGCTTCGGCGGGAGCCAGCCGGCGTCCCGGCCCAGCGGGTCGGCGCGGAATCCCGGCGCGAACTGGAGGAGCCGCCCCTGTCCTCCCACCGCCTCGCTCCGCTCCAGGACCAGCACCCGGGTGCCGGCCCGGGCGAGGCACCCGGCGGCGACGAGGCCGTTCACGCCGGCGCCGATGACGATCGCGTCGTACCGGGCGGTCATGCCGCGCTCGCGCGGAGCCGGAGGACGCTGGTTCCGCCGCTCATCCCCGCCCCGCGCGCAGGATCTCCCCGGCAGCCAACCGCCCCGACGCGCCCATGATGCCCCCGCCAGGGTGGGTGCCGGCGCCGCATTGCCAGTAGCCGCGGATCGGGGTGCGATAGTTCGCCCACGCCGGGAGAGGGCGAAGGAAGAAGAGCTGATGCAGGGCGAGCTCGCCCTGGAAGATGTTCCCCTCGGAGAGACCGGTGATCGACTCGATGTCGGCGGGGGTGAGTACCTGGCGGCCCAGGATGGCGCGCTTGAGGTTCGGGGCGTAGCGCGCGAGGGTGTCCACGACCGCGTCGCCGAAGGCCTCCCGCCGCGCGTCGCTCCATCCGCCGTTCAACCGGTAGGGCGCGTACTGCACGAAGATGCTCATCACGTGCTTGCCCGGCGGCGCCATCCCGGGGTCAATCATGGAGGGGATCACGATGTCCATGTATGGATGCCGGGAGAATTCCCCGTACTTGGCGTCGTCGTAGGCCCGCTCCAGATAATCGAGGCTCGGGCTGATCGAGAACGCGCCCCGGAGGTGCGGGCCCCGGCCCGGGAGGCAGGTGAAGTCGGGCAGCTCGGAGAGCGCCAGGTTCACCTTCCCCGAGGAGCCCCGGATCCTGAACCGCTCGACCGCGGCGACCACGTCCTCCGGGAGGAGCCCCGGCTCGAGCAGATCGAGGAAGGTCCGGCGCGGGTCGAGCCCGCTCACCACGACCGGGGCCGCCACTTCCTCGCCGCTCGCGAGGACCACGCCGGTGGCGCGGCCGTGGCGCACCCTGACCATCCTCACCTCGGCTTCGGTCCGGATTTCGGCGCCGGCCGCGCGCGCGGCGCTCGCGATCGCCTCGCTGATGGCTCCGGTGCCGCCCTTCGGGAATCCCCAGGCGCGGAAGGCGCCGTCGATCTCGCCCATGTAGTGGTGCAGCAGCACGTACGCCGACCCGGGAGAGCGGGGTCCGAGAAAGGTGCCGATGATTCCGCTCGACGCCTTGGTGGCCTTGAGCGGATCGAGCTCGAACCACTCGTCGAGGTAATCGGCCGAGCTCATCGTCATGAGCTTGTAGAGCGCGTGGAACTTTTCGGGGCCGAGATCCTGGAGCTGCCGGCCCAGCCGCAACAGGCTCCGCAGCTCACGCGGGGAGAACGACGTCGGATCCGGCG
>DASYRI010000135.1:0-9463 GCA_036004545.1 Gemmatimonadales bacterium
TTCTGGTGAAGCAGTACGATGGGCTCAATGAGATCATCCTCGATCATCATCCGTTCGATGTCGTCGGCTGGGACGGGTACTTCTACCCCTGGGCCTTCAACATCCACGACTTCGAGCCGATCGTCGGCAAGGTGCACCAGCCGCCGCCGGTCCACCAGACCTTCCAGGGCGACGGCTTCGTGATCTGCTCTTTCTGCCCCCGGCCCTACGACTTCGGCCCCGACGCGGTGCCCGCTCCCTACAACCACAGCAACGTGGACTCGGACGAGGTGCTCTACTACGCGAGCAGCGAATTCATGAGCCGCAAGGGCATCGAGTATGGCAGCATCACCCACCACCCCGACGGCATCCCCCACGGCCCGCATCCCGGCCGCGCCGAGGCGAGCCTCGGCGCCAAGGCGACCGACGAGCTCGCGGTGATGATGGATTCGTTCCAGCCGCTCCACGTGGCCTCCGACGCGCTCGGGATCGAGGATCCGGCGTATCTGCGCTCCTGGGTCGAGGGGCAGACCGGGTTCGTCCCGCCGACCTCGTGAGCCGGTAGACCGGGCGCCGGCCGCCATGCAGCTCACCGTCCGCGAGGCCGCCTCCTATTTCGGGGTGAACGAGCAGACCGTCCGGCGCTGGATCGGCTCCCGCGGCCTGCCGGCGCACGAGGTGTACGAGCGGATCTATCTCAACCCGCTCGAGCTCTGGGAGTGGGCCGTGGAGCAGAGCATCCCGGTCTCCCGCCGCCTGCTGGAGCGCGCCCGCCGCGCGCCCGACGAGGCGCCCCGCCTGGCCGACCTGCTCCGGGCCGGAGGCATCTTCCACGACGTCGAGGGCGCCACCACGACCTCAGTGTTGGCCGCCTTCGTGGAGCGGCTGCCGCTTCCCCCGGAGCAGGACCGGGCGTTTCTTCTGAGCGTGCTCGAGGCGCGCGAGGCGATGGGCTCGACCGGTATCGGCGACGGCATCGCGATTCCGCACGTCCGGAACCCCATCCTGCTCCACATCGAGCAGGCGTTCGTTACCCTCTGCCTGCTCCGCCATCCGGTGGATTTCGACGCGCCCGACGGCGAGCCGGTCCACGCGCTCTTCCTCGTGGTGAGCGACACCGTCCCCGCCCACCTCCGGATCCTGGCGCAGCTCGCGTTCGTGCTCCGGGACGAGACCCTCCGCGGGCTGCTGCGCGCCCGCGCGCCCGCGACGGAGATCCTCGGGCGTATCGAGATGGTGGAGAGCAACTTTCGGACGGGGTCGTACGCCGCGAGCAAGAGCCCCGCCGAGTGACGCTCTTTCTGGCCGGCATCGGGCTCCTCATCGCCGGCGCGGGAAGCGGCATCGTGTTCCGGAACCGCCCGGCCGGCGACCGCCGGCTGGTCGGGCTCATTGCCGCGGGCGCGGTCCTGGCCGGCATTCCCGCGGTCCAGGTGCTTCGGGGCGGCGCGCCCAGGGAGATCCGCTGGCACGCCGGCGTTCCGGGCGGGGACTGGGTCCTGGGACTCGACCCGCTCTCCGCCGTTTTCCTCCTCACGATTCTTGTTGTCGGGGTGGCGAGCGCCGGGTACGGCGCCGCGTACCTGGCCGCCGAGCGCGGGCATCGGGCCGTCTGGATGAGCCACACGGCGTTCGCCCTGGTGCTCGCCGCGATGGCGCTGGTGGTAACCTCGCGCTCGGTGCTCCTCTTCCTCGGCGCCTGGGAGCTCATGGCGCTGGGCTCCTACGTCCTCATCGTGACCGAGCACGAGCACGCGGCGGTGCGGCGCGCGGGCCTCCTCTACCTGGTGGCGACCCACGCCGGCACCCTGGCGCTCCTCGCCATGTTCGCCGTCTGGTCGCGCGCCGGCGGCGAATGGACCTTCGCCGCGCTCGCCGCGGCCCGGCCCGCGCTCGGCGACGGCGCCACGGCGGCGGTCCTCTGCCTCGCGCTCGCCGGCTTCGGGGTGAAGGCGGGGCTGGTGCCGTTCCACTTCTGGCTGCCCCCGGCCCACGCGGCGGCGCCGAGCCACGTCTCCGCCCTCATGTCAGGCGTCGTCATCAAGACGGGAATCTACGGAATCCTGCGGGTGATAACCCTCGCGGGCCCGCCTCCGGCCTGGTGGGGGTGGACGGTGCTCGCCGTCGGCGCCGCCTCCGCGTTGCTCGGCGTGCTCTGGGCGCTGGTTCAGCACGACCTCAAGCGATTGCTCGCCTACCACAGCGTCGAGAACATCGGGATCATCCTGATCGGGACCGGGGTGGGCGCGCTCGGCGCGGCGTCCGGGCAACCGGTCGTGGCGATCCTGGGCTACGGCGCGGCGGCGCTCCACACTCTGAACCACGCGCTCTTCAAGGGCGCGCTCTTCCTCGCCGCCGGCGCCGTGGTCCGCTCGACCGGCACCCGCGACCTCGAGCGCTTGGGCGGGCTCGCCCGGCGGATGCCGCTCACCTGGCTCGGGTTTCTGGTGGGCGCGGCGGCGATCATCGGGGTGCCGCCGCTCAACGGTTTCGTGAGCGAATGGCTGGTGTTCCAGGACCTCTTCCGTGCCGGGCAATCCACCGGTGGGGCAGGGCCCGCGCTCCGGCTCGCGGTGTTCGCGGCCCCGGCGCTGGCGCTGGTGGGCGGCCTCGCGCTCGCCTGCTTCGCCAAAGCCGCGGGCATTGTGTTCCTCGGCAGTCCCAGGAGCGAAGAGGCCCGCGTGGCCCGCGAGGCACCCGCGGGGCTCCTCGGGCCGGTGCTCGCCCTCGCGCTCGCCTGCGTGGTGATCGGCGTGCTTCCCGCACTCTTCGTCCGCCCCGTGCTGCTCGCTGGCGCCACCGTCGCGGGTCAAGCCTGGGCCGGCGCCGCGGCATCGGTCGGTGACGTCCTCGCCGACGCCCAGCGCATCTCGATCCTGGCGGCCGGGCTTTTCCTGGTGGGTGGGCTCTTCTGGCTCATTCGACGTCTCGCCCTGCGCCGGGTGCGGGTCCGCGCGGGCGAAACCTGGGGCTGCGGCTATCCGCTCCCCACCCCGAGGATGCAGTACACCGCGTCCTCGTTCGCGGCGCCGCTGGCCGCGGTGTTCGGCGGTCTCTCGGGCGTGCGGGAGCACCGCGGCGCCACGGTGTACCATTCGGTGCCGATGGACCCGGTGCTCGAGCGCGGGCTCGCGCCGCTGTGGGCGCGGGTCGAACGACTCGGGCTCCGGCTGCGGCCGATGCAGCAGGGCCGCCTCCACGTCTACCTGATCTACGTCGTCGTAACGGTGGTGGCGCTCCTGGTTTACCTCGTCGTCGCGCCGGTCCGCTAGTGGCCGGGGCGACCGCGTCCGAGTTCGTTTCGCTGGCGCTCCTCCTCGCCGTGGCGCCGCTCCTGCCGGGCGTGGCGGCGCGGACCCGGGCCATCCTTACCGGGCGCCGGGGCGCGCCGGTTTACCAGCTCTACGCCGATCTCTGGAAGCTTCTCCGCCGGGGCGTGGTCTACAGCACCACCACCACGGCGATGTTCCGGCTCGCGCCGATCGCGGTCGCCGCGACGGCGGTGCTCGCCGCCGTGCTGCTGCCGCTCGACGGAACCGGCGGCCTGCTCCGGTTCTCCGGCGACGCGCTCGCCTTCGCGTACCTCCTCGGTCTGGGGCGATTCCTGCTGGTCCTGGGCGCGCTCGACACCGGCTCGAGCTTCGAGGGCATGGGCGCGAGTCGCGAAGTGGCCTTCGCGAGCGTGGTGGAGATGGGGCTCTTCTTCGCGATCGCGACCGTGAGCGTCATGACCAGCGAGCTCTCGCTCTCGGGCATGTTCGGTGCCCCACCGGGCGGGGCGGGCGGCGGGGGGCTCCGCGCGGGGCCGTCGCTCGTGATGGTGGCGGCAGGGCTCTTCGGCCTCCTCCTCGCCGAGTGCGCGCGGGTGCCGGTGGACGACCCCCACACCCACCTCGAGCTGACCATGATCCACGAAGTGATGGTGCTCGACCATGGCGGGCCCGACCTGGCACTCCTGCTCTACGGCGGCGCCGTCAAGCTCGCGGTGATGAGCGCGCTGATCGTGGCGTTGCTGGTGCCCCGGGCCGGATGGTCGCTCCCGCTCTCCCTTGCCGCCCTCTTCGCCGGGATGCTCGGCGTCGCGGTGGCGGTCGGCGTGGTGGAGTCGGCCACCGCCCGGCTCCGGCTGCTCAAGGTCCCCCTCTATCTCGCCGGCGCGGCCGCCCTCGCCGGGTTCGGCCTCGTCCTGGTGGTTCGCTGAGCCCGATGCGCTCCCTCGCCGAAGTCCTGCTGTTTTTCGTCATCCTGACCGACTTCGGGGTGCTCGCCATGTCGCGGCTGAGCGCCTGCATCCGCGCGGTCGCCGCCCAGGGCCTTCTCCTCGGGATCCTCTCGCTGGTGGTCGAGGGCGCGTGGTCGGTCCACGGGGTGGGGCTTGCGCTCGGGACCATCCTGATCAAGGCGGTGTTCCTGCCCTGGTTCCTCCGCTGGGCCATTCGCGAGGCATCGGTCCGCCGCGAGGTGGAGCCGCTGGTCGGCTACATGGCGTCGTTCCTCCTGGGCGCCGCGGCGCTGGCCGTTTCCTTCGCGGTGGCCGCCCGGCTCCCGCCCATCGAGAGCGGCCCGCTGCTGGTGCCGGTCGCCCTCGCCACGGTGATCATCGGCCTGGTCGTCCTGATCACCCGCACCAAGGCGGTGAGCCAGGTGGTGGGCTACCTGATGCTCGAGAACGGGATCTACATCTTCGGGCTCACCCAGATCCGGCGGGTGCCGTTCCTGGTGGACGCCGGCGTGCTGCTGGACGTGTTCGTCGGCGTGTTCGTCATGGGCATCGTCGTCTTCCACATCAACCGGGAGTTCGACTCCATTTCGGCGGCCCAGCTCACCGAGCTCCGGGAATGACCGGAGCCCGCCCCCGGTGATCCAGCTCCTCCTGATCCTGCTTCCCGCGGTCGCGGCGGTGCTCGCCTACTACGCGAGGCGGGAGACGACCCGCACCAGGCTGATGTGGGGAGCGGCGGGGGCTCACCTGCTGCTCGTCGCCCGGCTGTGGACCACGCCGCGCGCGGTGACGCTGGCCGGCTGGCTCGCGGTGGACGGGCTCGGGCTCATCGTGCTCACGCTCATCAGCCTCCTCTTCATCGTGGTCGCGAGCTACGCCGTGGGTTACCTCCGGACCAGGAGCGCGCGCGACGGCCGGGTCTTCGGGAGCGGCATGCTCGCGTTCCTGGCGGCGGCGTCGCTGGTCGCGCTGAGCCACCACCTGGCGCTCCTCTGGGTGGGGATGGAGGCGACGACGCTCTCGATGGCGCCGCTGATCTACGACCGGCACGACCGCCGCTCCCTGGAGGCGGTGTGGAAGTACCTGGTGCTCTCCTCGGTGGGGATCGCCCTGGCGCTGCTCGCCGTCTTCCTCCTCGCCACCGCCCAGCCGTCGGCCCCGGGGGTGCGGCCGCTGGTGCTCGACGACCTGATCGCCGGCGCGCCCTCGCTCGACCGGTGGTGGCTGCGCGCCGCGTTCGTGTTCGCGCTGGCCGGCTTCGGAACCAAGATGGGGCTCGCGCCGATGCATACCTGGAAGCCGGACACCTACGGCGAAGCGCCCAGCCTGGTGGGCGCGCTCATGGCCGGCGGGGTCACCAGCTGCGCCTTCGTGGGCCTCGCCCGGTTCACCCAGGTGCTCACCGCGGCGGGGCTCGCGGGCTTCGCCCGGCCGCTCCTGCTCGGCTTCGGCCTCTTCTCGCTGGTGGTCGCCGCGGGCTTCATCGTGGGCCAGGCCGACGTGAAGCGGCTGCTGGCCTATTCCAGCGTCGAGCACATGGGGCTCCTGGTGCTCGGCATGGGACTCGGCGGGTTAGGGACGTATGGCGCGGTGCTCCACGTGCTCAACAACGGGCTGGTCAAGGGCTGGCTCTTCCTGGTGGTGGGGAATCTGGTGCTGGCCGCGGGGTCTCAGGCGGCCGCCGACGTGCGGGGGATGCTCCGGGCCCGTCCGGTCTCCGCGATGCTGGTGGTGGCAGGGCTCTTCGCGGTGAGCGGCTCGCCGCCGTTCGGGCTCTTCCTGAGCGAATTCGCCATCGTGAGCGGGGCCATCCGCGAGCATCACCCGGTGGTGGCGGGCGCCGCGCTGCTGCTCCTCGCCGTGATCTTCGCCGGCATCGCCCGGATGATCCTCGAGATGGTGCTGGGGGGGGGGAGGGGGAGCGAAGCGAGCCGGAGGCCAGGGGCGCCGAGCCCGAGGGCGCCTGGATGGTCGCCGGACCACTGGCACTCGCCGCCCTGGTGCTGATGCTGGGGAGCTACCTGCCGGCGCCGCTCCGGGCCGAGCTCGCCGGAGCGGCGGTGACGCTGGGCGGGAGCGCGCCGTGAACGGCGGGCCCGACGCGCTCAGACTCACCAACCGGCGGGCCGCGCCGCTCGCCGCGGTGCCGGTGCTCGAGGGCGCCCGGTTCGCCGAGGCGATCGCGGCCCGGGTGGCGGGTGGGCAGCGGATCGTTTCCCTCTTCGGCCTGGTCGAGACGGCGGATACGCTCCGGCTCCTCGCCATCCTGGGCGATGACGAGAACGGCCGCCTGGAGGTGTTCTCGGCCCTCGTCCCCCAGCGGATGCCGTCCCTCTCGAACCGCTGTCCCCAGGCGGATCCCTTCGAGCGGGAGATCGTGGAGCAGTGCGGCGCGCTGGTGGACGGGGCGAGTCCTTCGAGGCCGGTCCGCCGCCATCCGCCCGATCACATGCCGGAGGCGTGGCGGGTCGCGCCCAGGGATCGCGAGTGGTTCCCGTTCACCAGGGTGGCGGGCGAGGAAGTCCACGAGGTCGCGGTCGGCCCGGTGCACGCAGGGATCATCGAGCCCGGCCACTTCCGCTTCCAGGCCCACGGCGAGGAGGTGCTGGCGCTGGAGATCAGCCTCGGCTACCAGCATCGTGGGGTGGAGCCGCTGCTCGAGACGCTCGACCGTCCGCGGGCCGTGCTGGTCGCGGAGTCCATCGCGGGGGATACGGTGATCGCCCACGCCGGCGCCTGGTGCGGCGCGATCGAGGCGCTGGCCCGCTCCCACAAGAGCCCGCGGGCCCAGGCGCTCCGGGGCATCGCGCTCGAGCTCGAGCGCCTGGCCAACCACATCGGCGACCTGGGCGCCCTCGCCGCCGACGCGGCGTTCCAGCCGGCGGCGGCGTACTTCGGCCGCCTGCGCGGGGAGTGCCTCAACCTCCTGATGCTGATCTCGGGAAACCGCTACGGGCGCGGGCTGGTGCGGCCGGGCGGCGTGGGCTTCGACGTGCCGCCTGAGATGGCGGAGGAGATCGGCGGACGCACCGACCAGCTGGGCCGCGCCTTGCGGCCGGTGGCTCGCCTCCTCTTCGATGCCGCCTCGGTGCAGTCGCGCTTCGAGGGGGTGGGCGTCGTCCCCGAGGAATCGTGCCGCACCCACGGGTTCGTGGGGCCGGTCGCCCGGAGCGCCAGCGTGCCGCGCGATGTCCGCCACGACTACCCCTACGGCGTCTACCGGTTCGTTCAGATTCCGGTGGCGTCCGCGTGGGCCGGCGACGTGTTCGCGCGGGCGCTGGTGCGCTGGCTCGAGATCCAGCGGTCGCTCGAATTCGTGGCGGAACAGCTCCGCGCCCTGCCCACCGGCGCGCTCCGCGCACCGTGTGGGGCGCTCGGCAAAGCCGAGCTGGTCGTGGCCCTCGAGGAAGGGTGGCGCGGCGAGGTGGCGCACATCGCGGTCACCGACGATGTGGGACAGATCCGGCGCCACAAGGTCACCGATCCGTCGTTCCGGAACTGGCAGGCGCTCGCGCTGGCCATGCAGGGCAACCAGATCTCCGACTTCCCGCTCTGCAACAAGAGCTTCAACCTTTCCTACGCGGGTCACGATCTCTGATGTTCGATCTGATCCGCGCCCGCCTGGCCCAGGGCCGCCAGCCGTCCCGGTTTCCCGAAGGGGACACCGCCCTGCCGGAGCGCTTCAGGGGCCGGCCGGTGCTGGTGCCGGATCCCATGGAAGGCCCCGGAGCGGGGCCGGGACCCACGCCCGCCGGGGGCGCGGGAGGCGAGCTCCCCCTGCTCGACCTGGGGGCCTGCCTCTTCGCCCCCGAGGAGGCGGGGGAGGCCCCGGGCTGCCGGGTCGAGTTCACCCGGGACTACCGGATGGCGAGCGGCACCCGGGACGGCCTGGTCACCCCGACCGGCGAGGTGGAGCTCGCGCGGGCGCTCGACCGGAAGATGCGCGGCCTCTTCGGGCGCTCGCTCCGGCTCCGGTCGGTGGCCGCGGGCAGCTGCAGCGGCTGCGAGGCGGAGCTGGTGGCGCTGGGGAACGTCGTCTTCGACCTGGCCCGTTTCGGGGTGCAGTTCGTGGCTTCGCCACGGCATGCGGACGGCATTGTTATCACGGGTGTGGTAAACGTCAACATGCGGGAGGCCCTGGAGCGGACCTACGCCGCGGTGGCGGACCCGCGTCTGGTGATCGCGGTGGGGGCCTGCGCGATCGGGGGCGGGCCCTTCGCTGGCGGTCCGGAGGCCCTGGGGGTGCCGGGGAGCATCCCGGTGGATCTCTGGGTGCCGGGGTGCCCACCGCATCCGTTCACGATGTTGGACGGATTGCTCCGGCTCCTGGGACGGCTCGGGGAGGAGGGCCGGGCGAATTCCTGAACCGGTCCCGGAGCGGGGCGCTGGTTTGAACGGGCGCCGGGCGCTGGTGGTGGCGACCCTCAGTAGAGATTCACCCAGCCCCGCTGCTTCGCCTGCTTGGGATACCCCCTGCCCTGCAGAAGGGGCAGGAGGGCGCAGGATGAGTACTGGATTCCGCCGTTCCCGAACATGTCGTTGTCGTCCAGCGCCATGTTCGCCGCCCAGACGGCGCCGGTGACCTTGTTCCCGTTCCCGTACGAATTGTACGTCCCCCGTACGATGACGGCTCCGGTGAACTGGAAATTGCCCGTCACCGTCAGATTGCCGTCGACCAGCAGGATGCCCTCACCGACACCGGTGCTCAGCTTCAGGTCGCCCAGCGCGTGGATCGCTGGGTAGTAGCCCTCGCACGCCCCCGCGGGGCTGTGGCGCGTCGGGTCCCCCCAGTTGGTCGTCGTGCTTTTGACGCACTTCCCGCCGCTCACCACGGGCCCGATGCCCCCCAGCACGCTCCCGCCCGGGAAAGTCAGGTTCGCCGTCGCCGCCAACGTCTGGTAGGTCTCACTTCCGTAGACGAAGTACGTGCTGGTGTCGGCGGCGAGGGCGGTCTGGAGGTATTGCGGAGTCCCCTGGATGCAGTTCTTGGACGAGCACGCCCCCTTGGTATTCAATTTGGACATGTCGGCCATCGCGACCCCGGCGACGGTTTTGGTGCTGCAGGAGCCCCATCCGGTGGGGGTCACGTCGTTGCCGCTCACCGTTGCGTTCCCGCTGACGATGAGCAGGCCCTGCGTCGTGATCGCACCCAGAGGGTTGAAGCTGGGGATGTCGAGCCGGAACAGCATGCCGTAGCGACGCCGCGCCGACGCCTGGCTCCCCAGGACGCCCGCCTTGCCCTCGGAGACGGCCCAGACGAAC
>DASYRI010000136.1:0-9308 GCA_036004545.1 Gemmatimonadales bacterium
GGATCGCCGGCGAGGCCCCGATGATCCCCGCTTCCTTCGCCGCCGCTTCGACACCCGGTTCAGTGGTCATCCTGGGGCTCCACCCGGCGCAGGCGGCGGGCCGTCAGCGAGTCCGCGTCCGCGTCGGTCTTGATGATGCGGGGGGTGAGGAAGAGGAACAGCTCGGTGGAGTTGCTCTGCCGGTTGGAGCTCCCGAAGAGGCCGCCCAGGATCGGGATCCCGGAGAGGATCGGGATTCCCGACGAGCTCCGCTCCCGCGTCCGGTCGGTCAAGCCGCCAAGCACGATGGTCTGCGAGTCCCGTGCCAGGACCTCGGTTCGCGCTTCCCGGGTGGAGATGACCGGGGCGTCGAACTGGCTCTCGCTGGTGGCGGCGCTGATCTCTTGCTGGATGAGGAGAGAGACGTAGCCATCTTCGTTGATCGTCGGTCGCACGGTGAGTTTGGTCCCCACGTCCTTATACTGGACGACCTGGTCCCGGGTGGGCGTGTCGGTCGGCAGGGACCGGCTGACCTGCACGAACGGGCGCTGCGAGCCAACGAGAAGGCTCGCCTCGGTGTTGTTCGAGGCGAGGAGCACCGGCCGGGAGACGATGTTCACGTCCCCCCGTGACTGCGCCGCGGTCAGCACGGCGTTCACCTGGGTCCGTCCGAGGCGGAGGAACTGGATCACCAGGTCGCCGGAACCGGGACCGGCGAGATCCACCCGTTCCACGTCATTCCCGCTCCTCCGCTCGGCGGAGAACGCGGACCCGAGTGAGAACGAGCGATCCTTCCGCGCCTCCACGATGAGGACCTCGATGAGCACCTGAAGCGGCCGGATGTCGAGCTCGGTGACGGCAGCCCGAAGCACCTCGAAGTCCGCCGCGGACGCTCTGACGAGCAGCGAGTTGGTCCGCTCGTCCGGCACCAGGGTGACCGGCCCGCTGAGCGTCGCCGCCCGAGGAGTCCCGGGAGCCGCAGGTGCCGCGGCCCGCTCGGGCGGCCGCTCCGGTGTCACCACGTTCCTCCGGAGCTCCTCGGACAAGGTGCCGGCCGATAGTCCTCCCCGCCCGCTGAATTCTCCGCCGCCACCAAAGAGCAGGTTCACCGTCGCGGCCACGTCCGCGGCGCGGGCATGCTTGAGGCGGATCACGAACATCGCGATGGTGTCCTGCCGGGCGGGGCTTGCGTTCGCCCCGCCGTTGCCTGCCGGCTGAGGTCCCGCCGGCCGCGGCGCGATCGAGAAGAACGCCGAGTCCTCCTTGAGCACGAGACCGCGGGGCTCTACCAGGCCCCGAATGATCTCCGGGAGCTGCCCGCGAGGGAGCGGCGTGGAATAGTCCAGCGTAACGCGCTCCTGCGGGATTGCGGAGGTGAGGAGCGGCTTGGCGAGATAGCGGCCGAGCGCCTGGAGAACCACGCGAAGCTCGACGTCCACGAGCCGCACCAGGACAGAATCACCCCGCATAGGGAGCGCGGCGGCTTCGTTTCCCTGCGCAGCAACTTTCGAGTCGCCGATTCGCACGAAGGCCAAGTGCCCCGTCACGACCACCGCAAGGCCGAGGACGTACCGCCACACGCCCGGGCGTCGCAGCCGGTCGAGGCTCATCGGTCCTGACTCCGGAGGGAAAGTACCCACGTCGTATCGAGGCCTTTGACGACCGCGGTGGAGGTCGTGATGCGAACCACCCTGAGACCGGCCGCCGAATCGCCCCGGTACAGAAGGCGCTGCGGGGTGCCGCCGGGCAGTCCGTCGAGCACGATGGCCGGCTCGTCGCCCCAGATGATTCCCTGGAGAACCAGCACTGGCCGCGGAGTGGGAGGGGCGGCAGCCATTGCCGTGGGGCCCGCGGCGAACTTCGCCTGCGGCGGCCGGCGGTCCGCGCGGAACGGGGCGCGGGCTTCCATGACCCGGAGGAGAGAGTCAAGCTCGAGCGGGCGAGCCTCCGCGGCGGGCGGGGGGCGTCGCGGAGGATCGTTCCCGACCGGTCCTCGGGAGGGTCCGGAAACGGGCAGGAGTGGACCGCTGGAACCAGGCGGAGCCGCCGCCGACGCGATGAGCGTGACGCCGATGAGCGCGCCGCGGAAGACGGGATTCATCGAGGGCTGGGCCGGCCGTCATTCGAACCGACGCGCGGGGACCCTTCGAGATACCAGCCGGCAAGACGAAGCTCCACACCGAGCATCTCCGGCGCGGACGGCGCCGAGTGGGGGTCCGCGGCGGTGATGCGCACCGCGTCGGTGGAGATCGCCGTCGAGTCGCGCCCGAGCGCACGGAAAAAGGCGAGGAGCGCGCCCAGGTCACACTGCAACTCCACCCGAACCGCCACGCGCCGCAACAACCCGCCCCTGGTGGAATCCGGCAACCGCTCGGCTCGCTGGACGCGAGCCTGGGCCCGCTCGGCCAGATACGCGATCCGCGCGATCAGGTCCTCGAGTGCCGCCGGCTCCGAGCGCCCCGCCAGGACCACGGCCGCGAGACCACCAATCCGCTCCCGAAGGGCCTCCGCAGTAGCGGAGATGGAATCGCCGGCCGCGACGCGGGCGCGGAGCGCCGCCAGCAACTCGGTCCGCTCCGCCACCGATGTTCGGAGCCGGTGGATCCCGCCGACCACCGCGGGCACCCCTCGGGTGAGGAAGGCGGCCGATGCGACGGCGAGGGCGCCCGCGATCAGCACGACCCGCTCCCGGGCGGTCATTCCGGCGCCTGGCCGAATTGAACGTTGAACCCGACCCAGGGGGCGGATGGGGTCGGTAGCTGAGCGGTTGCCCGGTCCAATCGGGGTGCTTGGACGCCGCCGTGTCTCTCCAGGCCGGCGACGACTTCGGAGGGTCGCTGGGCCATTCCGGTCGCGGTGCCGTGACCGTCCGCCGACAGCGAAAGGGCGGTGAGATAGGCGGAGTCCGGAAGCGCCAGCACCACCGCCGAGAAGAGCTCAAGCGTGCGGCGGCGGCTCTGCCGGGCGGCCTCGAGCATACGGAACGCGTCACGGACCTCGGCCGCGCGCCTTGCCAGGCTGTCGAGCGCCGCGGCGGCGGGCCCAAGCGAAGCGATCTCGCGGTCCAGGCGGCGCTGCTCGAGGATTGCCCGGCCAGTGAACACCGTACCCGCCACGACCAGGACTCCGGCGACAGCGACCACGGAAAGCACCAGCGCGCGCGCCCGCCCCTTCGAACGCCCTACCTTCGCCGGGAAGAGGCTCAGCCAGCGGCCCGGCTCGGCTTCGATGCCGGCGGCGCGGACCGAAAGACCGGCCTCTGCGGCCGCAGCGAGAATCCCTTCCACGACGCGCCGCTCGGCGGCCGCGGCCAAGGCGATCGGTCCCGCGCCGGAGCGGCGGATCCAGACGGCATCGGTCACCATCGGTGAACGGCCTCCGCGAAAGAAGCGCGCGGCCTGGACCGCCACCAGCTTCTTGAGATCGCTCGTGCCGACCGGAGGGAGGCCCGCCAGCGTGCGACGCTGGGCCACCGGCGGGTGGAAGCTGACGCAGACACTGCGAGGCGCCGGCTGCTTTCGCGCCCTGAGCTCCCCCATGAGGGACGTCACCGCGCCAGCCAGATCTTCGGCCGTCTGCCACGTCGTCTCGGCCGACCAGCCCAGGCGGGCGGCCTGCGCACGGAGAACGCCGCGCTCCACGTGCAGCGTCAGATCCGCCCTCATTGGAGCGCCCTCCAGTGCACCGCGAGGCGTGGGCCGGACGGTGCTACTTCGATGCTGGTGTGCCAGACCGCGCCGTATCCCTTTACGCCACCGGACACTCGAAGGATCATGCGCCTCGTCGCGCTGTCCCGCCGGAGGCCCGTCGGGCCGGCGGAGTCGCTGTCCACACGGGTGACGGAATCCTCCATCCACGCGAGGCACCAGGTGCCCCTACCGAGCTCCACGCTGTCGAGCCGGGCGGCCCGCTGATCCGCGGCGAACCGCGCGCGGAGAATCGCCTCACATGCCTCGGAGGCCCACCGCCCCCGGGTGAGGGTGAGCCGGTTGATCGCCTCCAGACGTCCGGCTCCGGCCACCTCCATCGCGCCACCCGCCACGGCGCTCACCGCGGCGAGCAGCCAGAGAACAGCCACCAGGGCGAAGCCCCGCCTCGTCATGCCCGCTCCCCAATGAGAAAGAGCAGTGTGTCGGCCCGGAAGGCGCGAACTACGGAATCCCAGCGCTCCATCCGGAGCCGCACCGCAAGCGGTGCGGTGGACGGGGAGCGCCATTCCCTGGCCCAGCGCGCCTGCTCCCCCGGCTCGAGGAGGTAATCCAACCGGAGTTGATTCACTCCCTGCGCGAGAACCAGCGTGTCCCGACCGGACAGAATTGCCCTGAAGTCACGGCCCGAGACCCCCAGCGTCACCGCGATCAACTCGGGCCGGCCGCGGGAGGTGAGCATCCGGGCCGAGAAGTCCACGCGCTCGGGTCCGCCGCTGAACGAGCCCAGGGTGTCGCCGCCCGCTTGAAGGGTACGGAACGCCTCGCGGAGCCATTGAATGCGATTCATCCGGCGATCCGCCGCGACCCGGGTCTCCCGGAGCCGGTGGCCCGCATCCTGGACCGCGCCGAAGAGTGCGCCACCCACGGCGAGCACCGTCCCACTGATGGCCAGGGCCACCATCATCTCAATCAGGGTGAATCCGCGGCGGTCCCTCATGGACGGGGCCCCTCGTGATATACCACGGTCGTCAGCAGCTCGACCTCCGGCGCGAGAGAATCTCCGACGGCAATCCGGTACAGAGTCATTTCCGGCCGGGTCACGTTGACTGCGTACGCGGCCACAGCGTGGGTGCCCAGCCGCCGGTCGAGGTCCTGCCGGGTGAGGAGAACCATGGCGGTCAACACCCGGTCCGCTCCCGCGACGAGCCGTTCGTAATCATCCAGGCGGTTTCGCTCGCGTTGCGAGGCCGAGACCAGCTCCAGCATCGAAAGGCCGGCGACCGAAACGATCGCCAGGGCAACGATGGCCTCGAGAAGCGCCGACCCACGGTTCCGGCAGGCTCTCGCGGAAAACATCTCAGCGCCCTCCCGCGCGGGGTTCGCCGGTCCATGGATCCAGGCTCGCTCCGAGTGCGCGGCCATCGGGAAGAAAGACCACCGCCGGCGTGTCGACCTGTACGGGCGCACCTCCGCGGAGTGCAGCTTCCCGGGCACGCTCGAGAGCGGCCGTCGTTCTAGGGGTGGTTTCGGTTCGGAGGGATGCGATCGCGATGGTGCTGATCCCCGCCATCAGAGCAAGGATGAGCAGGACCACCGCCAGCTCCAGGAGGGTGAAGCCTCGGCGGGCGATCATCAGGCGGGCCTCAGGGAATAGACCGCCTGGAGCAGCGCCGCCGCGACGAACGCGACGAGACCGCCGAAGAGGAGCACAAGCGCCGGCTCGAGGAGCCGCACCAGCGCCGCGAGCGAGCGCTCGGCCTGGACCGCTGCGAGGTCCCCTGCGCGGCGCACCATCGCCGCCAATTGTCCCGTCTGTTCGCCGAGGGCGACCACGGGGATCACGGTGAGAGGAAACGCCGATTCGCGCCGGAGTGCTCCGGCGAGCGGCTCGCCTCTGGCAACTCGTTCGCGTGCGCGGCGAACCCGCGATTCGAGCTCGCTGTTACCCGCCGCGAGCGCCGCGCCGTCGAGCGCGAAGAGCAGGGGTACGCCCGCCTGAAGCGCCCCGGCCATGGCGCGGGCCACGCGGGCGCCTCCGAACGTCTCGGCAAGCCGGCCTGCCCATGGGATCGCGAGCAGCCAGCGGTCCACTCGCCGGCGTCGTTCCGGGTTGGCGCACCACGCCTGCACCGCCGCCAGAGAGAGCGCCAGGCCGCCCAGGAACCACCAGCCGTATGCCGCCGTCACCCGCGACCCCGCGAGAACGACCCGAGTGGCGAACGGCGGGCTCTGACCTGCGTCGGCGAGCAGCGCGGCGAACCGTGGCAGGATCGCGACGCCGATGACCAGCACCGTGCAGGCGCCCACGCAGGCGAGCAGGACGGGGTAGCCCAGCGCATGCCGGATCCGTGCGGTGACCTCGGCCTCTCGCTCCAGGTGATCGGCCGCCTCTTGAAGCGTCCTGTCGAGATGACCGCCGCGCTCGCCGGCGCGGACCATCGCGAGCGCCGTGGCGGGCGGGCCCGCGCCGCCACCGGCCAGGGCCTCCGCCAACGTTGACCCGCGCTGCACCGCCCGCCGGACCTCCTCGATGGTGCCATCGAGCCGCTCCCGGGCGAGCCCGCCCGCCGCGCCAAGGGCGCGATCGAGCGGCATGCCCGCGTCCAGCATCGAGGCGAGGGACCGGAAGAAGAGCTCCCAACGCGCGTGCGGTATCCGCCGGGTGGGCCGGGAGGATTCCTCGAGGGTGACGCCGATCGGCTCGAGGCCTTGTTCCCGCAGTCTGGATCGTGCCTGTTCCACGCCAGTCGCGAGAAGCCGGCCGGTCACGACCCTGCCCTGCCTCTCCGCGGCGCGATAGCGAACGAGCGGGCTCACGGCGTCTTCTTCCCCCAGGAGGTCAGGTCCTCGTCCTCTCCGGCGCCGCCCGGAGCTCCGTCACGGCCATAGCTCAGCAGGTCGTAGCTTTGCGGATTCTGCTCGCCGGGACTCTTGTACAGGTAGGGCCGTCCCCACGCGTCGAGGGGCACCCCCTTCCGCAGGTAGGGCCCACGCCAATTCCGAGGGAGCGGCTCCACACTCGGAGCCTGAATCAACGCGGCCAAGCCCTGTCCGGTGGACGGGTAGTAATCGTTGTCGAGGCGATAGGCGTCGAGGGCGAGTCCCAGCATCTCGATCTGGGATCTGGTCGCAGAGACCTTCGCGTCGCCCACGTTGCGGAAGATCATCGGGGATACCAGCCCTGCCAGGATCGCGATCACCGCGATCACCACGAGGAGCTCGAGCAGCGTGAAGCCGCGGCGTCGCTCAGTCGCCGGCGACACGGAGCACCTCCTCGACCGTCGTGATTCCCGCCCGCACCTTGCTCCAGCCGTCCTCCTTCAACGTGACCATCCCCTGCTCCCGGGCCAGCGCTCGGAGCGCCGCCGGGACCGGTGCCCGGGACACGGCATGTCGGAGGTCGTCGGTCATGGAGAGGAGCTCGAAGATTCCCGTTCTGCCCCGGAACCCGGTCTGCCGGCACGCGGCGCAACCGGTTCCGCGCTCAAACGGGTGGCCGCGCGTCGGTAGGGGACGCCCTTCGGTGAGAATTTGGACCGCGCCGGGCTCGGGCTGGTAGGGAGCCCGGCAGTCGGGACAGATCCTTCGCACCAGCCTCTGGGCCAGCACGCCTTCGATGGTACCGGCCAGGAGGTACGACTCGACGCCGAGATCGAGGAGGCGGGTGAGGGCGGTGACCGCGTCGTTGGTGTGGAGGGATGAGAAGACCAGGTGGCCGGTCATCGCGGCCTGGATGGCGATCGCCGCCGTCTCCCGATCCCGCATCTCCCCCACCATCAGCACGTCGGGATCCTGGCGGAGGATGCTCCGAAGCGCCGTCCCGAACGTCACGCCCGTCTTCGAGTGGACCGGCACCTGGGTGACGCCGGGGAGCCGGTACTCGATCGGGTCCTCGACCGTGATGATCTTCTCCTCCGACGGATGCCGGAGGCCGAGCGCGGCGTACAGGGTGGTGGTCTTGCCGCTTCCGGTGGGTCCGGTCGCCAGAAGGATTCCGTGGGCGCGGCCGGCGAGGCGGCGGAACGCGGTGAGGGCCTGGGGCGCCATCCCCAGCGCGTCGAGCGTCACCGGCGCCCCGCCCCGGTCGAGCAGGCGGAGCACCACCGATTCGCCATACATGGTCGGGGCCGTCGAGACCCGCAGATCGAGATCGCGCGACTCGAGCCGCGCGCGGATCCGACCGTCCTGCGGCGTGCGGCGCTCGGCGATGTCCAGCTCCGCCAAAAGCTTGAGCCGGGAGACGATCGCGGCCTGGAGCCCCTGCGGTGGCGCGGCAAGCTCCGAGAGGACGCCGTCTATCCGGAGCCGGACGCGGAGGCCGCTCTCCGAGGATTCCAGGTGGATGTCGCTCGCGCCGGCCTCGAAGGCGTCGCGGATCAGGAGGTTGACGAACTTGATGACCGGAGGCTGGTTGGCGAGGTCTCGTGCATCGGCGAGGGATTCTTCGGCCGGGGAGTCGGGTGCGAGATCGGCGGCCAGGTCGTGGGCCAATTCCACCACCGAATCCGCTTCGGCGAAGGTCCGCTTGATCGCCTCGCTCAGCTGGTCCGGCTCGATAGGGACGAGCTCGATCGGCGCGCCGTAGGTGTCGGCGAGATCCGCGATGGCCTCCTGATTCGGATCACCGGCCACGGCGACCCGGAGCCGGCCCTCGGCGATCTCCAGCGGAAGGAGACCGTAGTACTCGCAGTAGTCGCTGCTATAGAGCTCCGCGACGGGGAGAGACGAAGCGAGGGTGTCCGCGGCCATACCGGAACCTCGGTCGAGGCGAGCGGAGAACTAGGCAGGGAGCGTGCCGGATCCTGACGCGAGTGGACCGGTGACGCAAGGCGTTGGGCCGCAAGACGTTTGGAGAGTGCACCGTAACGAGGGCGAGCGGGCGACTGCACCACCCAGCAGTGGCCGGCTTGCAAGGTGTGCAGTTACAGGGGGTTAGAGATTGGAGAGAAACCGGGAGTATGTGCAGCGAGTAGATCTGACTCACCGTGTCTGCCACGCCCCACTCATGGCACCCAGCAGCGGGAGACCGATGAGGCGTCAACCGCCGCGCGCGCTGCCTTCGCCCCACAGTTGGAGCCCATCCTGCGGGTAGCTGTAGGTGAGCGTGCTGGTCCCGGCGTTCGTCGTCACCCGGTGGAGGTTATCGTAGATCCTCGTGATGCCCAGGTTTGGCCGGTTCGTTACCTGGCGGAGGTCGCCGTCCACCGAATATTGCATCGTGTCGCGCTTCGTGGCGAGATCCTCTTGCCGGATCAGGCAGCCCAGGGCCTTGTCCCCCCACTTCTTGCTACATCGAATTGGGACCTGGTGGGTCAGATTCCTCCATGTGGCCGGTACGCCTCACCGTTGCATTCTCACGCTCGACGGAGATTTCCTTCATCTTTTGATCCAACAGCTTCTTATTGATATGGGTTGGGCTAGTGAACCAGGCAATGAGCCCACCGCCAATCCCGTAAATCGATCCGAGGATGATGATCGCGTAGACTAATCGCAGAGGGGGCAGTCCCCTCGGTATAAGCGTGAAATTGGCCACCACGACCACTGGAATAAGTACGATGAATCCCAGTAGCGCAGTGCCGAGGGCCGTGCGCTTGAGCCGAGCAAGGAAGGTATCCGACGGGACGCCGATCATGAGGGCGGCCACGAAGTAGAATGCTATCACGCTGGGAAGCCGCAGAC
>DASYRI010000137.1:0-22178 GCA_036004545.1 Gemmatimonadales bacterium
GTCGGCCCCGGTGCCGGAGGAGGGCTCAGCGCTCCACGATCTTGCCGTTCTTCATAACGAAGCTCACCTGTTTGAGCGTCTGGATATTGGTCAGTGGATTATCCGGAGTGGCGATGAGATCGGCGTACTGGCCCACCTTGAGTGTCCCCCGCACACCATCCACGCCGAGCAGGCGCGTGGCGTTCGTAGTCATGGCCTTGAGGATGACAGCGGCCGGAATGCCAGCTTCAACCCAGGGGTCTATGCCGGTCATCGCATCAACGCCGCGGCTGGTTCCCGGGATGAAACGCGTGGCGTCGGTGCCATAGACCAGTAGGACGCCCACCTTGTAGGCCCGGCGCAGCCGATCGACCCACTGGTGGTGGTCCGCGGTGGTATCGCCGTTGGCCAGATATTCCGTCCCCACGAGTGCTACGCCGTTCTTCTTCGACAACTCGAGGTCGGCGTCAGTCATGTCGAAGCCGTGCTCGATAGACGCCACACCCGCGGCCGCCGCGTTGTGCGCCCCCGGCTCGGTCCACGCATGCGCGGCCAGCTTCAACCCGGACGCGGCCGCCTGCGCCTTGATGAAGGCGATGTCATCAACAGAGTAGATGTACCGTTGGTCGTCCACCACGATCTTGATGACCGTCGCGCCGTAGTGCACGTTCTCGCGCACCGCCTTGATCATCTCGTCACGCGTGTCGGCGAAGTAGTACTCCGGTTCGGCAAGCGCGGGCTTATCGGGCTGCAGGTGAAACTGCCCGCCGTACGGCGCGATGATGCGCCCCGCCGTAATCACCGTCGGCCCGACGATCAAGCCCTGCTGGATGGCGCCGCGCACCTGGACGCACGCGTAATTCCCCTCGTTCCCGACGTCGCGCACGGTGGTGAACCCTGCCTGCAGCATGGTCCGCGCATTGACGACGCCTTGGATCGCGCGCATCGCATCGGGATCGCGCAGCGTCGTGTAGTAATAGCTGCCACCATCGCGGCGATCCTGGACTGACATGCAGAGGTGCGCGTGCGCGTCCACCAGCCCCGGAGACACCGTCGACGCTGAGAGGTCTATGACCCGGGCGCCAGCCGGAATCGGAATGTTGTTTCCGATGGCCGTGATCCTGCCGTTCTCGACCAGGATGACCTGCTTCTCCGCGGCGGTGGCCGCGTCGGGGTCCACGACGCGTCCGGCACGTATCGCGGTGACCTGGGCCGAGGCCAGGGTCGCCGGAACTAAGAGGAGAAGCGGCAAAACCGTGGTGGCGCGTGCATGCATGGGGTTCTCCGGGCTACCTGCCAGAAGATTTCGCGGTGCTGGTTATCGCAAGGCCGATCGCGGCACGAACTCATTCGGACTGGGGCCTGATCCGGGCCGGAGACGCCTGCGCGGCGACGCGTCAGTCGGGGAGCCGTTCTGCTATTGTATGAGGTAACAGCGGAACGACTGCTTCTTGTCCATGTTCGCCTCGGGAAAGTCGAGGGTCAGGGTGTCCTGCTGCCCGGCGCCCACCGAGCGGGTGCCTCGACGGGTGCCGATCGTCGTGCTGTCTTCGGTGACCTCCGCCGCGACCTGGGCCACGCCCGCCACCGTGCCGGCGTTGGTGATGGCGCAGCGGACCCGGATACAATACTCGCCCAGCACACTGCAGCTGTCGTTCGCGTCCACGTTGTCCACGATCCATCTCGCCACCGGCGCGGGCGCCGCCCCGGCCGGCCCGCTCCGCAGGAATCGGATCCCGACGATCACGGCGATCGCGACCAGCACGGTGACCGTCAGGGGGCGGCCCCGGGGCCGGGGAGCGGGAGCCGGCCCGGCCGGTGCAGTCGGGACCGGCGGTGCCGCCGCCTTTCGCGGGGCGCCGCAGTGCGGGCAGGCCGGCGCCTGATCCGACATCTCCTGTTTGCACTCGGGGCATTGGATCAGTGCCATCGCGGGCCTCCTCCCCCAGAATTATCCTTCGGAGCGGGGCGCGTCAACCGGGTCAATCCGGGCGCTCGCCAGGGCGCGCCAGCCACCGATGATGGCCAGCAGGTAGATCACAGGTAGATCACCAGGCCGGCGGCCGCCACCGCCCGGCCGATCGTGAGGTCCCGCTGAAGCAGGCCGAACCCCCCCAGCAGGAGCGCCCAGTCGTGCTCTCCGCCGCCGACCAGGGGCAGCTCCTGCGCCCGCGCGTCCTTGATGTAGACCGCGATGTTCCAGCAGTTCTGCCCCAGCCACCACAGGGGCACGCTGGCCCCGTGCCGATCGCCGTGCCGCCAGAGCGCCGCCACGAACGCCGCCGGGAGTAGAAGCTGGAGCAGGGTGCCGCCGGCCAGCGTCAGGAACTCCCCGTCGAAGGCAAAGAGCAGGTGGCCGGCTTCGTGAATGGCGAGGTCGAGACTGTCGAGCCAGCGATACTCGCCCGGCGTTCGGAGCATCTGCCAGCCGTAGGCGGCCAGGACGACGGTCAGGGCGGATCGCCAGCGCCGCTCCCAGGTGGAGTAGTGCCGGGGATGGGTCAGGTTTCCTCCGCGAAGTGTCTCGGGATTCGGCATGCTGCTCCGGGGCGGCGAAGGCGGCCCCGGGAATGTTACTCTCCCTGCTACCTTCCAGCCGACCTCGCCCGGGACGCCGGCCATGCCGTACCAGAGCATTCCGATGAGCCGCCGCAAACGCATCGCGCTCATCGCCCACGACAACTGCAAGGCGGCGCTGCTGGAGTGGGCGCGCTATAACCGCGGCACCCTCGAGCAGCACGACCTCTTCGCGACCGGGACGACGGGGGCGCTGCTCGCCGGCGAGCTCGACCTCGAGATCGCCCGCTTTCTGAGCGGCCCGCTCGGCGGGGACCAGCAGGTCGGCGCCGCGATTGTAGAGGGCCGGGTTGACTTCGTGATCTTCTTCTGGGACCCGCTCGAGCCGCAGCCCCACGATGTGGACGTGAAGGCGCTGCTCCGGATCGCGGTGGTCCACAATGTGCCCATCGCCTGCAACCGGGCCACGGCGGACTTCCTGCTGTCTTCCCCCCTCATGCAGGAAAGCTACGAGCGGCTCCTGACCCCGGCCAAAGCCGGGCGGACTGCGGACGATCGGCGCCGTCCCTGAGGACGCCGCCGGTCCGGCGGCTTCGCCCACGAGCCTGTCCCGCCCACCCCTCCCCCCTCCCCCCTCCCGGCTCCCCCCCCGATCCGCCGCCTTCCAACCTTCCTGACTATATCAGCGTCCGATATATTGGCGGGATGGCCCGTGTCGCAGCCACCCCCTGCCCGTACCCCGAGCCGATAGCCCATAGCAGATAGCCGATAAATGCCTGATTCCCCGGCTGTTCCGCTGCCCCCGGCCTGGTTTCACCTTCTGCTCGCCCTGACCGGCGGGGAGCGGCACGGCTACGCCCTGATGCAGGCAGTCGCGGCCGAGAGCGACGGGCAGGTCCAGCTGGGCCCGGGCACCCTCTATGGGGCGCTCAAGCGCCTGCTCGAGCTTGGCCTGGTCGAGGAGAGCGGCCGGCGGCCCGATCCGGCGATGGACGATGAGCGCCGCCGCTATTACCGGCTGACCCCCGCCGGCCGCCGGGCGTTGCGCGCCGAGGCGGTCCGCCACGACCGTCTGGTGAGCCTGGCGAGGGCCAAGCGGGTGCTCCCGGCTCCCCGGCCGAGGCCCGCGTGAGTCTGCTGCTCCGGCTCCTCCTCCTGGCCTGGCCGGCGGAGCTCCGCGAGGAATTCGGCGACGAGCTCCGCCTGGTCTTCCGCGACGCCTGGCGCGACGCCGGCATCGCAGCCCGCTTCGGCCTCGTCCTCGATCTCCTGGTGAGCGGACTCCGGGAGCGGCGGGCGGAGCGCACCGTCCACGTGACCCCGGCACCCCAACGGAAGCGAGTCACCATGCGCGATCTCCTCGCGGAATTCCGGCAGGCCCTGCGCTCCCTCGCGCGCACCCCCGGCTTTGCCTTCGCGGTCATCCTCACCCTCGGCTTAGGGATAGGCGCGAACACCGCGATCTTCAGCGTCGTGGACGGAGTGCTGCTCCGCCCGGCGCCGTTCGAGGCGATGGACCGGCTGACCATGGTCTGGGAAACCGATCGCAAGAGCGGCACGCTGCGGGAGCCGGCCTCCATCCCCGACTACTTCGACTTTCTGGAGCGGAGCCGCCGCTTCGAGCGCCTCGCCGCGTTCTCCCCCATCACCGCCACGCTCACGCCCGACGCCGGCGATCCGGCCCGGGTCGCGGCACTCTGGGTGAGCCACGGGTTCCTGCCGATGGTCGGGATCCGGCCGCTGGTCGGGACCACTTTCACCGAGGAGCAGGACAGGGCCCAGGGGCCGTCGGTCGTGCTGATCGGCGAGGCACTCTGGACCGAGCGGTTTGCCCGCGACCCCAAGGTGGTGGGCCGCACGGTCCGCCTCGGCGAATCCCCGTTCACCATAATCGGGGTGCTTCCCGCTTCGGCCGACTTCGGCACCCTCCAGATCCTCGGCATGGCCGCGTACCGGCGGGGCTACGCCGATCGGGGCGGGGCCGTGCGGGTGGACCTCTGGCTGCCGCTCCAGGCGAATCGTGATGCGGACCGCGGAAACCATCCGATCTTTGTGATGGGCCGCCTGGGTCGAGGCGTTACCGCCGGCATGGCACAGGATGAGATGGGGACGATCGCCGCCGAGCTCGAGCGGCTCTACCCCGAGCCGAACGACGGGCGCGGCGCGAACGTCGAGCCGCTGGCGAGCGTGGTGTTTGGCGGCGTCAGGCCCGCGCTCTTCGTGCTCGTCGGCGCCGTCGTGCTCGTGCTGCTGGTGGCCTGCGCCAACGTCGCCAACCTCCTGCTCGCGAAGGGAGCCGCCCGCGAGCGGGAGGTGACGGTCCGCTCGGCGCTGGGCGCAAGCGCGAGCCGGCTCACCCGGCAATTCCTGGTGGAGAGCGCGGTGCTCACCGGCGCGGGAGTGGTGGTGGGGCTTCTCCTCGCCTTTGCCGGCCTCAAGCTGCTCCTGGCCCTCGCGCCCGGGAACATCCCGCGGGTTAGCGCCGTGGGGATCGACGCCAGGGTGCTCGGCGTGACCCTGCTGATCGCGGCCATGGTGGGAGTGGCCTTCGGCATGGTCCCCGCCATTCAGGCCCGGCGCCGCGGGGTCAACCTGCACCTCCAGGCAGGTTCTGCGCGGGGCGCCTCCGCCGGGCGGGAGCACCGCCGCTTCCGCTCCGCGCTGGTCGTGGCGGAGCTGGCCCTGGCGGTCATCCTGATGGCCGGGGCGGGGCTCCTCATCAAGAGTCTCTGGCGTCTCTACCAGGTGGACCCGGGGTTCCTCGCCCAGGGCGTGCTCAAGGCGGAGTTCCAGCTGCCGTCGAGCTACCCGCAGCGGAGGTCCGAGTGGCCCCGCTGGCAGGAGATTCGCCGCTTCGGCGCCGAGGTGCGGAGCCGCGTCGCCGCGCTGCCCGGCGTCACCTCCGTCACGGTAGCGGGGGCCCATCCGCTCGAAGCGGGATATACCAGCTCGATCGCGGTCGTCGGCCGCGAGGCCGAGGCGGGCGACTGGCCCGAGCCCTCCATCCGCATGGTGGATCCGGGCTACCAGGCCACGCTCCGGGTGCCGCTGCGTGAGGGCCGTGCGCTGAGCGACGCGGACGATCTCAATGCTCCTCCGGTCGTGGCGATCAACGAGACCGCGCGCCGCCGCTTTTTCGGGGATCGGCCGGCGCTCGGCCAGCGCATCAGCATGTGGGGCGCCGAGCGGACCATCGTGGGCGTGCTCGCGGACGAGCGCTTCCACGGGCTCGCCGAGGCGGCGTCCCCCGCGGTGTATCTCCCCTCGGGCCAGGCGCCGATTCCCAACGGAAGCATCCTGGTGCGCGTCGAGGGGGATCCCGCGGCGTTCGCCCCCACGCTCCGCCGTGTGGTGCGGGAGCTCGAGCCCGGGCTCGTGCTCTCCGCGGTGGAGCCGCTGGTCGAGACGGTGTCGCAGTCGGTGGCGCAGCGCCGGTTCACGATGCTCGTGCTGGGGGCCTTCGCCGCCGTGGCCCTGCTCCTCGCCATGGTCGGCGTGCACGGAGTGTTGAGCTATACCGTGGCGCAGCGGAATCGCGAGATCGGGATCCGGATGGCGCTGGGCGCCGACCGCGCGAACGTCGGCCGGCTGATCGTGGGTCAGGGCGCGAAGCTGGCGATTGGCGGCCTCGGCATCGGCGTATTGGGCTCGCTCGGCGTGAGCCGGCTCCTCTCCGCGCTGCTCTTCGGCGTGACGCCGGGCGACCCGGCCACGCTCGCGATGGTGGCGCTCGCGTTGGGCGGCGTGGCGCTGCTGGCCAGCTGGCTCCCGGCGCGCCGGGCGGCGCGGGTGGATCCGATGGTGGTGTTGCGGGAGGAGTAGCTGCGCGGTTTCAGAGCGATGCCGCGACCCCGCTAGGACCGCGGGGTCAGGTGGTCGGTGAGCACCGGCAGGAACGGCAGCCAGGGACCCACCTGGGTGACATACTGTTTGGCCAGGACCCGGGACACCTGGGCCAGGTGTCCGAGATCGTGCACCACCCAGGCGGCGAGCAGCTCGCGCAGCGTGACCCGTCCCAGGACCGGGTGCTCGCCCGGCAGGTCCAGCTCGGCCCCGGTGAGATTCCAGGACCGCAGCAGCCGGAGGTTGCCGGCCCGCAACCGCTCGAACTCGGCGAGGAGCGAGTCCAGGGAGCGATCCACGTTGCGGGTGAGATGGCGGAAGCGATCGTAGGGCTCGAACCGGACGCTCGGCCCCCGCGCGAGTATCTGCTTTGCTCTCGGGATCCAGTCGGTCTCTTCCCCGTCGATGAGGTGGCCGACGTTGTCGAATGGGCTGAAGGTGTCGGGGCCCTCGGTGCCGCGAATCCACGGCTCGGGGAGCTGGGAGAGTAGGGCGCGAAGGACGGTGGGAGACCGTCCGAGAATGTCGAGTGACTGCTGCAGGTCGAACTCCATGAGGTCTCCTCTTGGCGGCAGCTACGGCCGCTTCTTCGTCAACGACCCCAGGATGCCCAGGCTCAACGTCCCGTCCTTCTCGATCCCGAACGTCATCCCGGCGGCGAATCCGCCCTGCGGGTCGTGGATGACGAGGCTGTCGCCCCGGACCTCGTAGGTCATGGCGCGGCCCTCCTGCCCCTGCATCCACACCACCTTCCCGCCGTTGAGCTCCATCGCATACTCCCCGCTGCGACTGTTGTAGTACTTCCCCTCGAGGCCATTCGCTGGGGAGCAGGCGCTTCCGAGCAGGGCGACCAGGGCCAGCACGGCTGGTGCCTTGAGGCCAAGCATGGATCGTTCCTCCGGTCGAAGGGCTGGCGGGCCTGCCGCGGGCGGTTCCGTTGAGGCATTGCGTACGGTCGCGCTCAGGACCGTCATGGCGAACTCTGGTGTTCCTGGGCCGATCTCCTCAAACCCGGCAGGTCAATCGCCTCCAGCCGAGGCGACGCGCTCATCAGTCGACGCCACTTCGGCCTTACCATATCGTGAGACCGGCTTTCATCTTCTCCCTACGGCGCCGCTCTGACCGAGATGAGCTTCACCTCCGCGTCCGCGACCGTGCCGTGATGGCCGTAGACGTAGTGAGTGATCCCGAGGCCGGGCACGATATCGAGGAGCTGGTGATCCGGCATCGTCCGGTAGGCGAGCCGCCATTGGAGGACCGTGGGGCTGCTGAGCACCCATCCCGGGGGAGGTCGGACCGTCTCGCTGGATTCCAGGTACCACGCATAGAGGTTGTCCGGGCGATTTCCCCGTTCGGCCATCTGCCCGTAGGAGTGCCCCACGGCGAGCGTGGAGTCCACGATGAGGTCCCAGTCCTGGGGCAGGGCGGCGCCCGGCTCGATTGCGCGTTGCAGTGAGAGGAGCGCACTCGCGGAGTCCTGGGCGGCCTGGTGATACAGGCGGTGGCCTCGGGCGAGAAGGAGGCTGTACCCCGGGGTTTTTCCGGGTTCGTACCAGGCGAGCTCCTGGATCCAGCCGCGGACCACGGCGCCTCGCGAATCGGGCCCGTCCCGGCTTGCGACTATCTGCATCGTCCATCGGATGGGACCGCTGTCGACCCGCTGATCGGCTCCGGTCCAGCGCGCCGAGCCGCGGTATTCCCAGGTGCGCCCGGACTCCAGCGGCAGGGCGGCCTGCGCCGCTTGCGCGCCGAGGGATGGCCGAGGGAAGAGGATGAGAACAACGAGGAGCCACGTCATGCGTCGAAGGGTCCGAAGGAGGAGGGCCGGCTGGACCACCAAGTATACCGCGGCCGCCGCGTACACGAACGCCGTGGCGCGCGTGCCCGCGCCACTCCAATCGCAGACCCGCCCGGCATGATCCCATCGGCGACCTGCACCAGGCCGACCGTGGCAGCAAGCAGCGTGGGCGCAAATCAGGTCGGCGAGGTCCTCCGACGCATGGTTTTATCCCCCGCCCGAACCTCGAATGCCGCAGCCGGGTCCGTCTACCGGCGCGGCGCCGGCGCCGAAAACGGGTTGATTGCCACGATAATCCGCTGCGGGCGCGCCCGTCCGGTCACGATCACGAACCGCCTTCCGTCCGGGTGCACATCGTAATTCGGATGGTCGGCACTGGCATAACTCGCCTTCAATATGGTGCTGGAGTTCACCACGCGGGGCCGGCCACTCAAGTCGAGCCGCACGGCGATGAGTCGATCCTCATTCCAATAGAACAATTCCCGGCCGTCGGGCCCCCAGCGCGGATTCCTTCCCCCCGCCGAGGACACAATCACCGGCGAGGCGGAGGGCTTGGGGAACGTGTTGACGAACACCTCGAACCGCCCGGGCGCGTTGGAATCGTACGCGATCCAGCGACCGTCCGGGGAGACGTCGCCTCCCTTCTCGAGGAACGGGGTGTCCAGGTAAGCGAACGGCGGCTCGCTGCCGTCGGCCTTGACCACCCAGATGTCGCGGTCCTCGTCCAGCGGAACGTCGGTGTAGACGATGTATCCGGTCCGCGTCCAGTCGGAGGGCCATTGCAGTCCTTCCCGTACGACCAGCTGGCGCTCGTCGCCGGTTCCATCGCTGGCCCGGACCAGCAGGTCCTTGCGGGAGGGGCGGTCCACCGAGAACGCGATGTACTTGCCGTCCGGACTCCAGGCGGGATCATTGCTGCTCGCGCCGTCGAGCGTGAACCGCCGGCGCGTCTGGGTCCGGAGGTCGTAGATCCAGAGATCGTCCGGATTCCCGTCGCCGTACGCGATCAGGTTTCCGTCGGGCGAAAACCTCGGCGCCCAGCTGGCGTTCCGGAGGAGGACCTGCTGCTTGCCGGCCCGATCGTACAGGCTGAGGTCGAGGGCGGTACCGGCGGAGCGAATGATTCCCAGGACGCCTCCGCGCGACACCGAATAGAACGCGCGACCCCGTCCCACGCCCAGGTCCTCCGGAAGCACGCTCGCCTCCCCGGCGAGCTCAAGACGGTCGAGGTCGAAGGCCTGGGACACGAGCCGGCCCTCCGGATTGGCGAACACAAGTTGCCCCGACTCGATGTAGCTCGGCCTCAAGCCTCGGCCGAAGGTCTTGCGCTTTCCGGTCTTCAGATCGAGGACGCCGAGCTGTCCGCCGGTCGATAGCGTGTTGAAGACGATGGCCCCGCCGCCGGGGAGATATTGCGGAAAGTAGAAGCCCGAGTCGAGCTGCTGCCGCGCGATGACGAGCGGGGTGGGAGACCCGCCCTTGGCCGGGACCTTCAACAACGATCCCCGCGGCAGGGCGGAGAACAGGATCGTATCGGCTTCCCCCCAGGTGGCGCCCGCCATCGCTTCGACGTAGGGGGCGATGATTCCCTCGGCGCCGTCCTCCAGGCGGACCTTCTTGAGCGACTGATCCGCGAGGAAACCGATCCACGCCCCATCCGCGGAGAAGAAGGCGCTGTTGGCGCCCTCCGTCCCCGGAATCGGGGCCGGGGCGGGGTCGCGCAGGCGGCGCAGAAAGAGGCGGTTCGAGCCGGCATCACCCCCCGGATACACCAGGACGCTTCCATCGGGCGAAACAGCGGGGTATCCCGGGACTGCTGTGCCCGAGTCCGGCGGCAGGTAGAAGACCGCCGGCCCAGCCTCCTGTGGCGCGGCGCGCGGCGCTCGCGCTCTGGCGACCACCCAGCCGGCGACCAACCCGAGCCCGAGCAGAGCGAATCCGCCGGCCAGAAGCCCGAACTTCTGGGCCGGCGCCGGGGTCGGCGCCGCGGAGGTCACCTCGCCCGTGATCGGAAGCCGGAACCCGGGATTGGTCAGGGCCTCGGCAAAGTGCGCGGCGCGGGCGAACCGGTCGGCAGGGCTCTTGGCGAGCGCGCGTTGCACGGCGGCGTCGACGTTCGCCGGGACCAGCTCCCGGCTCCGGGAGATCGGCGAGGGCTTCTCCGACATGATCTTGGCGACGAGCGCGGGGATCGTGCTCGCGTGGTGAGGCGGGTCGCCGGTCAACATCTCATACGTGAGGGCGCCCAGCGCATAGATGTCGCTGCGCGCGTCCACCGCCCGGTCGCCGGACGCCTGCTCCGGCGACATGTAGTTCGGCGTGCCCACGCTGATGCCGGCTTCGGTGAGTCGCTCGCCTCCGCCGCCGGCGGCACTGACCGCCAGCGCGATCCCGAAATCGGCGACCAGCGCCTGCCCATGCTGCAGGAGGACGTTCTCGGGCTTGATGTCGCGGTGTACGATGCCGTGTTGATGCGCGTACTCCAGCGCGGCCGCGACCGCTTTGGCGATGGCGATCGTCTCCTCGAGGCTCAGCTGGCGGTCGTGCTCCAGCTTGGCCCGAAGCGATTCGCCGTCCACGTACGGCATCACGTAGTAGAGGAATTCTTCGGCGGCGCCGGAGTCGAACAGCGGAAGGATGTTGGGGTGCTGGAGGTTGGCCGTGACCTTGATTTCCTGCACGAACCGGTCGCTGCCCAGCCGGGCTGCAAGCTCCGGGCGGAGCACCTTGATGGCGACGTTGCGTCCGTGCTTGAGGTCCCGCGCCAGGTAGACGGTGGCCATGCCGCCCTCGCCCAGCTGACGCTCGAGCTCGTACCGAGCGGCGAGGACGGTTGACAGCCGAGTGAGGATTTCGCTCATCGGCGATAAGCTATCGTGGGTCGGAAGAGTACGCGAGCGCGCCGGGCTCGGCACGACGACTGTCGTGCCGCTTCAGTGGCTCAGCTCCCCGGTCGGCGGACCGGTTCCTCGAACCGCCGCGTGAGCGCGGAGAGCAGCGACGGAATGAACCCGCCCAACGATCCGTTGCTCATCACGAGAATCAGATCGTTTGCCCGGGCTCCGCCCGACACCAGCCGGACCATGTCGTCCACGTCGCCGGTCGCGCCGGCCTCGATGCCGCGCGCGCCGAGCTCTCTGACGATCGCGGGCACGTCGAGCCGCTGATCGGGCGGGACCTTGTCGTGCGGCTCCGGCAGCCGGATGGTGACGACGTCGGCGTGGTCGAACGCCGCGGCGTATTCGGCCTGGTGAATGTTGCGGCGGCTGGTGTTGGACCGCGGTTCGAAAACCGCCCACAGCCGGCGGGCGGGGTACCGCAGACGGATGCCCTCGATCGTCTCCCGCACGGCCGTGGGGTGGTGGGCGAAATCGTCGATCACCAGCACGCCACCGATCTCGCCCCGCGGCTCCTGGCGGCGCTTCACACCGCTGAAGCCGGCGAACCCCTTCGCGATCGTGCCGGGCGTGAGCCCGAGCCGGCGCGCCGCCGCGTACACGCCGGTCGCGTTCTCGATGTTGTGGTATCCCGACATCGGCAGCAGGAGCTTCGCCCTGTCCCCTTCCGGACCCTGGATCCGGAAGTGCGCGCCGTCGGCTCCGAAGGTCACCTGGTCGGCGCGGTGATCCGCCGCGGTGCGGACCCCGTAGGTGCTGATGCCGGCCCTGGAGTGCGCGCGGGCGATCTCCAGCGCCCGGGGATACGAGGCGCTCACGCCGAGCCAGCCGTCCCGGGGGAGCGTCGCGCAGAACTTCCGGTAGGCCGACTCGTAGTGCGCCAGGTCGGTGTAGATGTCGGCGTGATCGAATTCGATGCTGGTGAGCAGCGCGGTGCGGGCGCGGTAGTGCAGGAACTTGGGTCCCTTATCGAAGTACGCGGTGTCGTACTCGTCCCCTTCGATCACCACGTGCTCGCCCCCGCCGAGCCGGAAATTGCCGCCGTAGTTCACGGTGACGCCGCCGACGAGGAACGTCGGATCGAGTCCCGCCTCCACCAGCACGTGCGCCATCAGGGCGGCGGTCGTCGTCTTGCCGTGGGTGCCCGCGATCACGACGCTGTGCCTGCCGGGCAGGATGAGCGCGCCGAACGCGGCCGGGAAGCTCATCTGGGGGATTCCCCCCTCGCGCGCCGCCGTCGCTTCGGGATTCACGCGCCGGATCACGTTCCCGATGATGACGACGTCGGGCCGCGCCCGGTCGAGGTTCCCGGCTGCGTACGGGGTGAAGACCTCGATGCCCCACTCGCGCAGCATGTCGCTCATCGGGGGGTACACGTTCTCGTCGCTCCCGGTGACGTCATAACCCGCCGCCTTGAGCATGCCGGCGAACGCCCCCATGCCGGTACCCGCGACGCCGACCAGATGAATACGCCGCAGCGTGCCCGGTGCGATGTCCGTCAGGACGATGCCGTTGTCGTCGCCCGTCATCGCTCGTTCCGCGATCAACCCCACCAGATGTATGCGATGAAGATCGCCGCGACGACGCCGGCCAGATCGGCGATCAATCCGCAGGTCACGGCGTGCCGCGTCTTCCGGACTCCGACCGACCCGAAGTACAGCGCGATGATGTAAAACGTCGTGTCGGTCGCCCCTTGGAACGTACACGCCAATCGCCCCACGAAGGAATCGGCCCCATACGTCTTCATCGCGTCCACCATCATGCCGCGAGCCCCGCTGCCGCTGAGCGGCTTCATGAGAGCGGTGGGAAGGGCGGGAATGATGTCCGTGCGCAGGCCGAGCGCGTCGAACAGGCGGCCGAGGCCCCCGACGAGGAGATCGAGCGTCCCGGAAGCGCGGAAGACGCCGATGGCGATGAGGATCGCCGCGAGATACGGAATAACTCTGACCGCAACCGCGAAGCCCTCCTTACCCCCTTCGATAAAGGCCTCGTAGACGTTGATCCGCCTGAAGAGAGCCATGAGAATGAACGCCGAGATCACGCCGAAGAGGGTGACGTTCGCCACGACGTTCGAAACGGTCTGCACCCGGTCCTGCGGAAGGCCGGAGAAGTAGTAGATGATGGCGGCGACGAGGCCCGTCACGCCCACCAGATAGGCCAGGACCACCGGGTCAAGGAGATTGATCCGCTGCACGACGGCCACCGCGATCAGCGCCACCAGCGTGGCGAAGTAGGTGGTCAACAGGATGGGCAGAAAGACGTCCGTGGGGTTGGCCGCGCCCAGCTGCGCCCGGTACACCATGATGCTGATCGGAATCACCGTGAGGCCGGACGTGTTCAGGACCAGGAACATGATCTGGGCGTTGGTCGCCGCGTCCTTCGCCGGATTCAGGTCCTGGAGCTCCTGCATGGCCTTGAGCCCCAGCGGGGTGGCCGCGTTGTCGAGGCCGAGCATGTTGGCGGCGAAGTTCATGATGATCGAGCCGTGCGCCGGGTGCTCGCGCGGCACCTCGGGGAAGAGCCGCCGGAAAAACGGCCCCGTGATCCTCGCCAGAACGCCGACCGCCCCGCCCTGCTCGCCGACCTTCATCAGTCCGAGCCACATGGTGAGCACGCCGGTCAGACCCAGCGCGATCTCGAAGGCGCTTTTGGCCATCTCGAACGTGCTGTTCACCATGTTGGTGAAGACGGCGGTGTCACCGAAGAAGATCAGGCGCACCAGGCCGACGATCAGCGCGATGAGGAAGAACGCGACCCAGATGTAGTTGAGGACCATCGGTCGTCTCAGGCGTCGGTTCGGGTGAGCAGCTCCAGGAGGACGGGCACGTGCTCGCGCATCAGGACTTCGGTGGCCGCCAGCGGGAACTCGTAGGTGATCACCGGGAGCCCCCGGTCCGCGCCCCACGACCCGAACGACCCGGGTGTAGGATATCCCACGTCCCGAACCAGCGGCAGGCCGGTCCGCTGGGCCAGCCGCCGGCCCAGCGGGCTCTCGCCGGCGTCGTCGATACAGGCGAGCGGCGCGTGCAGCGCGATCACCTGGTCCGGCGCGAGCTCGGTGAGGAGCGCCATCAGCGCCCGCGTCTCCGGCTCGGAGCCCGGTTGCTCTCCGGGGCTCAACAGCACGTCGCTCGGCTCCTCCAGCGTGGAGCGGTGGGTCACCGGCTCGGGCCGCCAGTTCGCCGCGGGGAAATTGCGGTTCAGGTCCACCCCGCGGGCGTTGGCCCGGGTGCCGCGGATGAGGCCGTCCGGATTGGCGGCCAGCACCACCGCGCAATGCTCGGGTGGCGCGGCGAGCTGCCGCAGCGCGCGCGACAGGGCGTAGGTCGTTTCCGGCTCCTCACCGTGAATGGCCGCGAACACCAGGAGCAGGCATCGCCCCTCCGGGCGCCACACCTCGAGCGGCAGTCCCAGGTGCGAGCGGCCGTACCGCTCCGGCTGCCAGGGGATGGTTCCCCATTGCGGACGCGGCCGGAGGCTCACGCCGCCGCGGGGTTCGTGTTGGACACGAATCGGTCGACGATCTCCCGGAGGTGCGCCAGCACGACGTCTTTGAGCATCAGGTCCGCCTTCTCGACGGTCTCCCGGAGGAGCTCAACCGTGAGCAGCCGGGCGTACCTGGACGCGACCGGCGCGTAGCTCAGGTGCCACGGCTCCGGCGCCACGCCGTTCCGATCGGCGTCGTAGGGCCGATAGAAGCCGAAGGCGGCGCGCTCCGCAACGCGCTCATCCAGCCATTCATTGAGCGGCCCGAACATCCCGCCGGCGACGAACTCCTCCGGGATGAGCTCGACCTCGTACCCTTCCGGTCTGGCGGCGCGATCATAGATGTCCAGGTCGGTGCCCCAGTGATGGCGGGAGGCGCCCGGCAGGGCCGACCAGCGGAGAATGGCAAAGACCAGCTCGGGTTCGCTGAGCCGTGCGATGTCCAGGGGCCGTGCCTCGCTGTCGAGGACGGCAAGCCGGCCCGTGGCTTTGCGGTTCCAGATGGAGAGTTGTTGCTCGAAGCTGCGGAACCCGCTCAGGATGGCGAGGTCGAACCCCGCGGCGCCTGCCGCCGCCCGGAGCTCGAGGAACGAATCGACCGCATCGCGATGCAGGCGGGCGCCGAGCCGGTCGGTATCCGCGGGCGAGCAGAGGTGGGTGTCGGATTGGCCGACTAGGTTCGCGAGGGTGGCGCCGGATGCCTGCTCGGAGCGGCTCATGACGCTCCGACGCGGATCCTCGTCGCGAGAATGACTCCACTCAGCTTGACGACCTCCGGGTTGGTTCGGCGGACCCTTCCGTCCTGTCGCGCCCGGGCCGTCGGGCCGATCGGCGCGACCGCATCGACTTCAGGGAGGACCGCCGGGCAATCTAACCTCAGTCATCCCGGCCGCTCACTCTGGGAACGCAACAGCGGCTTTGGTTCTTACCGGCCCCGCCCCTCGCCCAGGAGCACCAGCCCGAACCCGCTCGTGAGCGAGACCCTGCCGTTCCGCACTGTTCCGCTCGCCCCCGAGTAGCCGTCCAACAGCTCGGTGCCGTCGGGGAACACGCCGAAGACGGGGATGGTCTTGGCGCCCTTGACCTGGTCCATCGCCACCAGCACCCGATCGAGGCGGCCCTCCGCCGCGAGGCTACGACTGAAAATGTACGGAGATGCCTGGAGCCGGAGATGCACCCCGGCCCCCACCGCGGGGTGCGCCTTTCGGAACCGGCCCAGCTTCCGCCAGTGCTCCAGGATCTCCGCGGTGCGGCCACCGCGCTCCAGGTCGCCCCAGTTCATGGACGAGCGCAGGTTCGCGTCCCCCTCGGCGCCCGCGACCTTGAGCGGCCGGGCCAGCTCGTCCCCGTAGTAGATCTGGGCGCCGCCCGGGGCCAGGAGGAGGCGGGTTCCGACGCCCAGAGGATCGGCGCGGTTCGGGTCGTACGGGGCGCCGTCGTCGTGGGAGCTCACGTAATTGAGAATCGCGACCCCCCGGAGCGCGCCCGCGGTGAGCGTGGCGGAATACCGGGTGAAGACGCTGTCCAGCGACCCGGCCGCCTCCCGCTTGAACCCGAAGTTGATGAGGGCGTCGTAGCCGTGCGCGAAGAAATCCACCGACCGGTCCCCGAAGTTGTACATCCGTCCCTGGCCCGGCTCGTAGCCGTAGACCTCGCCCACCATGTAGAACGGCAGGCTGTCCAGCACCTGGGCCGGATGCGCCCGCTTCCAGTCCGCGAACGCCCTCTGGGCCTCCCGCTTGAGCTCGGCGCTGACCGCCTCCTCGAAGTGCTTGGCGGTGTCCACCCGGTAGCCGTCAATGCCGAAGGCGCGCACCCAGTCGGTGAGCCACTTGATGACGTAGTAGCGCGGCGCCCTCGGGTACCCGGTGCGCGCGAAGAAGGCGTCGAGCTCGGCGCGCTGCCGGTCCAGGCGGCCTTCCCGCCGCCATTTCCCGATCGGCTCCGGAGGAAGCTCCACCGGATCGTCTCGATCGGTCAGGATGTCGGGGAGCGTGGCCACCAGGGTGCAGCGCACGGTGGTCGCGTAGTCCCGGTAGGTGCAGTTGGGGCCCCGGCGCACCCAGTCGTCGGGCCAGACGGGGTCCTGCGGCGTGACCGGCCCGGTGTGGTTGATGACCGCGTCCATGAGGACCCGAATGCCGTGCCGGTGCGCCGCGTCCACCAGCGCGCCGAGGTCGTCCCGGGTGCCCAGGGCCGGGTCCACCGCGGTCCAGTCCCGGGTCCAGTAGCCGTGGTAGCCATAGGTCTTCCCCGTACCCTCGTCCACGCTCCCGTGGATCTGCTCCACGAACGGCGTGAGCCAGATCGCGGCCACGCCGAGGCTGTCGAAGTAACCCGCTTCGACCTTGCGGCGCACCCCGGCGAAGTCGCCGCCCTGGTAGTTGCGCAGCACCGCTCCATCCTGCGCGCGGCCCAGGGCGCGATCATTGCTGGAATCACCATTCTCGAAACGATCGGTGAGAAGGAAGTAGATCGTGGCACCGTTCCAGAACACCGCCGGATCGGCGGGGCCGTGCCCGGGCGTCGCGCGGGCGGGGTTGAGCCCGGAGGCGCGCGCCTCGGCCGGCGCGCCGTCCCCGCGTACCTCCGCGCCGGGGGCCGAGTGCGCGCACCCGGAAAGGCCGAGCGTGAGGGCGCCCTGGAGCGCCGCGGCGCGGAGGTGGATCGAAGTTCTCATTCCCGGCGCTCCTCGGCCTGAAGCCAGCGGGCCATGCGGTCAAAGTAGCCGGGGACAAATCGAGACAGCTCCGGGTACTCCTCCCGGCCGCCGGTGCGGGCCTCGAGAAACAGGTGGTTCGCCTTGGGGAGAAGGACCTGGGTGACGTTGCGATTGCCGCCCTCATGGAGAGCCCGCTCGATCGGCGGCCAGGACTCCCTTGGTGGAACATTGGCGTCCAATTCGCCGAAGAAGAGCAGGACGGGGGAGGTTACCCGCTTCCAGCTCGGGACCGGGTCGAAGCTCATGAGCATGCGATAGTACGCTCGGAACCAGTCGTCAGCCGGACGCGGCGGCCATAGCCAGGGCGCTTCGGTGCGATGAGACTCATAGTAGCGCGGGAGCGCGTCCCACCCACGACCCGCCTGGGTGACCGAGTCGTCGAGCAGCTGATAGCCGGTGCCGATTGCAACCGACGATTCGGGCAGCCCCGACATGCGGAGCTCGTTCTGGAGGTAGAGCACGCCTTCCTCGCGCACCGTCGTGCCCGATCCGGCATGGACGACGAGGAAGGCAATTTCCCGAGGTGCCTGAGCGGCCACCAGCGGCATGATCCAGCCGGCCTGACTCGCGCCCCAGAGCCCGATGCGGTCGGCGCGGATGTCGGGGCGCGCGGCCAGGAACCGCACTCCGGCGAGTACGTCACCGGCGAGCACGGTGAAATCCGCCCGTTTCCAGTCGCCGGTCGAGTGGCCCGTGCCGCGTTTGTCGTAGCCGAGCACGGCGAAGCCGAGTCCGGCGAAGTAGCGCGACCACGGACCAAACACGTCCCGGGTAAGCGCATTGGAGCCGTGCACCAGCACCAGCGCCTGGTAGGGAGGCGGTCCGACGGGAAGGGTGAGGGTGCCGCGGAGAATAACCGGCCCGTTGGGGAACTCGACCTCCACGTCCCTGGTGTCTTCGCGCTGCGCGAGAACGGGCCGGTGATCGCGCTCGACGAATCGGAGTCCGCGCACCTTCAAGCCCTCCCCGTAGGTCAGCGCGAGGGTGTCCGCGGGAAAGACCGGGGCGATCACCGAGTGGCCGACCAGGAAGCGACCCGGTGCGATCGGGTAGAGGGGCCCGATCCGGCCGGTCGAATAGTCCACGATCAAGGGCCGTGTCCCCAATTCGGAAAACCGGGCGATGCCCAGGAGATGCCCATCCTCGGCACGGTAGGTTCCGACGATCCCTTCCCACGCGTGGTCGGCAAGCGGCTGGAGCCGCCGGAGAGCGAATGAGGCCGTTGCGGAACCGCGCCGGGCCGTACCGGTCCAGCCGTCCCCGCGTACAACTCCCCGGATGCCGACGGTGTCCTGATTGATGACGGCGGCGAACGCGAGGCTGTCCCCACCTGCCGGAGTGGACGAGGCGACGGCCTCATCGAGCTGCCAGCTGGCAAGGCTGATCCTGGCTGATCGCCCGGTCGAATCCACGGTCACTTCCATCCGCTCGGCGGCAGCGCCGTGGCGAACGTCGCCGATCCACTGGCCCGGAATCCCCGCTGCCGGAGCGGTGCATGCGAGAGCCAGTACCGGGATCACCGCCGGGCTCAGCGGGTTACGCTGGCGGGATATCGGGAGCATGGTGAGTGGCATCAAGTCGGCGGTCACCCGGCGCGCTCATCCTGAACGCGAAGCATCAGCGCCGCCGCGAGCAGGAGCGACGCCCCCCCGATGAGCAGGGCGTAGATCGCCTCCCCGCCGAAGAAGCGCCGGACCAGGAAGCCCAGGACCGCCGCCGCGACGATCTGCGGGATCACGATGAAGAAATTGAAGACACCCATGTAGTACCCGAGCTTCGAGGGCGGCAGCGACCCGGTCAGGATCGCATAGGGCATGGCGAGGATGCTCGCCCAGGCGATCCCCACCCCCCCCATGGAGCCCAGCAGCAGCCGTGGGTCGGAGATGAAAAAGATCGAGAGCAGCCCCAGCGCGCCGCAAACGAGACAGATGACGTGCGCGATCTTCGGGCTCGACCATCGCGCCAGCGGCGGGATGGCGAAGGCCACCACCGCGGCGACGCCGTTGTAGGCGGCGAAGCCGACGCCGACCCAGTTGGCCCCCTCGTTGTAGAGCGCCGAGGCGGTGTCGGTGGTGTGGTAGACGTGGCTGGTCACCGCTGCCGTGGTGTAGATCCACATGGCGAAGAGGGCGAACCACGAGAAGAACTGGGCCCACGCCAGCTGGCGCATGGTCCGGGGCATGTCCAGAAAGTCGTTCAGGATGGTGACGAAGCCGTTATCGTATCGGCCTCCCTTCTGCATGAGCCCGCCGGCGATCAGCAGCACCCCGACCACTCCCGTCACCCCCGACAGGATCATGACCTGGTAGATCCCCTCCCGGGCGAGCCAGGCGCTCAGCACCACGCCCGCGGCGAGGAGGATCCAGCCGAGGCGGATCTGCCGCGCGCCGTTCCGCGCGAACTCCTCCGCCGTGCGCCGTTGCCGGACCAGGCCCTCCCGCGCCTGATTCTCGGCGAATGAGGCCATCTCCGCGGGCGAGTACTCCTTCGACTTGAGGACCGTCCACAGCACCGCGAGGAAGAAGACGGCGGCGCCGAAGTAGAAGGAGAGCCGCACCGAGTCGGGGATCATGTGCGCGGGCGCCTCGTTGGACACGCCGAACTGTTTGGTGAGGAGCCAGGGGAGCATCGAGGCCGCGACCGCGCCGGTGCCGATGAGGAAGCTCTGCATCGCGAACCCGGTGGTGCGCTGCGCCGAGGCGAGGTTGTCGCCCACGAAGGCGCGGAACGGCTCCATGGAGATGTTGATGGAGGCGTCCATGATCCAGAGCATGCCCGCCGCCACCCACAGCGCCGGGGAGTTCGGCATGACGAGCAGGGCCAGCGAGGCGAGGATCGCCCCGCCCAGGAAATACGGGCGCCGCCGGCCCAGGCGGTTCCAGGTGCGGTCGCTGAAGAATCCCACGATGGGCTGGATCACCAGCCCGGTGACCGGTGCGGCGATCCACAGGATCGGGATGTCCTCGACCCTGGCGCCCAGCGTCTCGAAGATCCGGCTCACGTTCGCGTTCTGCAGCGCGAAGCCGATCTGGATGCCCAGGAACCCGAAGCTCATGTTCCAGATTTCCCAGAACGTGAGCCGCGGCTTGGGCCGGAATGAGACGGGAACGGCGACAGCGGGTGCACCCATGGTGGGCCTGGGGATCAGGGACTGGGGATCAGGGATCAGGGGCCAGGGTCCTCGGTCGATTGCGAGCGCGATCGAGGCGCATCACCGCGGGCGCCCGAATCTCAGGGTGATGGACTCCACTTCCACGCCGTACCCCGCCGGCCCGATCGTCGCGCCCTCGTCCACCCGGAGCGAGAGTTGCAATCGCTCGATTCTCTCGAGGTGCGGGCGGTCCCCGGCGCCGCCGCGCCCCACCGCGGGGCCGACCCAGTAGCTCCACTCCCCGGGGAATCCCTGCGGCAGCAGGACGCCCCGGCCGGCGGTGAACGCCGAGAGCGGCAGCGAGCGTTCGGTCCAGGCGCTATCCAGAAGGACCGGGGCGGTCCAGCTGGTGCCGTCGTCCTCCATGAGCGTCACGTGCACCCTCTGGCCGGGGCCGAGACCGCGCAGCCGGAGGTGCAACGCATCCGCTCCGGCGATTGCCTCCCGCCGAGCCGCGATCCGGTCCTTGATCACCAGGGACGCCGTGTAGTCGGGCGGGCTCCAGCCGCGAGCGTCTACGGGGAGCTCCAGGTGAAAGTCCGGCTGCCCGGTGGCTCCGGACATTCCGAGGCGGAAGAGCCCTCGCCGTCCGGCGTCGCCGATCCGGGTGAACGCCAGCCGCGCGGCGTCCACGCGGGGGGTGAACAGCGCGAGCGGAGTCGCCGGACCGACCACGTCCAGCTTCCAGGTCTCGCGGCCGTACCAGTCCCAGTCCCGGGGATTCCGGGGAAGCGCGCCGGGAAAGGTCAGCCCGGAGCCTCCGCGGAACACCGTGATCACGAATTCATTGGGCCCTTCCCGGAGCGCCCCCGACGGGACGGTTGCGGCATACCGGTAACCGCCGGCGGGTCGCATCCAGAATCGCTGGTACCACCCACCCGCGCTGGGCTGCACGAAGAGAAGGACGGAATCGGGAGGGGTGAGGTCGACGACCCGGGCCAGCAGCTCTCCGTCGCGCCCGGTCACGAGTTGAGGCCCGGACAGCGACTGGACCGAGAGGGGCAGGGAATCCGGCGGCGGGGCGTGGTACTCCGCGAAGCCTAACGCGCCGATCGACTTGGGAAGTGTAGCAACGTCCACCGGCCCGGCGGCGCTCAGAACGTAGACCCCGGGCGTGACGACGAAACGGCCGAGATCCGACCGCGCGACCGCCCGGGCGCCTGCCGTGACCGGTTGCACCGTGAAGGCGCCGCCCAGGTCGGGCAACGCGACCGTCATGGGCCAGGCGCGGCTGATGGCGCGGGTTACGATCTTGCCGGGGCTGGGTGGCTCGAATGGGTCGCGGACGGGTACGGCGTCGGGGTACACCTCGAGCCGCCAGAGGCCCGGGCGCACTTTGTCCAGGAAGTAGATCCCCTCGCCCTCGTAGGTCACCACGGTAGAGGAGCCGTACCCGGCGACGCGACCGAGCTGGCCTACGTCCTTCGGCGTGGACCGGGTCGAGCCCGCATAGAGGAACGCGTCGCGCGCGACCAGCTCGCCCAGGTTCTCGTCGTAGGACACCCGGAAATTGCCGAACCGGGTGTTCTCCGCATACGCTCCGTACGACCGCATCCGCGGCAAACGGTGCATCGCCTCGGCGGCGATGATGGCGCTCACCGCCTTGCGCGGGGTGTAGGCGAGGCTCAGGTAGTGGGTCTGCCAGCCCAGGTTGCGCGACGCGGTCCCCTGCATGTCGTAGGCGAACATGAGCGCCATCTGTCCACCCACGGACCGAAACGTCCGCGCCATGGCAGGATACATCGTGCCGGTGCGGAGATCCGGGCTGTCGAACTCGTAGACGAT
>DASYRI010000138.1:0-47500 GCA_036004545.1 Gemmatimonadales bacterium
CCGGACGATGTGCGCCGGTACGTAGGTCGGATGCTGCGCGAGGCCGGTCTCGAGCAGCTCCAGAGCCTTCGCCAGCTCACCTGCCTTCCGGCAGGCCTCGGCGTAGGGCGCGAAGGTGAGCCCGAGAGGGTTCTCCTGCCAACGGCGCTCGAGTTTTTCGATCTCGCTGGTGACAGCCATGTTCCGCCCTGTGAGCTGTTGTTCTGATGGTGGTCAGCGCCGGAACCGGCCAGCCCCCGACTGCAAAAGTGCGCTCGACCGCCCCCAAATGCCATCCTTGAGATGACCCGCCCCGCCCGTTAAGCTTTCGGGCTCCATACCTTAGGCCGCTTGGAGCGGTTCCCTCTCATGATGCAATTTTTTCGCAACGCCGCCAAGCCGATGATCCTGGTGACGACGATTGCATTCTTCATCTGGCTGGTCTATGACCTGAGCGGCCTCGGCGGTGGAGGTGGCCTGCTGACAAAGACTTCCGTCGGCAAGGTCAACGGCATTTCCGTGGACGCCCGCTCGTTTCAGGCCCGGGTCCAGCAGGCTACCGAGGCCCGACAGCGCCAGTCTGGTGCCTCGCTGTCCCTGGATGAGCTGGCGGAGGTCCGGAACCAGGTCTGGGAGCAGGAAATCCAGGACATCATATTCCGTGCCGAGTATCGGAAGCACGGCCTCAGCGTGAGCTCCGAGGAGATCCTCGCGGCCATTCGCACCTCGCCGCTGCGGGAAATCGCCCAGGACCCGCAATTCCAGACCGACGGCCAATTCGATCTCGCCAAGTACCAGCGGTGGCTCTCCTCGGCGAGCGGCAGTGCCTATGTTCCGCTCCTGGAAAGCCGCTACAGCGAGGAGCTCCTGCGCGGGAAGCTGCTCCGCGGCGTCATCGGCGACGTCTACCTCTCGGACGCGGCGTTGTGGGAGCGCTATCGCGACGAGAAGGAGATCGTGAAGGTCGGGGCCCTGATCATAGCGCCCGGCGAGGCGATCGAGGATCAGGCGGCACCGGCGAGCGCGCAGGAGGCGGAGAATTATTACCGCGACCACCGGGACGAGTTCAAGCGGCCCCGCACCGCCTGGATCAGCTTCATCGCCGTGCCGCGGTTGCCCGACGCCTCGGACACCGCCGCGGCCCTCGCGCGAATCGCAGCCCTCAAGGACGAGATCGCCAAGGGGGCGCCGTTCGCCGAGGTGGCCAAGCGGGAATCCGCCGATACCGTCTCCGGCGCCGCGGGGGGGGAGCTCGGCGAGCTGAAGCGGAACGCGGTGGATCCCGGTTTCGCCGGAGCGGCGATGGCGCTTCCCCTCAAGACCCTCTCCGACCCGGTCCGGAGCGGGTTCGGCTTTCACCTGATCGAGGTGGAGAGCCGGAAGGGCGACAGCAGCTTCAAGGCCCGCCACATCCTGATCCCGATCGAGGTGACCGGCAGCCACCGCGACCTGCTCGATCGCCGCGCCGATTCCCTCGAGCAGCTCGCCGCGGAGCACCGCGAGCCCTCCGCGCTCGACACCGCGGCCCGGGCGCTCAACCTGCCGATCCTCCACGCCGGGCCCCTCACCGAAGGCAACCGCCTGACCACCGCCGAGGCGGGCAGCGTGCCGGACCTCGGGGTGTGGGCATTCCAGGCGGAAGCGGGCGAGGAGAGCCCTGTGATCGAGGCACAGACTGCGTTCGTGGTGGCGCGGCTGGACAGCGCCCGAGCGGAAGGCATCCCGTCGTTCGCGGCGATTCGGACGATCGTGGAGGAGCGGGTGCGGGCCCAGAAGAAGCGTGCCGCCGCGATGGCGCTCGGCGCGAAGCTCGCCGGGGAGGCGCGCAAGGGTCTACCGCTCAAGCAGCTGGCCCAGGGCAAGGGGGTCGCGTACCGGGAGTTAGGCCCCTTCTCCCGGCTCACCGCGACGCTGGCCCAGCCCTCGCTCATCGGCGCGGCGTTCGGCGCCGGGAAGGGGGCGGTCGCCGGCCCGGTGCTGGCGGAGGATGGCGTCTACCTCTTCGAGGGCCTGGAGCACACCCCGGCCGATTCGGCCGACTTCGCCAAGAACCTCGCCGCCGTCCGCAGCCAGGCGCTCACCGCCGCCCGGCAGAGCCGGGTGCGCGCCTATATGCTGGCGCTCCGCGCCGGGGCCAAGGTGGTGGACCACCGGGCGGAGATCTTCAAGACCGGCGCGCAGAACGCGGCCGCCTCGAACAACGCGCGGGTGCCCTGAACCGCCCGGCGGGACCCGGAGAAGCGACGAGGCGGCCCGGCTCCATGCCGGACCGCCTCGGTGTTCGTCAGGGAGCGGCGGCTACTGGGAGAGCCGCTTCGGATCTCCGCCGGTCGGCGCGGACTGGCCGGGCGCATCGAGGCTCCGCGGGGGAGAGTTTCGCTCCTCGGGCAGCTGGTTCACCGCCTCGGTGGCGTCGGTGAGGCTGCGCTTGAACTCCCGGATTCCCTTGCCCATGGAGGCTCCGATCTCCGGGAGGCGCTTGGCCCCGAAGACGAGGAGCACCACGAGAAGGATGATCATGATTTCGGTGAAACCGAGATTGCCCATATGTGCCTCGTCGGTGCGCTAGAAGAGCGACCTCGCGATCAGGTACGCCAGAATGACTCCGAGCAGGCTCATCAGCGACAGCTCGAGCCCGGCCGGTCCGATGGTGAAGTGTACCACGAGCAGGTTGATCGGGACAGGTCCGAAGCCGGGCGAGACGGTGTAGGTGAAGAAGGCCTTGGTCGGGCTGTTCGGCAGCATCGCCTTGAGGAACGCATTCAGGAATCCGCCCAGCAGGAACCCGGTGACCAGCACCATGAAGTAGAAGCGGGGGCGGCGGGGGTTTTGCGCCATCAGCTTCTCCTCTCCAGGACGTAGAGCAGGCTCGCGCGGAGGGTTTCCCGGGCCGGCGAGGGGGCCAGCACCTCGAGCGTCTCCTCGGCGCGGGCGCAGAACGCCTGGGCCCGTTCCCGGGCGTAGTCGAGGCCGCCACACCGGGTCACCGCCTCCACCACCGCCGCGATCTCCGCCTCGGCCGGATCCGGATTCGCCATGAGCGCCGCCACGCCGGCGCGCTGGGCCGGCATCATGCGTGGCAGCGCGTAGATCAGCGGCAGGGTAACCTTCTGCTCCCGCAGGTCGTGCCCGCCCGGCTTGCCGGTATCGGCCTCGGCGCCGGTGAAGTCGAGCAGGTCGTCCACGATCTGGAACGCCATCCCGAGACACTCCCCGAACCGGCGCATGCCTTCCCGCTCGACTGGGGTGCCGCGGAGCGCGCCGACTTCGCACGCGCCGGAGATGAGCGACGCGGTCTTGGCCCGGATCAGGAGATCGTAATCGGCCTCCGAGAAGGCGAGGGGATCGTGGGCCAGGAGCTGTCGCATTTCACCGACGGTCATCTCGTTGGTCACCCGGGAGAGCACCCGGAGCGGCTCCAGGTCGGCCAGCCGCACCAGCTCGATCACCGCCCGGGAGTACAGGTAATCACCCATGATCACCGCCACCTGGTGGCTGAAGACCGCGTTGATCGTGGGCATCCCGCGGCGAAGCACCGAATGATCCACCGCGTCGTCGTGCACCAGGGTGGCGAGGTGAATGAGCTCCACGACCGCCGCGAGGGAGACGGCGCGCTGGTCGACCGGAGGGGCGGTGGCGGATTCCGCGAGCAGGAGGAGGGTGGGGCGGAACATCTTTCCCTGCATCCGGGTCAGGTGGGAATTCACCTGGGCGATCAGGGGAAAATCGACCTCGATGAGCCGGCGAATCTCCTGGCGTACCCCCTCGAGCCGGGGTTGGACACCGACCTGCAGGGCGGCGAGCGAGACCGGCGCAGTGCCGGAGGTCACCGGGCGGCCTCCGCGCCGATCCGGGTCACCCGCTGGCCCAGATCGAGGAAGCGGATGTCCACGGCCAGGGCGCGCTCGTAGAGCGGGAGCGCTTCCCGGGCACGTCCCTGGCCTTCGAGCGCGCGGCCCAACCAATAGAGCAGACCGATTTTCTCGTCGTCGGCGCCCGGCTGCCCTTCGATCGCCCGCCGGAGCACCGCCTCGGAGATCGCGTACTGGCCCTTGTCGAAGAAGGCGACCCCGAGCTGCTCGGAGGTCTTGAGCCGCCCCTCCGGGGAGCGGAGCGCTTTCTGGAATTGCGCGATCGCCTCGTCGAGCAGCCCCATTTCCCGGAACGCGATCCCCAGGTCGTAGTGCGACTGGTAATCGTCGGCGTCGAGATTGGCGTCAATCCCGCGCTTGAACTCCATGAGCGCTTCGTGAAAGGCCTGGTCCTCGTCCTCGATCGGCTGCTTCTGGCCGACGCGCATGCGGGTGTCGCGGGCATGCTGGTCGTCGAGGATGAGCTCGCCCAGATCCACGTAGTCCGGGCCGGGAGAAGCCGCCGGTTCGCTCGGCGAGACGGCGGCCGGAGGGACCGGGGCCGTCGCCGGATTCGCAGCCGGAGCTGGAGCCGGAGCCGGAGCCGAAACCGGAGCCGGGGCTGTCGCCGGAGCCGGGGCCGTCGCCGGAGCCGCGGCCGTCGCCGGATTCGCAGCCGGAGTCGGAGCCGGAGCCGGAGCCGCAGCTGGGGCCGGATCCGGAGCCGCAGCTGGGGTCCGAGCCGGAGCCGGGGCCCATGGGGGAGTGGAGGCCGGCTCCAGGAGCGCCAGGGCCGACTCGGCCTGCTGATTGCCCCGATCGTGGTCCAGCACCCGATGGTAGACCTGAGTGGCGTGGTGGATCGTGCCGCGCCGCACCAGCGCCTCGGCCAGCTCCAGGTAGGCGCTCACCAGCACCGGGCGGGAGCCGGTCCGGAAGGCGATTTCCACCTGCTTCTGATAGCGCTCGATGGAGAGGGGCTCGAGCTGCACCAGGTCCAGGCTCACCTGCATCGCGTCGTCCCAGCGTGCCTCGGTCTCGAAGAAAAGGAGCGCATCCTCCAGCGCCCTGATCCCGCCGGTCCGGTCGCCGGCGTCCAGGCAGTTTCGAGCCCGCTCCATCAATGCCGGCCCGGACTCCGGGCCGCCCGCGGCCTCGGCGCTCGCCATGGACTCGGAGAGTTGCAGCAACATCGAATCCCCGAGAGGGCTCGGGTGGGGCGGAGGCGTGGCGGGGGAGGCCGGAAGGGCACGGGCGGCCGGGGTCTCGACGGCGTCGAACTCGGTGGCGTCGAGGGTGTCCGCAGCATCGGCTGCCAGCGCCGATTCACCGGCACCCTCCTCGACCAGCCAGCCACCCGGTGGAACCAGCGCCTCCGCATCGCCCAGACTCAGCTCGGTGTCGTCGAGGTCGAGCATGGCGAGCTCGCCGGTGACCGCGATGCCCTGCTCCGGCACCGCCGAGTCACGGGTGATGACGTCCAGACCCTCCCCGGGCGCCGCGCCGACGTCCCAGTTGTCGTCGGCGCCCGGCAGGGCGGTGGCTTCGACCTCAAGACCGAGCTCATCGGCCCCGGTGCCCGCGAGGTCCGGGTCGAGCGAGCTCGCGCCGAGCGGCTCGACCTGGCGCTCGGGCGGGACTTTGAGCACCTCCGCCGCGCTCACGACGAGATCCGCTTTGGGAGGCGCCGGTCCCCGCCGCGGCGCCGGGGCCTCCACGCCGGTGTCGAGGAAGACCAGCTCGTTGGATGCGAGGCGGGGCTGGTACGACCCCGGCCCTTCCACATCAATTGCGTGGAGCTGCTCCCGGGTGCGGCGGGCGCCGGTCGCATCGCCGCGCGCCGCGAGCTCGGTCGCGAGCTTCTCGAGCTGCTCCTTGGCTTCCTCGGTACGGGAGGAGGCGCGCAGCAGCTCGACCAGCATCAGCCGGATATCGGGGTTCGCCGAGAACTGGTCGGCGAACAGCTTCATGGCGGAGAAGGCCTCTTCGACATGGCCTACCCCGTCCATCCGCTCCAGGTATTCGAGCAGGTTCTTTTTCGCCTCGCCGACGAAGTTCCGGCGCGCGTGCAACTGGGCGAGCCGGAGGTAGGTCGCGGTCCGGCTCGGATTGACCCGGAGGATCTTGCCGCAGAGCGCGATGGCGTTGTTGAAGAACCCCTGATCGGCGTAGAGCTCGGCCGCCTGCTCATACGCCCTGAGCGCCGCGGGCGAGTCGCCGGCCTTGAGCTCCAGGTCGCCCACCCGGTTGTAGAGCGCCGGGTCCTGGGTCCCCTCCCCGCCACTCTCTTCGGCCTCACGGATGGCCTGGAGGTAGACGTCGATCGCCCGCCTCCACTCCTCCCGCTGCTCGAACTTGCGAGCCGCTTCCTTGAGCTTGTCCAGGTTCATCGGGCTCGGGCTCGCGGAACGGGTGTGAAATGCCGAAAAAGATTGCAGCACTTAAAGATACGAGTGAACCGCGGTCCCGGGCAAGGAAACCCGCCAAGCCGCCCCGCGTCCCCGGCGCGCTAGCTCCCGGCCTCCCCCGGATCCAGCTCTCCCGTGGCGACCAGGCCGGCCAGCCGCTCGAGGTCCGGCGCCGGCGGGCGATCGGCCCCGATCGGCGTCACCCCATCCGGCATCCGCCGGATCCGCCGGTAGAGTGCCTCGACACCCCGCCCGGGCCGGAGCGGCAGCAGGAATTCCAGGCCCTGGGCGGCGCAGAGAAACTCCGCGCCGACCACCCGCTGGGCGTTGGCCAGGATCTGCCGGGTTTTGGTGGCGGCGGCCATGCCCATGGGGACGAAATCCTCCTGGTTCGCGTCGGTCGGAATGGAGCCGATGCTCGCCGGGTGAGCGAGCGCGCGGGACTCCGCAACCAGCGAGGCCGCGGTGATCTGCACCATCATGTATCCCGAGGAGAGTCCCGGATCGGCGGTCAGAAACGCGGGTAGCCCCTGGGAGAGGTCCGGGTTCACCAGCCGCTCGACCCGCCGCTCGGCCAGCGCCTGGAGCGTGGTGAGGGCGATGGCCAGGAAGTCGAGCGCCTGCGCGACGGGCTGCCCGTGAAAATTGCCGCCGGAGAGCACCTCGCCCTCGCCCAGAACGAGCGGGTTGTCGGTGGAAGCGTTGAGCTCGACCTCGGCAACCCGCTCCGCGAAGGCGATCGCGTCGCCCACCGCACCCATGACCTGCGGTGCGCAGCGCAGACTGTAGGCATCCTGGACCCGCGGATCATTCTCCCGGTGTGACTCGCGGATCTCGCTGTCGGCGAGGAGCCCGCGCATGAGCGCGGCGGCACGGAGCTGTCCCTGGTGCGGGCGCTGCTCGTGGATCCGCTGGTCGAGGGGGGTGGGCGTACCGCGGAGGGCCTCCAGGCTCATCGCCGCCGCGCCGAGGGCCGAGCGCCAGAGCACCCGGGCGTCGTGCACCAGGAGCACCAGCAGCGCGGTCTGGGCCTGGGTCCCGTTGATGAAGGCGAGCCCCTCCTTGGGCGCGAGCCGGAACGGGGCGAGCCCCGCCCGCTCGAGCGCCCGGCCCGCGGGGGAGCCGGCGCCGTCTCCGGTCCGGACCTCGCCCTCCCCCATGAGCGCGAGCGCGAGATGCGCGAGCGGGGCCAGGTCGCCGCTCGCGCCGACGCTCCCCTGCCCGGGCACCCACGGCAGGATCTCGGCGTTGAGCATCGCCACCAGCGCCTCGGGCAGCGCGGGGCGCACCCCGCTGGTCGGGCGGAGCAGCACGTTGGCCCGCAGCAGCATCATCGCCCGCACCACCTCGGGGGGCAGCGGCGCGCCGACGCCGGCGGCGTGACTCCGGATCAGATTGACCTGGAGACGGTCGAGCTGCTCGGGGGCGATTCGCACAGAGGCGAGCTTCCCGAAGCCGGTGTTCACCCCGTACATCGTCTCGCCCCGCCCGACCGCCGCATCCACCGCGGCGCGGCTCGCCGTCACCCGCGCCAGCGCGTCGGGGGCGATGGCGACCCGCCGGCGCGGGTCCCGGGCCCGCCGGACGACGTCCGAGACCGTGAGGGAGCGGCCGTCGAGTACGAGCGTCGGTTCGGGCATCGGTGAAAGGTACAGCGGGGGCCGCGAAGCGGTCACCCGCCCCGCGCACGCCGGACCGGGCTCGCCGGCTCGCCGCGCTCAGGGCCGGATCGTCGTCTGGTTGTACTTGTAGTTGAGATCGGGGAAATCGGTGAGGAAGACGGCGAAATAGAAGCTGAAGTTGCTGTTGGGCGCCTGGGAGAAGCTGAAGGTGGCGCGCCATTCGTGCAGGTCGCGCGCCAGCGAGATGTTCTGCGACTCGAACTTGCCGTCGGTGGCGTTGTAGTTGGTGCTCCAGGTGACGCCCCAGAAGCTGGTCGGCGAAAAGCTGGCGTTCAGGCCGAGGCTGCTCCGGTCGTTGGTCACCCTGGGCGTGCCGTCCGGGTTGAAGCCCGGCCGCGACCGCGAGACGCTGACGGTGACGTTGGCGGAGAACGGCCGCCCCGCGTGGGCGAGCGGCTGGTTCGGCGTGAGGATCATCCCCCGCCGGATGTCGCCGGGGAGCGGCACGCCCCCGTACCCGAGCTGCTGTTGCTGCCGCTGCTGGGCGGCCGTCTGGGGCTCGGGACGCCGGGCCAGCCCGAAGAGCGAGCCGAAGGTCCGGATCGTGTTGCCGGTGATGGAGAACCCGGTGGTGACGCTGGAGAGGAAGGGAGAGAACTTCGCCGAGCGGAAGCCCACCGGGCCGTCCCAGAGGTCGTGGGTGAGCGACAGGTTGAAGCCGGGGATCAGGTCGCTCGCCAGGGTGTTGCTGAGCGACCCCGTGATCCAGCCGGTCCGGCCGGGCAGCTTGGCCTGCTCGAGGTCGTAGCCGATCGAGCTGGTGTTGATGCTCAGGATCCGGAGCTTCCGCGCGTTCTGCTGCACGGTCGTGTCCTTCCCGGCGGCTCGGAGCTTCCCCTCGAAGTTCTGGCTCAGGTTGAGTGTGACGGTCTGAAAGGGCTGGCTCCGGAGCACCGGCGCCCGCCCCGGCCCCGCCACCGCCCGGGCGTACTCCTCGGACACCGACGCCGCGGGCGAGTAGGTGTACGAGAGGGTGGGGGAGAAGCTGTGCCGGATCCGCCCGATCGGACCGATGCCCGGAAAGAAGCCGAAGAACGTCGGCGAGAGCGACGCGCTGTAATTGAGCCGAAGCCCCTGGTGGATGAATCGGCCGGCGGTCAGGGCGTTGCGCACGGCGAACGGACCCGGCGAGGCGTTGGCGATCCCCACCGACGGCACCAGCTTCCAGGTGCGCCCGAACACGATCGGTAGCCGGACCGCGGTGGTCCAGTCGAAGGTGGTGCCGAAGCCGCCGTTCCGGACCTGGGTGACCGTGATGGAGTCGTTCGGATCGGGGGTGGCGAGGTCGGGCGTCCTGAAGGTGCTCTGGCGGCGGCCGGTCGAGTCCCCGTCGGAGACCTGGATCGAAAGGGGGAGCTCGAATGACCCGAACCGGAACGGCGTCGCCAGCGAGAAACTGGAAAACCGGGTATGTCCGGTGTCGGGAACCGCGCGCACGCTGTCCCCCGGCCCGGGCACGAGATGGCTGCCGAGCGGGGTCTTGAAGCCGATGTTGTTCGAGAACTGGAGGCCCGGCGACCAGGTGAACCACCGGCCGAGGTCAATCTGCTTCGGAGTGAGGTTGAGCGACGGCAGCAGCATGGTGCCGCTTCCGTCGGTGATGCTCTGCCGCCGGTTGCCGCCCAGGTCCAGGTTCCCCCAGGCGTAGCGCTTGGTGAACCTGGCGTTGCTCGCGATCTGCTGGGTGGTCACCGCGGTGCTCACGGTGTTCCGCGCGACGATGATCGAATTGGTGGCGTAGTTGATGTCGGCGTTGAGCGTGGTCGAGACGTTGAAGTTCTGGACGTGACGCCAGGCGAACGACTTCCCCGTCGCCCCACCGGACTGGGTCTGCACCTGGTAGTCGAGCGACCCGTTCACGAACCGGTTGCGCACCCGGTATTGGGAGGTGAAGCCGTACTGGAAATACCGGTTGCTGTACCAGTCGAATTGCACCTGGGCATCGAAGTAGTCGTTGGGCGCCCAGAAAAACCCGACGTTGGTGATCTGCCGGTTGTAGCTCCGCGAGGGGCGCACGATGTCGTTGAAGCCGAACTGCGGCACCAGGATGCCGGAATGCCGGCCCTGCTTGGCGTCCTGGAACATGAACGGGATCCACGCCACCGGCACGTCGCGGATGTAGAGCACCGCCGGGCGGGCGACCAGCGCCGTCTTGGAGACCCACTTGATCTCCTTGGCGGAGAAGTGGTAGTGCGGAATCGGCAGATCGCAGCTGGTGAGCTCGGCGTTTCCGCCGTAGAGCCGGGTGCGGCTGGAATCCACCGCGAGGTGGCCCCGGATGAACCAGTTGCCGCCGCCCTCGGAGAGGTTGGTGAGCGCATCGCGTACCACGCCCCGGTCCTTGCAGGTGTCGAACCGCGCCTCGGCGCCGATCAGCACCTGGCCCCCCTGGAAGACGTGGGGCTCGCCGTTCGCCTCGAGTTCGCAGGCGCCCTCCTGGTAGCGGATCGAGGCCGCCTCCAGCACCGAGCCGGAGCGCTCGGTCATCGCGCCGCCGCGGAGGTCCACGGTCTTCAGCACGGCGTGCACCGCCGCGGTGTCGGCCCGGTAGCGGGTCACCTCGTAGCCCGCGAGGTCGAGCAGCTGCGAGACAATCGAGTCGTTCGGGGCGAACTGGAGCCTGGGCGCCGACGGCAGCCCGAGCCGCCGCGCGCTGGCCGAATCCAGCCGCCGGACCGGAACCTGGCCCGTCGTGTCGCCCGGCAGGCGGGCCCCCGGCGGGAGCGGCTGTCCCGGCCGCTGGGGAGGCGGCGGCGCCGGCTGCTGGGCCCGGGCGGGCGCCGCCACGGCCAGGAGGAGGATCGCCACCGTCCCCGCCGCGCCGGCCTTGAGCCGGCGGCGCTGTACCAGCCAGACGCCGGCCACCCCCAGCTCGTAGAGCAGGAGGAGCGGGATCGTCAGCATGAACATCGAAATCACGTCGGTGCCGGGCGAGAGGATCGCCCCGGCCACGAAGCTCCCGACAATGGCGTAGGGACGGATCCGGTTGAGCAGCGGCGTCGCGACGATCCCGAGCGCCGCGAGGATGATCATCAGGAGCGGCAGCTCGCAGGAGAGGCCGAGCGCCAGCACCAGCTGCATCACGAAGGAGAAATACGCGTCGAACGTGATCATGGTGGCGAAGGTGCCCTGCTGGAAGCTCAGCAGCACCCGGAGCGCCTGCGGCACGATGAAATGGAACGACAGCACCCCGCCGGCCAGGAAGAGCCCGAGACCGGCGAACAGCGCGGGGACCAGGGTCTTCTTCTCCCGTTCGTAGAGCGCGGGCGACAGAAACGCCCAGAGCTGCCAGAGCAGCACCGGCGAGGCGAGCACCAGCCCCACGATGAAGCCGAGTTTGAGGGTGATCATCAGCGGCTCGGTGGGGGAGAGCACCACCAGCTTCCCCTCGGGGATCAGCGGCGCGATCGGCCGCTTGAGGATGTCGAGCAGGCGGAAGCGGTCGGTCAGCCAGAGCCCGAACCCGAAGCAGCCGACGACGGCGAGCAGGCTCCGCAGGATCCGCACCCTGAGCTCCTCGAGGTGATCGAGGAACGGCATCTCGCCGGCCGCGCGGGCCATGGCGGGTCAGGTCCCGCCCTCAGGGGGGAGGGCGGAGGTTCTGGAGGCGGTTGCGGGCGAGTCCGGCTTCGTCGGAAGAGGGATACTCCTTCAGCAATCGCTCGTAGTGCCCCCGTGCGGGGGCGGCGTTCTTCCGGTCCTCCTCGAGGCGGCCCATCTTGTAGAGCGCGGTCGGGGCTTTCGCCGCCCGGGGATAGCGGGTGATGACCTGGGTATAGTAGGCGAGCGCGGAGTCGGGCGCGGTGAAGTAGAACGTCTCGCCCACCGAGTAGAGCGCGTCCGGCACCAGCGCATGGCCCGGATAGGCGACCAGAAACTCCTGGAAGCCGCGCCGGGCGGTGGACAGACTCCCCCGGTTGAGCTGCTGCCGGGCGCCCTGGTACATCTGGTCGGCGCTGGCGACAGGCCCCGCCGGGGGAGCCGCGACCGGCAGGCGGCCGGAGTCGGGCGGTGTTACGGGACGGGTCGCGGCGGCGATCTGCTCGCTGCGGGTGTCGAGCTGGCCCTTGAGCTCGGAGAGCCTCCGCTGGCTCTGCCCGGTGAGCTCCTGCACCTGGAGCAGCTGGCGCTGCACCTCGGTCAGGTCGCCCTGGAGGCGGACGTCCAGGGTGCGGAGAGCCTCCCGCCCCGCGGCCACCGAATCGAGGATCTGGTTCTGGAGCCGGAGCAGCGCGGCGAGCGCCGCCGCCCGGGCCGAATCCCGCCGGGCGTTCTCGATCCGCATGGCCCGCACATCGTCCTGGAGCAGCTTCACCTGACCCTTGGTCGCGCAGCCGGAGAGCAGGAGCAGGAGCGACGGAACGACCCGTCTCGCTCGCAGCTCAGCTCGGCTTGACAAGCCTGTCCCCTCCCCCGACGATCTCGAACTCGTCACGCCGGTTCTTGGCCCACGCCGCCTCGTTGCTCGCCGGATCGAGCGGCCGCTCTTCCCCGAAGGAGGTCACCTCGAGCCGGGAGGCGTCAATCCCCTTGCCCTCGAGGTACTGCTTCGCGGCGAGGGCGCGCTTGTTGCCGAGCACGAGGTTGTACTCGTCGGAGCCACGCTCGTCGGCGTGGCCGCTGATCCGGAGTCGGAGCGCCGGATTGGCCCGGAGGATCTCCGCCTTGCGATCGAGCACCGGCCGGTCTTCGGGCTTGATGACGTCCTGGTCGTAGTCGAAGTGGATCACGTTGCCGATCTCGGCCACGAGCGCCGCGCGGGCCCGGGCTTCCGCCGCTGGGTCGGGGCCAGGGGGCGGCGGCGGGGGCGGCGGGGGAGGCGGGGGCGGAGGAGGAGCCGGCTGCACGGCCGCGGTGTCCGCGGTGGGGGGCTGAAGCACGGGTTGCTGCTTCTTGCAGGCGCCGATTCCGGCCGCGACGGCAAGGAAGGAGATGGAGAGCATCCTCGATCGTCCGCGCATCGTTTCGCTCCGTGAGTTGAAGGATGGTCCTAGCGCGCCCCGCCGAGCGAGCGCGACCACGCCGGGAGCCGGGTCGAGCCGGACGTCATCACCTGCCGGACCCGCGCGGTCTCGGTGTCGACGACGAAGAGCTGGCGCCTCCCGGTACGGTCCGACACGAACACCAGATGCCGGCCGTCCGGCGCCCAGCTCGGATCCTCATTTCGGCCCGAGGAGGTCCACTGCCTCGCCTGGCGTCCCGACAGATCGAAGGTCCAGATCTGCGGGGTGCCGCCCGCGTCGCGGTGATAGGCGATCGCGGCCCCATCGGGCGACCAGTCGGGCGCGTTCGCGTTGCCGGACCCGCCGTAATCGAACGGCACCAGCAGCTCCTGATCGGTGCCGTCGGCGGCCATCACGTAGATCTGCTGGCCGCCCGCGCGCGTCGAGACGAAGCCGACCCGCCGGCCGTCCGGAGAATAGGTGGGCGAGAAGTTTTCTGCAAACCGTCCGCCGGTGAGCTTTTCGAGGCAGCAATACGTCTGCGCGTTGATCGCATAGAGCGCCGTGCCCTGCTCCGACATCCGGGCGAACAGCAGGGTCCTTCCGTCGGGAGAGAAGGCCGGTGTGATGTTCTGGGTGGTGCCGGTCGAGGGGAGCACCGTGCGGGTACCGCTGGCTGTGGCCTGCACCACGATCGGCTTGACCCCGTCCCGGGCCAGCTGCATGTAGGCGAGCTTGCTCCCGTCGGGCGACCAGGCCGGCGACATCGCCGTCACGCCCGCCGGCGTCGTCGCCACCTGCTCCGCGCCGTCGCTGTCCACCCGCCAGATCCGCTTGTCCGCGTCGTTGAGAAACAGGATCCGGGTGGCGGCGATCCCCGGCTGCCCGGTGACCAGCCGCACGATCTCGTCGGAGAGCCGGTGCACGCCGAGCCGGGTGTCGCCGATGCCGCTCAGGTTCATCGGCAGGGTGAGCTCGGTCCGCAGCCGCTCCGCGGCGAGGTCGTAGAGCCGAGCGGTGACCCCGCTCCCCGCGGCGGGCACCAGCTCCAGCGCGAGCGAGGCGCCCAGGGTCCGGTAGAACGCGTAGTTGATCGGCGTCCGCGGGCGCTGGGTCCCGTCGGAGGAGAGCGGCTGGGCCAGAGGGATCACCTCGAAGCGGTCGCTGAAATCGAGGTCCCGCGCGACGATCGTTCGGACCGAATCGAGCCCCGGCGCCGGCAGCACCACGAGCCCGGGCCGCACGCCGGGCTGGTAGGTGATCCCGACCCGCACCGTGTCCTGGGCGCGGAGCGGAGCCGCGGCGAGCAGCACCGCCGCGGCCATGATGGCGGTGTTTTTCACGGGCTCTGCCTCGGCGTGAACAGGAAGCCGATCTGGAGGTAGTCCGCCGGATAGCCGGCCGGAAGCGGGCCGAACGCCTTCGCGGTCGCACTGGCCTCGATCGCGCCCTGCGCCTCGAGATCGAACGAGTAGCTCCCGGACTTCGTGACGATCCGGATGTCGCGCACGCTCCCGTCGCGAAGGATCACGAAGCCGACCTCCGCCTGGAGCGCCAGATCGGTGAGCGGCCGGTTCCAGCGGCGATAAATCTGGGCCACGAGGTTCCGCAGGTACTCGGGATAGGGAAACTCCTTCCCGGCCAGCTTGACGTTGGCGAGGTCACGGCCGGTGCCGGGCGTCTCGCCGGGGAGCGGCGCCACCGGGCTCGCGGTGCGCGGCGCCGGCTTGGCCTCGGCCCTGGGAGGCGCCTTGACCGGTACCGGTTTGGGCCTGGGAACCGGCTTCGCGGGAGTCTTCGGAACGGGGGGCGCCGGAGCGGGAGGCGGGGTCGCCTCCGGCGCCGGGCGCGCCGTTCCGGTGGAAGCGGGGGCGGCAACCAGCTCCACGGCGTACATGGGCGGCTCCGGCCGCGACACCACCCGCACCGAGGCCAGGAGCGCCGCGAGCGCCGCCACGTGCACCGCCAGGGTGCCCCCCATGCCGATCCACACCGCGCCGCGCGGAAGCGGCTCCGCCCGTGCGGTCAAGGGACGATCTCCTCTTCTTCGGTGGTGAGGCCGATGTTGGAGACCCCGGCCGCGCGCATCGCGGCGAGCACCCGCACGACGTCTCCATAGGTCGCCCGGCGATCGCTCCTCAGATAGACGTTCGACGTCCCCCGGCTGGCCACAACCGCCTTGAACGCCGCGCGGAACTCATCGTAGGTGACCCGGGTCTGGTCCACGAAGATCTGCCCGCGGCGATCCACCGTGACGATAACCCCCTCGCGCGGCGCCAGCGGCCGGCCCTCCGCCTTGGGCAGCTCGACCGGCACGCCGCCCTGCATCATCGGCGCGGTGATCATGAAGATGATGAGGAGCACGAACGCCACGTCCACCAGCGAGGTGACATTGATGTCCGCCGTGGGCAGCAGCCGCCGCCGGTGGCTCAGCCCGCTGGCCAGGCTTCCGCCCGCCATCTAGAGCAGCCCCTCCCGCGCCATCCAGCCGACCATTGCGTTGCCGAAGCCCTCGAGCTCGGACTCGAACTCGCCGACCTTGCCCGCGAAGTAGTTGTAGGCCATCACCGCGGGGATCGCCGCGGCGAGGCCCGCGACCGTGGTCACCAGCGCTTCGGCGACGCCGGGCGCCACCGCGGCCAGATTGCCCGAGCCCTTGACGGAGATGCCGATGAACGCGTCCATGACGCCGAGCACCGTGCCCAGGAGCCCGAGCAGCGGGCTCACCGCGCCGATGGTGGCGAGCCACCCCACGTAGTGCGCCGCGCCGTCCCGCTCCGCGGCGACCTCCTTGCCGAGGACCATCTTGAGCGCCTCGAGCTGGGTGGGCGAGAGCGCGCCGTGGCCGGTCTCCTCGGCCCGGATCACTCCGGGCTGCAGCTGCGAGTAGAAGGAGATCCCCTCGCGGAAGAGCCGGTTGAACGGGGAGGGGGTCAGCTTCATCGCCCCGCGGTAGGCGTCCTGCAGCCGAGCCGAGCGCCCCAGCTCAGCGAAGAACCTGGCCGCCTGGTGCCGGAGCCGGCGGAATTGCCAGCCCTTGAGCAGGATCAGGAACCACGAAGCGAGCGAGAACACGAGCGTGATCGCCAGGACCGCCTTGGTCTCGTTGCTCGACGCGAGGACGAGCTCGAGCGGGGTAGTGGGCATCCGCCCGGCGGCCTGGAGAAACAGCATGGCGGTAAGATAGGGGCAGGACCGCGCGGGAAAAAACCCCGCGCCCAGCACCGTCCCGGCGGGACGGTGCGGGGCGCGCGGCTGCGCAGGCCGGGCGACCTCAGCCGGGCAGCTTCGCCACCAGCTTGATGCGGGTCCCCACCGGCACGTCGGGCGAGATCACGTTCATCACTTTCACCGTGGCGGTCCGCCGGCGCACGTGGACCACCTGGAGGGTCGCCATCACCTCGTCCACCGCGTCCGCCTCCGCCTTGACCTGCGGGCCGGGGGTGCGGCGGGCCTCGAAGAGATCGCCCGGCCGGACCCCGTCCTGCCCGCCGATGTCAATGAACAGCACATGCTGCGGGTGGCGGAGCTCGCGGAGATCGCGGGGCACCAGGATGCGCCCTTCGAGTCCGTCCGAGACCCTGGCATACTCGACGGCGCCGGGGTCGGAGAACTTCTCCGCCGGCAGAATGGCCTGACCGTCGCGGATCGGACCGTAGACCGCGACGACGTCGCCCACGATCTGCTCGCCGTTCTTTCCGGTGACCCGGATGAGGCCGGTCGGCACGATGATGTCTCCGTAGCCCACCGGGCCCTCGCGGCGATCCACCACCACGAGCGAGTCACCCTCGGCGTAGCTCGCGCCGGCCGCCGGCCGCACGGCCACCGGGGTGTAGATCTGCACGGCGGCGCGGGCGCGGCCGCTCTCGATCTGCTCCGGCGTCACCGGACCCAGGAGGCGGCCGTAGGCGAGCGTATCGCCCTCGGTGAGGAACCCCGCGGAGTAGAACTCGCCCGCGCGGAGCGGATGATACTTCACCTCGCGATAGGACTTGAAGGCGTTCCGCACGTTGGTGACCCGCCGGCGCTGGAAGAGCGCGATGCTGCCCTCTTCCCCGCCTCCGGACATGGTATCGGCGGCCGACGGCACGGCACCCGGCGCGGGCGTCGCTGCGGCCTCGGGCGCCGGTGGTGGGGTGTCCGGCCCCGGAACGGTCTTCTCGCCCACCGCGCCTTCCAGCCGCAGCACCTGGTTGGGGTAGATCCAGTGCGGATCCTTCACCAGGTCGGTGTTGAGCTTGTAGATCTGGGGCCAGAGGAAGGGGTCGCCCAGGTAGGTGCGGGAGATGTCCCACAGCGTGTCGCCCTTCTTGACCGTGTGCGACGTCGGCTTGGCGCCCTGCGCCGCGGCCGGGCTTGCGAGCCCGAACCCGAGCGAAAGCGCGAGCAGAACCCCGCGCGACAGGCTAGAACGGGAGATCGTCATCCTCGGCATCAAGAGCCTCCGGGAAATCGGAGAAAGACTCGTCCTTGGCAGCAGGCTTCGCGGCCGCGCCCGCCCCCGCCGCCGCCTTCGGCGCGGAGTAGGACTCGCCGCCATCACCCTTGCCGGACAGAAGAATCAGCTCGCGACCATTGATCTCTGTCGTATACCGGGTCTGGCCATCCTTGTCCTGCCAGGTCCGGTATTCGATGCTGCCCTCGACGTAGATCTTGTCGCCCTTCTTACAATAGCGTTCGGCAATGTCCGCAAGATTCGCGCCTTTGTTGTTCCAAAATATGACACGGTGCCACTCGGTCTTCTCCTGCTTCTCGCCCGACGCGCTCTTCCACTGTCGGCTCGTCGCCAGTGAGAGCGTGGCGACTCGACCGCCGTTCGAGGTGCTGCGGACTTCGGGATCCTGGCCCAGATTGCCGATCAGGGTGGCGCGGTTCAGACTGCGGCTCATGGCATCCTCCTCAATTCAGGATAATCAGGGGGCCCTGCCTCGGGGACCTCACCAATTTCGGGAGACGATAAGTCATTCGACCAACCAAAGATACGCAGGGCCTCCCTTAATCGCGCGGGGGGGCGAGCGGGGCGCGGAGCACCAGGGCGTCTTCCGGGGGATTCCGATAGTAGTGGGGCCGGAGGCCCACGGTTCGGAAGCCGACCGACCGGTAGAGGCTGATCGCCGCCACATTGGATTCCCGGACTTCGAGATACGCCTCACGCGCCCCGTCGGCGACCATGGCGGCCACCCCTTCGGCGAGCAGCCGGCGTGCAACTCCCCGTCGCCTGTCCGGAGGGAGAACGGCAAGATTCAGGATTTCTCCTTCCTCGCCAGAGATTCGGGCCATGAAGTACCCCGCCACTCCGGCCCGATTTTCGGCCACCAAAGCCAGCGCTGTTTCATATTGAATCGTCTCCTCTATCCCGGCCGGGGTCCACGGGTCGGTGAAACACACCCGCTCGATCGCCGCGAGCTGGCCGGCGTCAGCGATGGTGGCCCGACGGATCCGGTAGCTCTCGTCCATGCCTGGCCTCCCAGCGGGCCTGGGCTTCCGCGGGCCGCCCGTAGAGGGGCTCCCACCCGTCGAGCTCCTCGATGCGGCGGGCGCCGCCTGCAGGCCCTACCAGGCCGAGCAGGGCCGCCGCCTGGGGCCAACTCGCCGGACCGTGAATCAGCGGCACCGCGAGCTGGTCGGCCAGGCGATCTACCAGCTTCTCCTCGGCGTCGGCCACGAGGAGATCGGGTTCCTCCCGGCTAAGCGACTCCGGCGTGGCGAGCGCCGGCGGGGCGATCGTCTCGACCGCGCGGGGCAGATCGAGCCGGTAGCTCGCCGCGTAGAGCTGGCCGCGGAGCGCGGACGTCACCACCAGCACCCTCGCTCCGTGGGGCGCCGAGCTTCCCGCCGCGCGGACGAGGTGCGTCGAGGCGGTCCACACCGACAGGCCCTTCCGGGTGCGCGCGAGCGCCTTCGCGGCGGCCCAGCCCACCCGGAGCCCGGTGAAGCTGCCGGGCCCGTCGGCCAGCACCAGGGTCTCGACTCGATCGAGGCCGGCGCCGAGCTCCTCGAGCGCCGCGGCGACCAGCGGGAAGAGGGCCGCCGCATGCTTCCGGGCGCCCTCCGCCGTCCGAACCGCCGTCCGGCCATCGGGCCGCCGCGCGGCCACCGAGAGCCGGTCGGTGGTGGTCTCGAGCCCGAGGGCGATCATCCGAGCTCCACGCGCCGGAGGCCGGGATCGTCGGCCAGGGCGAGCCTAACCCGGCGGGAGGGGCGCGGCGCCCAGCCGCCGGCGCGCTCCGGCCACTCGATGAGGAGCGCATCGCCGGCGCGGAGGGTTTCCCAGTCGAGATCGTTCGCTTCCTCGGGGTCGCGCAGGCGGAAGCAGTCCACGTGGTAGATCGGGCCGCGGCTTCCCTCGTAATGGTGCACCAGCGCGTAGCTCGGGCTGGAGGCGGCGGTCAGCGCCCCCAGGCCGCGCACCAGCGCCCGCACGAACGTGGTCTTCCCCGCGCCGAGCTCACCCTCCAGCCAGACCACTTCGCCGGGACCGAGGCTCCGGCCCAGGTCGAAGCCCAGCGTGTCGAGCGCCGGCTGGTCGAGCAGCGTGGTCATGCGCGGTGCCGGGCGGACCGGGCCCGCGCCGGGCCGGCCGGGAAGCTCCCCCGGCGCACCTCGGGCGCGTCGAGCGCGCGGAGCTCGTTCAGCTGGTCGCGCAGCATCGCGGCGAGCTCGAACTCGAGGTTGGCGGCCGCCTGCTTCATCTGCTGCTCGAGGGCGAGCATCGCCGCGGCCCGCTGCTTCGGATCACGCAGGTCGGGCGCGGCGGACGCCCTCCGGGCGGCGGCCGCGGCTGCGGCGCCGGCGGCGCGCGCGTCGGCGACGTGGGTGGAGAGCCGCACCTGCTCGTGGGACTTCACGATGGACACCGGCGTCGCCCCGTGCTCCCGGTTGTATTCCTGCTGGATCTGCCGCCGGCGGTCCATCTCGTCCAGCGCCCGCTGCATCGAGCCGGTCACCCGGTCGGCATACAGGATGGCGAGTCCGTTCAGGTTGCGCGCGGCGCGGCCCACCGTCTGGATCAGCGAGCGGTCGGAGCGGAGGAAGCCTTCCTGGTCCGCGTCGAGGATCGCCACCAGCGACACCTCGGGAAGGTCGAGGCCCTCGCGGAGGAGATTGATGCCGACCAGCACGTCGAATTCACCCAGCCGGAGACCCCGGAGGATCTCCACCCGCTCGATCGCGTCGATGTCGGAGTGGAGGTACCGCACCCGCACGCCGTGCTGCTGCAGGTAGTCGGTGAGATCTTCCGCCATCCGTTTGGTGAGCGTGGTGACCAGCACCCGCTCGCGGCGCCCCTCCCGAAGCCGGATCTCGTGGAGCAGGTCGTCCACCTGCCCCTTCACCGGCCGCACCTGCACCTCGGGGTCCACCAGGAAGGTCGGCCGGATGAGCTGCTCCACCACCGCGCCCTGAGAGAGGCCGAGCTCATAGTCGCCCGGCGTCGCGGAGACCGCGATCATCCTCGGCACCAGCTCCATGAACTCCTCGAAACGCAGCGGGCGGTTGTCGAGCGCCGAGGGGAGCCGGAAGCCGTATTCCACCAGGGTGGTCTTCCGGGCCCGGTCGCCGTTGAACATCCCGCCGATCTGGGGCAGCGAGGCGTGCGACTCGTCCACCACGACGAGGAACTCCTCGGGGAAGTAATCGAACAGGCAGGCGGGCCGCTCGCCTTCGGCCCGGCCGGTCAGGTGGCGCGAGTAGTTCTCGATGCCGGGGCAGGTCCCGATCTCGAGCAGCATCTCGACGTCGAAGCTGGTGCGGGCCTCCAGCCGCTGCGCTTCGAGCAGCTTCCCCGCCCCGCGGAGCGCGGCGAGCCGCTCGACCAGCTCCGCGCGGACGAGCCGCACCGCGCGCTCGATGGCGGGCCGCTCGGTGACGAAGTGCTTGGCAGGGTACACCGCGCAGTGCTCGAGCCGCGCGATGGTGGTGCCGCTCACCGGGTCGATCTTGGAGATCCGCTCGATCCGGTCGCCCCAGAGCTCCACCCGCACCGCCTGCTCCGCGTAGGCGGGATAGATCTCCACGGTGTCGCCGCGGACCCGGAAGGTGCCGGGTTCGAAGGAGACGTCGTTGCGGCTGTACTGAATGGCCACCAGGTCGCCCAGGATCGCGCCGCGGCCGCGGGATTCGCCGGCGTGCAGGGTGAACATCAGGCTCCGATAGGTGGCCGGGTCGCCCAGGCCGTAGATCGCGCTCACCGTCGCCACGATGACCACGTCGCGGCGCTCCATCAGGCTCGAGGTGGCCCGAAGCCGCAGCGCCTCGATGTCCACGTTGATCGAGGCGTCCTTCTCGATGTACACGTCGGTGGCCGGGACGTAGGCCTCGGGCTGGTAGTAGTCGTAGTAGGAGACGAAGTACTCCACGGCGTTCCCCGGGAGGAACTGCTTGAGCTCCCCGTAGAGCTGAGCGGCGAGGGTCTTGTTGTGGGAGAGCACCAGCGTGGGGCGACCGTACTCGGCGATGACGTGGGCCAGGGTCATCGTCTTGCCGGAGCCGGTGACGCCGAGCAGCGTCTGGTACTTGTCGCCGCGGGCGAGGCCCAGGGAGAGCTCCGCGATGGCGCGGGGCTGGTCGCCGGCGGGAGTGAACGGAGCGGTGACCTCGAACTTCGCCATGGGGGAAATATAGGGGTCGGGGGTTAGGGGTTGGGGGTCAGGGCCGCCCCATCCCCCAACCCCGGAGCCCTAACCCCCAACTCCCAGCTTCAGGAGCTCCTTCCACTGCGCCTCGCTCACCGGCATCACCGAGAGGCGTGAGATTCTCACCAGCGCGAAATCCGCGAACCGGCGGTCGGACTTGATGGCGGCGAGCGGGACGGGCCGGGACAGCGCCCTGACCGGCACGAGATCCACGACCACCCGTCTGGGATCGTCGAGCCCGGGATCGGGATAGGGATCTGAGGCGAGCCGGGCGAGTCCCACCAGCGATTTTTCACTCCCCGAGTGATAGACCAGCACCTCGTCGCCCTTCCGCATGGCGCGGAGGTGAATCAGCGCGGCGGCGCTGGACACGCCGTCCCAGGTGGTGCGCCGGTCGCGCTGGAGATCGGCGAACGAGTAGGTCGAGGGCTCGGTCTTGACGAGCCAGTGGTTAGTGGGCAGTGGGTAGTGGGTGGTGGAAGGTGGGGGCTCGGGTCAGAAGATCCATGAACCGGAGAAAAAAGGTGATTGCAATTAACTGGGTCGCGCCATGTTCCGGAAGTCCACCGCCCCCGGTGAAACGCCTTGACAGCTTCCGTACGGACCCCGGTTCGCTCCTTCCGGGACCTCATCGTCTGGCAGCGCGGTATGGACCTGGCCGTCGAGGTTTACCGGTTGACCGATCGTCTGCCCCGGTCGGAACAGTTCGGGCTTCGGGTCCAAGCTCGCCGAGCCGCGAGCTCGATTCCGACCAACATCGCCGAAGGGGTGGGTCGCGGCACGACCCGGGAGTACCTCCGGTCGCTCGCCATTGCGAACGGATCCCTGAAGGAGCTGGAGACGCAGCTCACCCTCGGTGTCAGACTGCAATTCTACGAATCGGATGATGCTCGTGAGGCGTTCCGGCTGGCGGAGGAAGTCTCGAAGATGCTGGGAGCGCTCATGCGTACGCTGCGCAAACGCGAGAACCGAGTCCGCTGACCACCACCACCCACTGCCCACTCCCCACTCCCCACTACCCACTACCCACTAGCTTGTCGCCACCTCCCGCCGGTCCACGCCGGTGACCCCTTTCACCCGGCGGATCGCCTTCAGCACCTTGGCGAGGTGAGGAAGATTGTCCACCTCGACGAAGACGGTCCCGAAGGCGGAGCCGTCCTTGGTGTGCAGATCGGCGCCTCGAATGTTCGTGCCGGTGGCACTGATCGCCTGCAGGATGTCGGCGTAGAGCCCGCGTCGATCCTCGGCGTTCACCACCAGCCGCACGGCGAACGACTCGCCCTCCTGCTCCTGCCAGTCGATCTCGACCCGGCGGTCGGTGTCGGAGAGGGTGAGCAGGTTGGGACAGTCGCCCCGGTGGATGGAGATGCCGCGCCCCTGGGTCACGTAGCCCACCACCACGTCCCCCGGCACCGGTTGGCAGCACTGGGCGTAGCGCACCAGGAGCCCGTCCACGCCCTGGATCTTGATGCCGCGGCCGAGCCGGATCCGGTCGAGCATGCGGCCGAAGACGGTGGGCTTGGGGTCCTGGAGGTCCTCGCTCGGCAGGTCGGGATAGACCGAGCGGATCACCTGCCCGATGGCGACGTCGCCGCGGCCCACCGCCGCCTCGAGCGTCTTGCCGTCCGCCATGCCGAGGAGGACCGCACCCCGGGTGAGCGCGTCGGCATCGGGCATCGTCAGCCGGCGGCGCTTCACCTCGCGCTGGAGGATGTCCCGGCCCAGCTGGCTGCTGACGGTCTCCTCCTCGTGGCGGATCCACTGCTTGATCTTGTGGCGGGCCCGCCCGGTCCGCACGTGGGAGAGCCAGTCCCGGCTGGGCCGGGCCTGCTGGGAGGTCAGGATCTCGATGGTGTCGCCGTTCTTGAGCTCGCGGTGCAGCGGGGCGATCCGCCCGTTGATCTTGCAGCCCTGGCAGCGCAGCCCCACCTCGGTGTGCACGTGGAAGGCGAAGTCGATCGCGGTGGCGCCCTTGGGGAGCCGCTTCACGTCGCCCTGGGGGGTGAAGACGAAGATTTCGTCCTGGTAGAGGTCCACCTTGAGGAATTCGAGGAACTCCTCGGGCGAGTGGGTGTCCTGCTGCAGCTCGAGCAGCTGGCGGAACCAGCCGAAGTGCTGGTCCAGCTCGTCGGGCCGCTCGCGCTCGGTCTTATAGAGCCAGTGGGCCGCGATGCCGTACTCGGCGGTGCGGTGCATCTCCTGGGTGCGGATCTGCACCTCGTAGAGCTGGGCGTTGGGCCCGAAGATCGTGGTGTGGAGCGACTGGTAGCCGTTCGATTTGGGGGAGGCGATGTAATCCTTGAACCGCTCCTGGAGCGGGGTCCAGACGTGGTGGATCACCCCCAGCACATGGTAGCAGTCGGGCACCGTGTGGACGATCACGCGGAGCGCCATCATGTCGTAGATGGCCTCGAAGGGCGTGTTCCGCCTCCGCATCTTCTGCCAGATGGACCAGAGGTGCTTGGGCCGCCCGCCCACGTCGAAATCCTCGATCTCCGCCCGCCGGAGCTCCTGCTCCAGCGGCCCCTGCAGGCCGGCGACCACTTCCTCCCGTTCGGTCCGCTTGGCCGCCACCTGGCGGGCGAGCGCGGCGTAATCCTCGGGCTCCAGGAATTTGAAGGCGAGGTCCTCCAGCTCGGCCTTCACGCCCGCCATGCCGAACCGGTGCGCCAGGGGCGCGTAGATCTCCCGCGTCTCGGTGGCGATGCGGGCCCGCTTTTCGGCGGGGAGGTGCTCCAGGGTCCGCATATTGTGGAGCCGGTCCGCGAGCTTGATGATGATGACCCGGGCGTCCTTGGCGATCGAAAGCAGCAGCTTCCGGTAGTTCTCGACCTGCTCCTCGGCGCTGGAGCGGAAGGTGAGGTGCGCGATCTTGGTGAGCCCGTCCACCAGCCCCGCCACCTCGGACCCGAATTCCGCGGCGATATCCTCCCCGCTCACGTCGGCGTCCTCGACCACGTCGTGGAGCAGCGCCGCCGCGATGGAGGTGGAGTCCAGGAACTGCCCGATCAGGATGGTGGCGACGGCGATGCTGTGGGAGATGAACTCCTCGCCGCTCATCCGCTTCTGGCCCCGGTGCGCGCTCGCGCTGAAGCGGAGCGCGCGGTCGATCAGCTCGAGGTCGAGCCGCTCGGCGTGGCGCTCCAGCGCGGCGCGGAACTCCGGCGCCAGATCCAGCAGCGCTTCGTTCACAGCAGTCCCCTGGTGGCAAAGCTCGTGTACTGGTCGCCCGCCACGATGACGTGGTCGTATACGGGTACGTCGAGCAGCTCTCCCGCCGCGACCAGCTGCCGGGTCACGGCCTGGTCCTCCGCCGAGGGGGTCGGATCCCCGCTCGGATGGTTGTGCACCAGGATGATCCCGGCCGCGGCCTCCGCGATGGCGGCCCGGAATACCTCCCGCGGGTGGACCAGCGAGCTGTTGAGCAGCCCACGGGTGATCAGCACGTCCCGGGTTACCCGGCTCTGGCTGTCGAGCGCCAGCAAGTGAAACTCCTCCACCGCCAGATCGCGCAGCCTTTGCCCCGCGATGCGCACCACATCGTCGGGCGAGCGGATCCGGGGCGGCTCCGGACGCGCTTCGCGCGTGAGCCGCGCGCCGAGCTCGAGCGCGGCCAGCAGCCGAGCGGCCTTTGCGGGGCCCACGCCGGGGGTCCGCAGCAGCTCCCCCGCGGGGCGCGCCGCCAGGCGGCGAAGGGAGCCGTCCGCCGGCGCCAGAAGGCCGGCCGCGAGCTCGAAGGCGCTCCGCCCTCCGCTCCCCGTCCCTAGCAGAATGGCCAGAAGTTCCGGGGCCGTCAATGCTTGCGCGCCCTGAGACCAGAGCCGCTCGCGAGGACGATCGCGGGCGGCGGGGGGGGCAGGCGGAGGTGGGGACGGCTCGGCGGACATCCCCCGAGGCTACACCCTTCCGGGCGGAAACTCGGTGCCGATTTCCCGCGAGACCGGGTCGTTCGGCCACCACCCCGGAGCACCCCGGCCCGGCCTCCCGTCACACCAACCGAAGGAGCCCGATCCCCGATCCGGGAGGGCTCAGACCCCCGCGCCGTGGCACTTCTTGTACTTCTTCCCCGATCCGCATGGACAGGGGTCGTTCCGCCCGACCGGCTTGACCCCGCCGTCGGTCGGGCGCAGCCGTCCCAGCGAGGTCTCCACCCTGGGGGCCGGCCCGCGAGTCGGCGGCGGCTGGCCACCCATCGGGCCGGTCCGGGTCCCGACCGGCCCCGAAAACAGATCGTCCAGGCCGCCGCGCGATGGAGTGGGCGGCGGAGGCGGCGCCGCCTGGCGCGGCGGCTCGGCGCTCACCTGGACCTTGAGGTAGCGCTCGGTGAAGGTCGCCTGGATGTCGCGCATCAGGTCCTCGAACATCTCGTAGGCTTCCTTCTTGTACTCCACCAGCGGGTCCTTCTGGCCGTAGGCCCGGTACTGGATTGCGTTCCGGAGCAGATCGAGATCGTAGAGGTGGTCCTTCCACTTCTCGTCGATGACCAGATGCATCACCTGTGACAGGATCTGCTGGTCCACGTCGGGGATGCCGATTCCCTTCCCGAACTCCTGGAGGTACTCGACCTTGCGATGGAAGGCGGCGTCCCCTTCGGCGGCGGCCGCCTTGACCACGGCGTCGGTGTCGCGGGCCGCGCCGGCGTCGAGGATGGCGCGGGGGGCCACGACGAACTGGAGGGAGAGCGCGTCCAGCAGCCCCTTCCGGTCCCAATCCTCGGGGCGCTCGAACTCGGCGAGGAACTTCCGCACCGCGTGGCCGAGCGCCTGCGCGATCATCTGGCGGGCTTCGGCCTTGAGCTCCTCGCCCCGCTCCAGCGCGAAGAGCCGGAGGGAGTAGACCACCTCCCGCTGCTGGTTCATCACGTCGTCGTACTCGAGCAGCCGCTTCCGGGACTGGAAGTTCTGCAGCTCCACCCGCTTCTGGGCCGACTCGATCGCCTTGGTCACCAGGAGCCCGGTGATGACCTCTCCCTCCTCGGCCCCGGTCTTGTCCATGTAGCGCGCGATCCGGTCCGACCCGAAGAGCCGCATCAGGTCGTCTTCCAGCGACAGGAAGAAGAGCGAGGCGCCCGGGTCGCCCTGGCGGCCGGCACGCCCCCGGAGCTGCCGGTCAATCCGGCGCGACTCGTGCCGCTCGGTCCCGATGATCTGGAGCCCGGCCTCCTCCAGGGTCAGATCGAGGTCCTTGCCCAGCTTGATGTCGGTGCCGCGGCCGGCCATGTTGGTCGCGATCGTGAGCGCGGCCTTCTGCCCCGCCCCCGCCACGATCTCGGCCTCCCGCTCGTGGTTCTTGGCGTTCAGCACCTCGTGGGTGAGCCCCCGGCGCTTGAGCATCTTGGAGAGGGTCTCGGAGACCTCCACCGACGTGGTGCCGATCAGCGCCGGCAGGCCGAGGACATGGAGCCGCTCCACCTCGTCCAGCACCGCGTTGTACTTCTCCCGGCGGGTCTTGTAGATCCGGTCCGGCTTGTCGTTCCGGCAGACCGGCTTGTTGGTGGGGATGACGGCGACCTCGAGCCCGTAAATCGAATAGAACTCCGACTCCTCGGTCTCGGCGGTGCCGGTCATGCCGGCCAGCTTGTCGAACATCCGGAAATAGTTCTGGATGGTGATCGTGGCGAGGGTCTGGGTCTCGCCCTTGATCTGGACCACCTCCTTCGCCTCCACCGCCTGGTGCAGCCCGTCGGCCCAGCGCCGGCCCGGCAGCACCCGGCCGGTGAACTCGTCCACGATCAGCACCTGGTTGTCCTGGACCAGGTAGTCCACGTCCTTCTCGTAGAGCGCGTGGGCCTGGAGGAGCTTGTGGATGATGTGGAGTTTCTCGCTCTTCACCGCGTACTCCGACTCCACCCGGATCCGCTCCGCGCGCCTTTCCGCGGGGGTCAGGTCCGGGTCCTTCTCGATCGCGTCCACTTCCTCCGAGATGTCCGGCACCAGGAAGAGCGTGGGCTCGTCGGGCGACATCGCCGCGGAGCCCCGGTCGGTGAGGTGGACCGCGTGGCCCTTCTCGTCCAGGACGAAGTAGAGCGCCTCCTCCAGCCCCCGCATCCGCTGCTGCCGGGAGGGGAGCTTCCGGTCGGCGATGTAGTCGAGCTCGGCCCGGAGGACCAGCTGCTTGACGCCGGTCTCGTTGAGGAGCTTGAGCAGCTTCTTGTTCTTGGGCATGCCGAGCTGCGCCTGGAAGAGCTTGTAGCCGGCTTCCTCCTTGCGTTTCTCGTCGCCGAGCAGCGGCTCCGCCTCGGCAATGAGCTGGTTCGCCACCGCGGTCTGCTTCCGCACCAGCTCGGCCACCTGGCGGTTGAACTGGGCGTACTTCTCGTCCACCTCGTTCCCCACCGGCCCGCTGATGATGAGCGGGGTCCGCGCCTCGTCGATGAGGATCGAGTCCACCTCGTCCACGATGGCGTAGGCGTGCTCCCGCTGGACCCGCTGGTCGAGCGAGAACACCATGTTGTCGCGCAGGTAGTCGAAGCCGAACTCGTTGTTGGTGCCGTAGGTGATGTCGGCGTTGTACGCCTCCCGCCGCGCCAGGGTGGAGGGCTCGGTGTCGTCGATGCAGCCGACGGTGAGGCCCAGGTACTGGTAGACGTGCCCCATCCACTGGGAGTCGCGCCGGGCGAGGTAGTTGTTGACGGTGACGAGGTGCGCCCCCCGTCCCGCCAGCGCGTTGAGGTAGAGCGGGAGCGTGGCCACCAGGGTCTTGCCTTCGCCGGTCGCCATTTCGGCGATCCGCCCCCGGTGGAGCACGGCGCCGCCGATCAGCTGGACGTCGTAGGGCACCATGTCCCAGACCAGGTCGTGCCCGGTGACCATCACCGTGGTGCCGAGCAGCCGGCGGCACGCTTCGCGCACGGTGGCGAAGGCCTCGGGGAGGAGCTCGTCCAGCACGGCGGCGAGCGCCTTCTTGTACTCCTGCTCCAGCGCGTGGGCCCGCTCGTCGAGCCCGCTCCGCTCCGCGGGGTCCTCGCAGTGATGCTTGGCGGCCTTGACCTCCTCCAGCTCCTTCTTGAGCGCGCCGGTGCGCTCCGCGATGCGCTCGCGGAACCGCGCCGTCTGCGCCTTGAGCTCCTCCTCGCTCAGGCTCTTGAGGCGTTCCTCGTGCCGGTGGATCTCGTGCACCACCGGCATCATGCGGCGCACCTCGCGCGCCTGGCGGGTGCCGAACACCTTCGCGAGCAGGGTCTTCATCATCCGTCCCCGGGCCCCTCATACAGCCGGTGGGCGGCGATGTATTCCACCACCTTCTCCGGCACCCAATAGCGAATCGGCCGCCCGGCGCGCACCAGGGCGCGGATGGCGGTCGAGGAAATGTCGAGTCGGGGCACCCGCACCGCGCTTCCGGTCGAGGCGTCGCCGTCGCGCGCGAAGACCTCGACCCGGGCGAGGCTCCGCAGCTGTTCGGCCTCGCGCCAGCGCGGCAGCTGGGCGGCCGCGTCGGCACCGACCAGGAGGACCAGCTCGTCGCCGGGACGCTCTTCGCGGAGCGCACGCAGGGTATCCACGGTGTACGACGGACCCTCCCGCTCGAGCTCGCTCCGGTCCGCGCGGAGCCGCGGGTCGCCGCCTACCGCGAGCTCGATCATGGCCGCCCGGTCGGCCGGCGGCGCGCCGTGCCCGCCGTGCTTGAGGGGCTGCTGCCGGGCCACCACCAGCCGTACCTCGTCCAGCTCGAGCGCGTCGGCCAGGGAAGCGGCCGCGATCAGGTGCCCGTGGTGAACCGGATCAAACGAGCCGCCGAACACTCCGATCCGCACCCTAGCGCTGCCCTCCGGGCGTCGTGCCCTGCGCCGCGGCGACGCTGTCCCTGGGACAGAGCCGCTTCGGCCCCGCGGGGTCGGGGTGGTATTGGGTGATGTAGGCGCAGGTCTCCTTCACGTCCTCCTGGTATCGGAGGATCTGGTAGGCACGCACCAGCCGCTCCAGGGCGTCGGGCACCACCCTCGCCTTGGGATAGCTCGCGACCACGCTCCGCAGCAGCAGGATCGCCGAGTCGTAGGCCTTGAAGCGGAAGTAAAAGAGCGCGTTCTTGTATTCCTTCTCGGCGAATTTCTCCGTCAGCGCGGCGAGCCGCAGTGCGGCCCGGGCCCCGGCGGGGGTGCCGCCGTAGCGGCTCACGACTTCCTGGTAGACGCCCCGCGCCGTCTCGCCGTAGGTCGGGTCGAGCTCGGCCCGGCGCCAGAGATCGGCGTAGGCGTCGCCCGCGCGGAGCAAGGCGTCGGGGGCGAGGGCGCCTTCGGGCTGCTCGTCGGCCACCCGGCGGAACTCCCGCGCCGCCTGCAGCTGGTTCCCCAGGGCGAACTGGATTTCACCCTGGAAGAAGTGCAGCCGGGGGTAGCGCCGGTCGGAGGGCGGGATCGCGGGGCCCACCCGGTCGAAGCGCTTGAGGGCCTCGTTCCAGTGGCCCCGGTCGAACTCGCGCACCGCCGCCGACCAGAGCGAATCGGTCGCCGCGGGCGCCGCCTCGGCGGCCGGCGCGGCCGCCGCGCGGTGCCGGTGGCACCCTGCGAGGGCCACGATCCCGAGCCACACGAGGCCGCACCTCCGCTTCATTCCCGGATCCCTTCGTCCTTCGGGGCCTCGGGCGGCGGCGCCCCGAGCTCGTTGAGCTTGCCCGCGGCGAGCCTGGTGAGCGAATCGGGCACGCCGGTCGCCGAGAGCACGCCCTGGTACGCGAGGGCCGCGCCGAGCACGTCGCCCTCGCCCAGACGGGCGTCGCCCAGGCCAATGGCGGCGCGCCAGCCGGCCGGCGTCGCTGCCGCAGCGCCGATCGCGGCCTCGAACCAGCGCTCGGCGTCCGCGGCGTGGTCGGCCGCGAGCGCGTCGAGACCCAGCCGGAGGGCGCACCCCGCCAGGCCCGAGGCCGCGGCGGCGCGGAGTCCGGGTTCCCGGCTGCGCCGGAGCACGGTCTGGAACGTCCGGGTCGCCCCCTCGCACGCTGTGGTGCGACGTTGCGCGGCACCGAAGGCCACCAGCAGCGAGTCCACCGAGCGGCCCTCGCCGCCGGAAGCGAGCGCCGCCGGGAGCGCGCCCAGCGCCTCCGGGGCCGGCAGCCCCGCGACCTCCGCCAGCGCGAAGTGTCCGAGCGGACGCCCCGGCGCCACGGCGCGGAGGGCCCGGACCGCGGCCGCCAGGTTGCCGAGCTCCGCGGAGCCCCCCTGCTCCGCCAGGTGCGCCGCGCGCTCCAGGCCGACGGCCGCCTCCGCCGCGCGATCGGGATCCGCCGCGGCGAGCGCGGTGTAGGCGGACACCGCTGTGCCGGCGTCCCGCTGGTGGAGCGCGGCGCTCCCCAGCTTGGCCCACACCCGGGCGGTGCCGTGGCTCTTGGCCGCCGCGCGGTACTCCGCCACCGCGTCGGCGAAGCGGCCGTCCCGGTAGGCGCGGTCACCCAGGCGCTCGTGGTCGGCGGCCGCGACGGAGCAGCCGCCGAGGAACAGGATCAGCAACGGAATCAGGGAGCTCACCCGGGAAGCCGCGCCGCCATGGCCAGGTAGGCTTCGACCCGCGCGTTGTGGGGCCGGCGGGCCTGGCAGCGCGCCCAGACCTCGCGCGCGGCCGCCGCGTCACCGGCGTGGTAGTGGGCGAGGCCCAGCGCCGCATGCGCGTCGAGGAAGTCGGCGTGCTCCGCGACGATCCGCTCCAGGTGCTCGCGCGCCTCGAGCGGGCGGCCGGCCTCGAGCAGCAGCCGCGCCAGCCGGTAGCGCAGGTCATGGAACCCCGGCCCCAGCTCCACGGCGCGGGCCAGCTGCTCGATCGCCGGGCCGAGCGCCCCCGCCTCGGCGTACGCCTCGCCCAGCTGGGCGTGCTGGTTGGCGAGCCGTCCCGCCACCGGGCGCGGAAACCCGCCGCTGGAAGCCCCCCCCTCGCCGCAGGCCGTCGCGGTGCGGAACGCCTCCTCCGCCTCCGCGGTGCGCCCCAGCTCATTCAGCAGCACGCCGCGGTGGATATTCGCCTCCAGGTAACGCGGGTTGAGCGCGAGCGCCTGCTCGAACTGGGCCAGGGCCCGGTCCTTCTGCCCGAGCAGCGCGAGGGAGAGCCCCAGCAGGTGGTGGGCGTCGGCGTAGCCGCGCCCCGAGGCGACCACCTCCTCGAGGAGGTGGGCGGCGCCGTAGTAGTCCTGGACCGCGAAACGCTCGCGCGCCTGGGCCAGGAGGTGGTCCGTGCTCACCTGCATCCCGGAAACATAACGACCGGCTCAGCCCAACACGATTCTGCGGAAGTACTCGATGGTGCGGGCGAGCCCCTCGCGCAGGGGGACGGTGGCCTCCCAGCCGAGCTCGGCGCGCGCGATGGTGATGTCGGGCTGGCGGACCTTGGGGTCGTCCACGGGGAGGGGCTGGTGAACAATCGGCGCGGGGCAGCCGGTCAGCTCCTTCACCAGCCCGGCCAGCTCCCGCACGGTGAACTCGGTCGGGTTGCCGATGTTGGTCGGCTCGGTGCGCCGGCTCATGAAGAGACGGTAGATGCCCTCGATCAGGTCGGTGACGAAGCAGAACGATCGGGTCTGGCTGCCGTCCCCGTAGATCGTGAGCGGCTCGCCCCGGAGCGCCTGGACGATGAAGTTCGACACCACCCGCCCGTCGCGGGGACGCATCCGGGGGCCGTAGGTGTTGAAGATGCGGACGATGCGGGTGTCCAGGCCGTGGAAGCGGTGGTACGCCATCGTGATCGCCTCGGCGAACCGCTTGGCCTCGTCGTAGACGCCGCGGGGGCCGACCGGATTCACGTGGCCCCAGTAGCTCTCCGGCTGGGGATGGATCTGGGGGTCGCCATAGACCTCGGATGTGGAGGCGAGGAAAAAGCGGGCCCCCGTGGCGCGCGCGAGGCCGAGACAGTTGTGGGTGCCAAGCGAGCCGACCTTGAGCGTCTGAATCGGCATCTCGAGGTAATCCACCGGGCTCGCCGGCGAGGCGAAGTGCAGGATCGCATCGAGCGGCCCCTGCCAGGAGATCTGCCTGGACACGTCGTGGAGGATCAGCCGGAAGCGGGATTGCCGCTCCAGGTGGGCGAGATTCGCCTTGTTGCCGGTGATGAGGTTGTCCATCCCCACCACCTCGTGCCCCTCGGCGAGGAAGCGGTCCGACAGATGCGATCCGAGAAAACCCGCCGCGCCGGTGATCAGGACCTTCACGGCGTCCGCCGGCCGATGCCGTGATACTCGAAGCCCATGCGGGTCATCCGCTCGGGGTCGTAGAGATTGCGCCCGTCCAGCACCAGCGGCCGGGCGAGCAGCTTCTTGAGGCGGTCGAAGTCCGGAGTGCGATAGACCAGCCATTCGGTGACGACGACCAGCGCGTCCGCCCCGGCCACCGCGTCGTAGGGATCGCGGGCGTAGTACAGCCGGTCGCCGTAGATGGTACGCGCCGTCTCCAGCGCCTTGGGATCGTGGGCCCGCACCACGCCGCCCGCTTCCATGATCCCATCCACCAGGGGGAGCGCCGGACTTTCCCGCATGTCGTCGGTTTCGGCCTTGAAGGCCAGCCCCCAGACCGCGACCTGGCGGCCGCGGAGATTGGGGCCCAGCTCGGCGAGCAGCTTCTTCAGGAGCACCCGCTTCTGCCGCTCGTTCACCGTCTCGACCGCCTCGAACAGCGCGGGCTCCATCCCCATCTCGTAGGCGGTGTGAATCAGCGCCTTGACGTCCTTGGGAAAGCAGGAACCGCCGTAGCCCGGGCCGGGGAAGAGGAACGCGCTGCCGATCCGCCGGTCGGTGCCGATGCCGCGCCGCACCATCGTGATGTCGGCGCCGACCCGCTCGCACAGGTCGGCCACCTGGTTCATGAACGAGATCCGGGTGGCCAGCATGGTGTTCGCGGCGTACTTGGTGATTTCCGCGGAGGACAGGTCCATGAAGAGGATCGGGTTGCCGGTGCGGACGAACGGCGCGTAGAGCTCGCCCATCACCTCCCGGGCCTCCTCGCTGTCCACGCCGAGGACGACGCGGTCCGGTTTCATGAAATCCTCGATCGCGGCGCCTTCCTTCAGGAACTCGGGATTGGAGCAGACGTGGAACGGGGTCCGGGTTTCGGCGCGGATCGCCGCCCGCACCTTCTCCGCCGTTCCCACCGGCACCGTGGACTTGGTCACCACGACCTTGGGCGCGTTCATGTGCTGGCCGATGGTGGCGGCCACGGCGAGCACGTGCTGCAGATCGGCGGAGCCGTCCTCCCCGGGCGGCGTCCCGACGGCGATGAACACGACCCGCCCGTGCTCCACCGCCGCGCCGATGTCGGTGCTGAAGGCGAGGCGTCCCTCCGCCTGGTTCCGGCGCACCAGGGGCTCGAGTCCCGGCTCGTAGATCGGCATGTCGCCCTGATTCAGCCGGCCGACCTTCCGGGGGTCCAGGTCGGCGCAGACGACCTCGTTGCCGGTTTCGGCGAGGCAGGCGCCCGCCACCAGGCCGACGTACCCGGTCCCGACGACCGCGACCTTCACCTGGCGGCGGCTCGGCGGAGCGCGTTTCTCGAGTCCACCACCACGCGGGCCCGATCCCGCACCAGGTCGTAGTCGAGGACGGTGTGATCGGTCACGATCATCACGCAGTCCGCGCCCTCGACCGTCGCGGCGGTGAGGGGCACCGAGAGGTACTGGCGGCCGTCCTCCTCGAAGGTCGGGACGAAGGGATCGTGGTAGGCGATCTTCGCGCCCTGCTGCTCCAGCAGCCGGATGATGTCGAGCGCGGGGCTCTCCCGGAGGTCCTCGATGTCCCGCTTGTAGGCGACGCCCAGAATCAGCACGGTGGAGCCGCGGACCGACTTGCCCGCCTGGTTGAGGGCATCGCTCACCTTGCGCACCCAGAAAACCGGCATTTCGGTGTTGAGCTCGCCGGCCAGGTCGATGAACCGGGTCTTGTAGTTGAGCGAGCGCATCTTCCAGGCGAGATAGTGCGGATCAATCGGGATGCAGTGCCCGCCCAGACCGGGCCCCGGGAGGAATTTCATGAACCCGAACGGCTTGGTCGCGGCGGCCTCGATCACCTCCCACACGTCCACCCCCAGCTTGTCGCAGACGATCGCCATCTCGTTGGCGAGGCCGATGTTCACGCTGCGGAAGGTGTTTTCCAAGAGCTTCACCAGCTCGGCCGCCTCGGTGGTGCTCACCGGCACCAGCGTGTCGATCGCCGGCTGATAGAGCGCGCAGACCACCCGGCGGCAGTCCTCGGTGACGCCGCCCACCACCTTGGGGGTGTTGCGGGTCTGGTAGGCCGGATTGCCCGGGTCCACCCGCTCGGGGCTGAAGGCGAGGAAAAAATCCTCCCCGACCTTGAGGCCGGTCGCTTCGAGCGCGGGCAGCATCATCTCGCGGGTGGTCCCCGGGTAGGTGGTGCTCTCCAGGATGATCGCCTGACCCGGCCGAAGCACCTGCTTCACGGTGTCGGTCGCGGCCACGATGAAGCTCACGTCGGGGTCCTTGAACTTCGACAGCGGCGTCGGCACGCAGATCGAGATCGCGTCGGCCTCGCGGAGGCGGGCGCCGTCGGTGGTCGCGATGAAGCGGTCGCCCTTCCGGATCGAGGCGAGCTGCCCCGCCGAGACGTCCTTCACGTGGGAGCGCCCGGCCATCAGGCCATCCACCACCCGCGGGCTCACGTCGAAGCCGATGACCCGATACCCCGCGTGCGCCAGCTCCACCGCGAGCGGCAGCCCCACGTAGCCGAGCCCGATGATGCCGAACAGCACTTCGCGGCGCTCCGCCCTGCCGATCAGATCGTCAGCCACCGACATCCGCGCGTTCTCCCGGGTTACGTCAGTCGTAGAATTCGGTCACCGCCCGCACCACCTCCGCCTGCTGATCCTCCCGGAGCTCCGGATAGACCGGAAGCGAGACGACCTCCGCCGTGGCCGCCTCGGCAGCGGGAAGGCTCCCGGGCCGGTAGCCAAGATGGCTGAAGCAGGGCTGCAGGTGCAGGGCCAGCGGATAGTACACCGCACACCCGATGCCCCGGGTCCGCAGGTGGTCCAGCAGCGCGTCCCTCCGGGGAACCCGCACGGTGTACTGGTGAAAAATGTGCTGGTTGGCCGGGTCCACGGCGGGCGGAACGATGCTGCCGCTCCGCTCGAAGGCCGCGCTGTAGGCGGCCGCCTTCTCGCGCCGCGCCGCGCTCCAGCCCTCGAGGAACGGCAGCTTGGCGAGCAGGACCGCCGCCTGAAGGGTATCGAGGCGGCTGTTGGTGCCCACTTCGTCGTGATGGTATTGCCGGGTGCCGCCGTGGAGCCGCAGCCGGCGCATCCGCTCCGCGAGCGCGTCGTCCTGGGTGAGGATCATGCCGCCGTCGCCCCAGGCGCCGAGGTTCTTGCTGGGGAAGAAGGAGAGGGTGCCGGCCCACCCGGTTTCCCCGGCCAGCCGCCAGGCCCCCTCCAGCTTCCGCCGCGCGCCGATGGCCTGGGCCGCGTCTTCGATCACCGGAATCCCCCGCTTCGCGGCGATCGGGAGGATCGCCTCCATCCGGGCCATCTGGCCGTACAGGTGGACCGCGATGATGGCCCGGGTGCGGGGGGTGATCGCCGCCTCGACGGCCGCGGGCGAGAGGTTGAAGCTGTCCGGCTCGATGTCCGCGAACACCGGCTTTCCGCCGGCGTTGTGGACCGTCCCCGCCGTGGCGAAGAAGGTAAACGGCGGAACGATCACCTCGTCGCCGGGTTCGAGGTCGAGGGCCTTGAGCGGGAGGAGCAGCGCGTCGGTGCCGCTGGCGCAGCCGATCGCATGGCGGACCCGGGAGAGCCGGGCGATCGCCTCCTCGAGCGCGGCGACCTCCGGCCCCATGATGAACTGCTGCCGCTCGATGACCGCGGTGACGGCGGGCAGCACGGCCTCGCGGATGGCGGCGTGCTGGGCACGCAAATCGAGCAGCGGAACGTTCACCTTCGCACCGGGAAGGGCAAACTTATCCGTTCCCGTCATGCCGGGTCAACCGGGGAGAGGAGCCCCCGGGTCTCGCGATACCGGGTACCGCAGGCGCCGCAGGTGGCGAGCCCGGCCCGGATCTCGAGCCGCACCCCGCAGCGGCACATCCACCCCACCTGGCGGGCCGGTACGCCGACCACGAGGGCATAGGGCAGCACGTCGCCCCGCACCACGGCGCCCGCGCCGATGAACGCGTATTCCCCGATGGTGCCGCCGCAGATCACCGTGGCGTTGGCGCCGATCGTGGCGCCCCGCTTCACCAGCGTCGGGAGGTATTCCCCCTTCCGGGAGATCTCGCTCCGCGGGTTGAGCACGTTGGTGAACACGCAGCTGGGCCCGCAGAACACGTCGTCCTCGAGCACCACGCCTTCGTAAATGGAGACGTTGTTCTGGATCTTCACGCCGTTGCCGATCCGGACGCCGGGCATCACCACCACGTTCTGGCCCAGGGTGCACCGCTCGCCGATGGCCGCGCCCGGCATCACGTGGCAGAAGTGCCAGATCCTGGTGCCCGCGCCGACCGTGGCCCCGGGGTCCAGGTAGGACGACTCGTGGACGAAGGAGTCAGACATGGAGGTATTCCCCGGCGGCGCCGATCACCTTCACCTCGGTCTCCAGGGTGACGCCGAAGGCGACCCGCACGGCGTCGCGCGCCTCCGCGATGAGCGCGCGCACCTCGCCGGCGGTGGCGCCGCCGGTGTTGACGAAATAGTTCGCGTGCATCGGCGAGACCTCCGCGCCCCCGATCCGGGTTCCCTTGAGCCCCGCCGCCTCGATCAGGCTCCCGGCGGTCCATGGCCTGGTCCAGCCCGGGGGCGCCGGCGGGTCGGGATTCTTGAAGACGCTGCCGCAGCACGGCTGGTTGAACGGGGTCCCCTGCTGCCGCCACCCGAAGAGCTTCTGCACCTCGGCCTCGAGCTCCGCCGAGTCGCCGGCGTGGAGCGCGACTTCGGCCTCGAGCACGACGTCGCCGTCGAGACCGCTCCGGCGGTAGCTGAACGGGATGTCCTTCGCGGCCACGACCCGGTCGTTCCCGGCCCGGTCGACGACGGTGACCCGCTCGACCACGTTCGCCCATTGCCCGCCGTGACACCCCGCGTTCATGAACACCCCGCCGCCCACGGTGCCGGGCACCCCGACCATCATGTGGATCCCGCCCCACCCCTGCTCCGCGGTCTTGCGGGCGGCGAGCGGCGCCGGGAGCCCGGCACCCAGCCACCAGCGCCCGCCCTCGTTCCGCATCGCGTCCAGGCCCTTGCCCAGCCGGATGACCAGGGCATCGAGTCCTTCGTCGGGCAGCAGCACGTTGGAGCCGAGCCCGAGCCCGAAGACCGGCACCCCCACCCGCGCGGCGTGGCGCAGGGCAACCGCCACGTCCTCGACCCGCGCGGCCAGCACCACCGTCGCGGGGCCGCCGATGCGGTAGGTGGAGTACCGCGCGAGCGGCGCATCCACCTTCACCTCTGCGGTGATCAACGCGCCGAGCGAGGCCGCGAACCGCTCGTCCCGCGCGCTCATGCCCGCGACTCGGCCATCGGGCTCCTGGCCAGCGCGTGCCACTCCTGGAGCGAGCGCACCTCGCCCACCCGGCTCCGCAGCGCGACGATCGCGTCGCAGGCCGCCATCGCCGCCGACATCGTCGTGGTGTAGGGGATCCGGTGCTCCAGCGCCGCCTGCCGCAGCAGGTAGTCGTCCTGCTGGGTGAGCTTACCGAGCGGCGTGTTGATGAGGAGCTGGACCTGGCCCGACACGATCAGGTCCACCACGTTGGGGCGTCCCTCGTACACCTTCAGCACCGGCTCCGCCGGGACGGCGCGCTCCCGGAGGAAGCGGGCCGTGCCCTCGGTGGCCAGCATCTTGAACCCCAGCTCGTGGAACCGCCGCGCGATCGGCGTCACGGTCGGCTTGTCGTGGTCGTTCACGGTGACGAACACCGCGCCTTCCTGCGGGAGCGAGCCGCCGGCGCTGGCTTGCGCCTTGGCGAACGCCATGCCGAACGATTCGGCGATCCCCATCACTTCGCCGGTCGAGCGCATTTCGGGACCCAGGATCAGGTCCACGCCGGGGAGCTTGTTGAACGGGAAGACCGCTTCCTTGACCGCGACGTAGGGCTGCGCCGTTTCGTCGGCGAGCCCCAGCTCGTCGAGGGTCTTCCCCACCATCACCGCCGCCGCGAGCGCCGCCAGGGGGACCCCGGTCGTCTTGGAGACGAACGGCACCGTGCGGGAGGCGCGAGGGTTCACCTCCAGCACGTACACCACCCCGTGCTGGATGGCGTACTGCACGTTGAGCAGCCCCACCACGCCGATCCGCTCGGCGAAGGCCCGGGTGGAGCGGCGCATCTCGTCCACCTGGGCGGCGGAGACGAGATAAGGCGGGAGCACGCAGGCCGAGTCGCCCGAGTGGATCCCGGCATCCTCGATATGCTGCATCACGCCGCCGATGACGCAGCGCCGCCCATCGGCGATCGCGTCCACGTCCGCCTCGAAGGCGTCCTCCAGAAAGCGGTCGATCAGCACCGGGTGCCCCGGTGCCACCCGCTCCGCCTTGGCAAAGAATTCGGTCAGCGTTTCCGGATCGTACACGATCTCCATCGCCCGGCCGCCGAGCACGTAGGAAGGGCGGATGAGGACCGGGTAGCCGATCTTCTCCGCCTCGCGGAGCGCCTCCGTGAGCGTCCGCGCGGTGCCGTTGGGCGGCTGCGCGAGGCCGAGCTCGCGGACGATCCCCTCGAAGCGGCCCCGGTCCTCCGCCAGGTCAATCGCCTCCGGCGGGGTGCCCAGGATCGGCACGCCTTCGGCCTCGAGCCCCCGGGCCAGCCGGAGCGGCGTCTGCCCGCCGAGCTGGACCACCACGCCGAACGGCCGCTCCAGCTGCACGATCTCGAGCACGTCCTCCAGGGTGAGCGGCTCGAAATAGAGCGCGTCGCTGATGTCGAAGTCGGTGGAGACCGTTTCGGGATTCGAGTTCACCATCACCGTCCGGTAGCCCATCTCCCGGAAGGCGAGCGCGGCGCGCACGCAGCAATAGTCGAACTCGACCCCCTGCCCGATCCGGTTGGGCCCGCTCCCCAGGATGATGACCGTCCGGTCGCCCTGCGGGCCGATCTCGTTCTCCTCGTCGTAGGAGGAGTACAGATACGGGGTGACCGAGGGGAACTCGCCGGCGCAGGTGTCCACCATCTTGTAGGCCGGACGGATCCCGAGGGCGTGGCGGCGCTCGCGGATTGCCTCCTCGGTCGTGGCGGAGAGCTCGGCGAGCTGGCGGTCGGAGAAGCCCATCCGCTTCATGCGCCTGAGCTCGGCCCGCTCTTCCGCCTCACTTGGCGTCTTTGCCTCTTTGCGTCTTTGCGTCCAGCTCCCCTCCGCCTCCACCAGCTCCCGCATCTGGTGCACGAACCACGGGTCGATGCCGGAGCACGCGGCGATGGCGCTCACCTCGATGCCTGCGAGAAGGGCCCGCTTGACCTGGAAGAGCCGCTCCGGGGTCGGGGTGCGGATCGCCGCGAGCAGCCCCTCGCGCGAGGTGTCGCTCAGGCGGTCGTCCGCGAGCGTCTCTCCGACGGTCCAGCCCGGCCGCCCGGCCTCGAGCCCGCGGAACCCCTTCTGGAGCGCCTCCTTGAAGGTGCGGCCGATCGCCATGACCTCGCCCACCGACTTCATCTGGGTGGTGAGGCGGGGGTCGGCGGTGGGGAATTTCTCGAAGGCGAAGCGGGGGATCTTGACCACCACGTAGTCGAGCACCGGCTCGAACGAGGCGGGGGTCGTCCTGGTGATGTCGTTGGGCAGCTCGTCGAGCCGGTAGCCCACCGCCACCTTGGTCCCGATCCGCGCGATGGGGAAACCGGTGGCCTTGGATGCCAGCGCCGAGGAGCGGGAGACCCGGGGATTCATCTCGATGACCAGCTGCTCGCCGGTCTCGGGATTCACCGCGAACTGGACGTTGCAGCCGCCGGCCGCGACCCCCACCTCGCGGATGATCCTGCAGGCGGCGTCGCGCATCACCTGGTACTCGCGATCCGAGAGCGTCATCGCCGGCGCCACGGTGATCGAGTCGCCGGTGTGGACGCCCATCGGGTCCAGGTTCTCGATCGAGCAGACGATGACCACGTTGTCCGCGCCGTCCCGCATCACTTCGAGCTCGAACTCCTTCCAACCGATGATGCTCCGCTCCACCAGCACCGAGCCGGCCGGCGAGAGCTCGAGCCCCCGGCGGAGCCGGTCCTCGAACTCCTCGCGATTGTACGCCACGCCGCCCCCGGTGCCGCCCAGCGTGAACGAGGGACGGAGGATGGCGGGATACCCGGTGTGCTCGACCGCCTCGAGCCCTTCCGCCACCGATTTCACCGTGACGCCGGGCGGCGTGGCGAGGCCGATGCGCCGCATCGCGCGGGCGAACTCGTCCCGGTCCTCGGCCATCCGGATGGCGCGCTCGTTGGCGCCGATCAGCTCGACCCCGTAGGTCGTCAGGACCCCGCTCCGCGCCAGCGCCATCGCCACGTTGAGCGCGGTCTGGCCGCCCATGGTGGGGAGCAGCGCGTCGGGGCGCTCCCGCTCGATGATCTTCTCCACCCACTCGGGCGTGATGGGCTCGATGTAGGTCCGGTCCGCCACCTCGGGGTCGGTCATGATCGTGGCGGGATTCGAGTTGACCAGGATCACCCGGAAGCCCTCCTCCCGGAGGGCCCGCGCCGCCTGGGTGCCGGAGTAGTCGAACTCCGCGCCCTGGCCGATGACGATCGGCCCCGAGCCGAGCAACAGAATCGACGCCAGGTCAGACCGCTTGGGCATCGAGGAGATCCTGGAGCGTCTGGTCGAGGGGAATCCGCGGCGCCCAGCCGGTCGCCGCGTGGAGTTTGCCCGCGTCCCCCACGAGATGAAGAATATCGGCCCGGCGCGCCAGCCCGGAGTCGTACTCGACGATCACCCGCCAGCCGACGAGCTCCTGGAGCCGATCGAGCACGTCACGGAGCGAGTGGCCTTCCCCGGAGGCGATGTTGTAAGTCTCGCCGACCACGCCGCTTTCGAGCAGCGCCAGGTACGCCTCGACCACGTCGCGCACGTCGAGCAGGTCCCGCACCGCGTCGAGATTGCCGGCGTTGATCGCCGGGGCGCGGACCCGCTTCGCGGTGCGGAGCCGGCTCGCCAGCGCCGGGATGACGAACCGGGCGTCCTGGCCCGGCCCGGTGTGGGCGAAGGGCCGGGCGACGATAACCCGGAGGCCGGTGCGCCGCCGCACCTCGAAAACGGCCACTTCGGCGCCCAGCTTGCTGGCGGCGTACGGGGAGCAGGGCGCCACCGGGTCGCCCTCCCGATGCGCGGCACCGGAGCCCGCGCCGTAGACCTCCGCCGTCGAGACGAGCAGCAGGAGGGGGCCGCGATCGCCCTCGGCCGCCCGCCGCCCCAGCGCCTCGGCCAGGCGCGCCGTGCCCGCCGCGGTCACCTCCCACGCGAGGCCGGGATCCTGGCGCGCCTCGGTTCCGGACGCCAGCGCGGCCAGGTGGACCACCGCGCTCCACTCGCCGGCGACCGCCTGCTCGACCGACTCGCGGGAGGCGAGCTCCAGCGGCCGCCAGGCTACCCGGCGGCGCTGCTCCGGCGCGAGCAGGGGCGACGGCCCTCCCCCGGAGCGATGGGTCCCCCCGACCTCATGGCCCGCCTCGAGGAGTCGGGAGACGAGCCAGCGCCCCACGAAGCCGTCGGCTCCGGTGACCAGGACTCTCACCGCCGCTCCAGTCGCGCCAGGTCCGCGTCCACCATCAGCTTCACCAGCGCGGTGAAATCCACGGTCGGGCTCCAGCCCAGCTTCTCCCTGGCCCGCCCCGGATCGGCCTGGAGCGTGTCCACCTCGGCCGGGCGCTTGAAGGCGGGATCGCTCACCACGTAGCGGGTCCAGTCGAGCCCGGCGTGCGTAAACGCCGTCTCGACCAGCTCCCGGACGCTGTGGGTCGCGCCGGTGCCGATGACGTAGTCGCTCGGCGCCGGCGGCTGGAGCATCCGCCACATCGCGTCCACGTAGTCGCCGGCGTAGCCCCAGTCGCGCCGCGCGTCGAGGGTCCCGAGCCGGAGCTCGGTGGCGAGCCCCAGCTTGATGCGCGCCACCCCGTCGGACACCTTGCGGGTCACAAACTCCATCCCGCGCCGGGGGGACTCGTGGTTGAAGAGGATGCCGCTCACCGCGTAGAGTCCGTAGGACTCCCGGTAGTTCACCGTGATCCAGTGGCCGTACACCTTGGCGACGCCGTACGGGGAGCGGGGATAGAACGCGGTGCCCTCGTGCTGCGGGGTCTCCTGCACCTTGCCGAACATCTCCGACGAGCTCGCCTGGTAGAACCGCGCCGAGGGATGCGCGAGCCGGATCGCCTCGAGGATCCGGGTGACGCCCAGCGCGGTGAACTCCCCGGTGAGCACCGGCTGGGTCCAGGAGGTCGGGACGTAGGATTGGGCCGCGAGGTTGTACACCTCGTCCGGGCGGACGTCCTGCAGCACCACCGTGAGCGAGTGCTGGTCCAGCAGATCGGCGGTGACGACGGTGAGCCGGTCGAGCAGGTGCTCGATCCGCTCGAAGCTGTGGTGGCTGGTGCGGCGGACCATGCCGTACACCTGGTAGCCCTTGGAGAGCAGCAGCTCCGCGAGGTAGGACCCGTCCTGGCCGGTGATCCCGGTGATGAGGGCTTTAGGCATTGGTCGGCCGGGGGGACGCAAGGACACGAAGACGCAAAGAGGCAAGGTGGCGGACGGTTAACTGTCCTTCGCGTCCTTTCGTCATCGCGTCTTTGCGTCTCCCTTGAGTCATCTCTCGCACCGGATTAGCTTCCTCCCCTTCGCGCCCCGGGCGCGGCGGCGATCCTTCGAGCATGCGTGAGGTCCTATGGCGCGGGTTTGCAGTGTCTGTGGCAAGGGACCGACGACCGGTTTTCACGTGAGCCATGCCAACAACCGGGTGAAGCGGCGCTGGTACCCGAACCTTCAGACGGTCCGCACCAGCGTCGAGGGCCGGGTGCGCCGGATCCAGGTCTGCTCCCGCTGCATCCGGAGCAACCGGATCAAGAAGGCGGGCTGAACGCCCCACCGGGAAGAGCGGGCGGGGCTCAAAAAAAGGGGACCACTCGGTCCCCTTCGTCGTTTCCGGGCGGCGGCGCGGGGGCGGCCTCACTCGGCGAGGAGCTCGATGCGGGCGACGTCCGCTCCGTCGCCGACGCGGTGCCCCAGCTTGAGGATCCGGGTGTAGCCGCCGGGCCGGGTGGCGAAGCGGGGCCCGATCTCCTTGAAGAGGCGGCTCAGCACCTCGCGGTCCTGAATCCGCCGCTCCACCAGCCGGCGGGCGTGCAGATCGCCCCGGCGCGCCAGCGTGATCAGCCGCTCGGCGTAGGGGCGCAGCTCCTTCGCCTTGGCCTCGGTGGTCACGATGGCGTCGTGGCGGAACAGGCTCGCGGCCAGGTTCCGGAGCAGGGCCTTGCGGTGCTCGGCGGTGCGGGAGAGCTGGCGCCCCTTGGCGCGATGCCGCATCAGCCGTTCTCCTCGACCGGGCCGGCCCCCGCGGCGTCGCCCGGGGCGGCGCCGCTCCGGGCCACGCGGAGGTCGCCGTCCACCTCCTCGAATGCCATCCCGAACTTGAGCCCCTCGCGCTGGAGGAGCTCGGCGATCTCGGCCACCGCCTTTTCGCCCACATTCTTCACCTTGAGCAGCTCGTCCTCGCTGAACTCCACCAGATCGCGCAGGGTGCGGATGTTGGAGTTCTTGAGCGAATTGAGCGAGCGGACCGAGAGGCCGAGGTCGTCGATCAGCTGCTCCAGCTTCATCCGGAGCCCGCCGGTGATGCTCACGCCCTCGACCGCGATCACCCGCTGCTGGGGGACCCGGCCGAAATCGATGAAGTAGCGGAAGTGCTCGGTGGCGAGCGCCGCGGCGTAGGCGATGGCGTCCTCCGGGCTGATCGTCCCGTTGGTCTCCACCATCACGGCCAGCCGGTCGTAGTCGGTGCGCTGGCCGACCCGGGTCTCGCTGACGTTGAAGTTGGCGCGCCGGACCGGATTGTAGATCGCGTCAATCCGCACCACGTCCACCGGCAGCGACCGGTCGGCCGGGTGGAGCTCGGCCTCGACGTAGCCGCGGCCCTTGTTGATGTAGAGGTCGCAGTTGACGTCCTTCACGTCCTGCAGGGTGAAGAGCAGGTGGTCCGGATTCACCACCCGCACGCCGGGCGAGTCCTGGATGTCGCGGGCGTAGACCGGCCCCTTGCCCTCGCGCCGGATGCGCAGCAGCGCCTCGTCCTTGTCCTCGTCCAGCACCAGGGTCAGCGACTTGAGCCGCTGGATGATCTGGTGGACGTCCTCGAGCACGCCCGCCACGGTCTGGTGCTCGTGCACCACGCCGTCCATCCGGAACGCCCAGACGGCGGTGCCGCGGAGCGAGGAGAGCAGCAGGCGCCGGAGCGAATTGCCCAGCGTGTAGCCGAATCCGCGCTCCAGCGGCTGGAGCCGGAACTCGGCGATGTTCGGATTGTCCTCCCGCTTGGTCATCTCGACCATGTACGGGCGGACCAGACCGGTCATGTCAATCGTCATGCGGCATCCGTCCCCGGGTTACTTCGAGTAGAGCTCGACGATCAGCTGCTCCTGCGCGTTGAGCGGGATCGCGTCGCGGGTCGGCAGCATCGTGACCCGGCCGGCGGCCTTGCTGCTGTCCACCGAGAGCCAGGACATCGGCGCGCCCCGGGCGGCGCTCTCGAGCGCGACCTTCACCGGCACCAGCTCCCGGCTCTCCGGGGCGACCCGGACTTCCTGCCCGGCGGCGACCCGGTAGGACGGGACGTTAACCTTCGCCCCGTTCACCTGGACGTGGCCATGGCGCACCAGCTGCCGCGCGGCGCGGCGGCTGGTGGCGAAGCTCATCCGGTAGACGATGTTGTCGAGCCGGGTCTCCAGCGCCACCAGCAGGTTGGTGCCCTTGACCCCGGGCCTGGTCGTGGCGCGCTCGTAGGTGCTGCGGAACTGGCTCTCGGAAAGCCCGTAGATCCGCTTCACCTTCTGCTTCTCCCTAAGCTGCCGCGCGTACTCCGACATCTTCCGCCCGCCCCGGCCGCTGGTGGCCTGACCGTGCTGGCCCGGCGGGTAGCCGCGGCGCTCCACGGCGCACTTCTCGGTGAGGCAGCGCGAGCCCTTCAGAAACAGCTTCGCCCCCTCGCGGCGGCAGAGCCGGCAGGCCGGACCAGCGTAGCGGGACATCGCTCAGACCCTGCGCTTCTTGGGCGGGCGGCACCCGTTGTGGGGAATGGGGGTGACGTCCTTGATCGAGACCACCCGGAGTCCCACCGCGGCCAGCGCCTGGATGGCCGACTCGCGTCCGCTCCCGGGGCCCTGCACCAGGACGTGGAGCTTCCGCACCCCGAGGTTCATCGCCTCGCGGCCGACATTCTCGGCGGCGACCGTGGCGGCGAACGGGGTGCTCTTCTTCGACCCCTTGAACCCCGCCTTCCCCGCCGTGCCCCAGGCGACGGTGTTGCCCCGCATGTCGGTGATGGTGATGAGCACGTTGTTGAACGTGGCCGAGATGTGGGCGATGCCCTCGGACTCGACCACCTTCTTCGACTTCTTGACCGCCGGCGCCCTGGCGGGCGCGGCGCCGGCCGCGGCCGGAGCGCCGGCTGGCGGGGCCCCGGCGGCGGCGGCGGGATTCGGCTGAGCGGGAGTCGTCATCGGTTACTTCTTCGTCGCCTTCTTCTTGCCCGCGATGGCGCGGCGCGGGCCGCGCTTGGTGCGAGCGTTGGTGTGGGTCCGCTGGCCCCGGACCGGCAGGCCCTTGCGGTGCCGGGAGCCGCGATAGCTGCCGATGTCCATCAACCGCTTGATGTTCATCGCGATTTCGGTGCGGAGCGCCCCTTCCACCTTCACGCTGCGCTCGATCAGCTGCCGGAGCCGCGCCACTTCGGTGTCCGACAGATCGCGCACTCGCGTATCGGGGTTGATCCCCGAATCCGAGAGCAGCCGGTTGCTGGTGGGCCTTCCGACGCCGTAGATGTAGGTGAGCGCTACTTCGACCCGCTTTTCGCGCGGGAGGTCCACTCCTGCGATACGCGCCATCCTAGCCCTGCCGCTGCTTGTGCTTGGGGTTCCGCTTGCAGATGACCCGGATCACGCCCTGCCGGCGGACCACCTTGCAGTGCTCGCAGATCGGTTTGACGCTGGAGCGCACCTTCACGGAACAATCTCCCAACAAAGGTCGGAAAACAGCTTGCCAATATAGACCTTCGATCCGCCGGCCCGCAAGGCCTAGGTGATGGCAGGATGCGGAGTTCGGCCCGTGGACGCCCGGTCGGAGACCGACCGGTCACCCGGACCGTCACATGAGCGTCGCTAAATCAGGAGGGAGCGCCCGCCGGCGAGGAGTTCGGCACCTGACGGGCCAGATCTCAAATCGAGCCTGGGAGAGTCAACCAGAAGGTGCTGCCCCGGCCTGGTTCGCTCAGCACTCCGATCCGGCCTCCGTGGGCCAGAACGGCGAGCTTGCAGTAGGCCAGGCCGAGTCCGCTGGAGCGGCCTCTGGCTGCTCCGTTGCCGTTCGCCTGGCCGAATTTCTCGAAGATTCGCTCGTGGAATTCCGGGGAGATTCCCGGGCCCGTATCGCTGACCCGGATTTCGGGGCCGCCGGTCCCGTCACCAACCTCGACCCGAACTTCCCCACCCCGGGGGGTGAACTTGACCGCGTTCCCTACCAGGTTCCCGACCACCCGCCGGATGAGGTCGGGATCCACGACCGCCACAACCGGTTGCGGAGCGGCATGGAGCACTACCGACGCATGCCCGCCGCGCCCAAGCGCCCCGACCACATCCGCCACCACGGTGCGGAGGTCCACCGCCGCGGGCCGCATTGGCATCGCGTCGGCCTCGAACCGGCTGACGTCCAGCACGTCGCTGACCATGTCGGTGAGCTCGGTGACGCTGCGGCTCATCTCCGCGAAGTCCTCGGACAGCTCGGAATCGCCGAGCTCAACGATCCGTTCCTCCGACATCTGGAGCGAAACGCTGATCCCGGTGAGGGGACCCCGGAGGTCGTGCACCAGCATGTGGACCAGGCTGTCCCGCATCTGTTCGAGCTCCTGCAAC